>NZ_AZRN01000034.1 GCF_002895565.1 Petrotoga mexicana DSM 14811
GGGGCGAAGGGGCGCTGAAACAAGTTTTTAGCTTTTTAAAAAAATGGAATAATATATTGAATGGAGGTAAAATATGAATGAAGACAACTTAGAAAATCTAATATTGGAAATAATAGATAAAAAGCCTATGATACAAAAAGAACTCTACGAAAATCTAAATGCATTTCAAAAATCAGAAAAGACTATAATCAGAAGAATACTAAAAAAACTCCTAAATGAAGGAAAAATAATTAAAGATTCACAAAACAGATACAGAAAATTAGATGAAAACATGGCTGTTGGAACCATCGAATTCACCAAAAGTGGAAATATGGCTTTTGTACAATGCCCAGATGGAAGCGAAATTGCTGTGAAGGTTGAAAATTCTGGAATCAGTTTGCATAAAGATTTAGTTTTGGTTGAAATAATAGGTAAATGGCGTGATTTAAAAGAAGGTAGGGTAGTTAGAATATTAAAAAGAGGGTTAAAATATGTGGTAGGTGAGTTCGTAAGAAAAGGGATCTTTGGATTCGTTATACCCATTGATGGAAAAATAAATACGGATTTTTACGTAGCTCCGGAAGGTGTAGGAAAAGCTAAAAACGGACAAATAGTGAAGGCAAAAATAACAAAGTACCAATCTCCCACAAAAAATCCAGAGGTCGAGATAGTAGATGTCCTTGGTGACAAAGATGACCCTTCCATAGATTTGCCTATAGTGATCTTCAAGCATGATTTACCTGAGCCAGGTTACTTCCCTCCAAAAGTGGTACAAGAGGCTAAAGAACTTCCAAATAAACTTTCTGAAAATGAAATTAAGGGAAGAAAAGATTTTAGAAAAGAAACTATATTTACTATCGATGGTGATACGGCAAAAGATTTTGATGATGCCGTTGGTATAAAAAAGTTAGATAACGGTAATTATTTACTCGGGGTACATATAGCAGATGTATCTCATTATGTAAAAAATAACAGTGCTCTTGATAGAGAGGCATACAAACGAGGTACAAGCGTTTACTTAATCGACACCGTTATCCCAATGCTTCCCTTTGAGTTATCCAACTGGATATGTTCTTTGGTTGAAGGTGAAGATAGATTGACAATGTCCCTACTAATGGAAATTGACCCTTATGGAAACTTGGTAAACTCAAAAATATACAATGGAGTGATAAGAAGTACCAAAAGATTGACCTATAGAAAAGTTAATGAACTCCTATCTGACAATTGTAGTGAAGAAGTAAAAAAAGAAATAGGCTTTTTAAAGCCAGATCTTGAGATGATGAAAGAACTGATGGAAATACTTGGTGCAAAAAGAAAAGAAAGAGGCTCGATAATTGACATTGAAAGCAACGAAGTATACTTTGAATTCGATGAAAAAGGCTATGTAAAGGATATCATCCCTGTGGAAAGAGGCATATCGGAAGAAATGATCGAAGAGTTCATGGTTTTGGCCAACGAAACAGTTGCTTCATACTTTGATGTTCAAGGCTTACCTTTTATATATAGAATCCACGAAAATCCGGATCCTGATGTATTGCTTCAGTTGCGAAATTATCTAGATATGTTGGGAATAAATGTAAAGTTTCCTCAAAATATTCATCCGAAGGTCCTACAGGAAATATTGGAAAAAACAAAGAATCATCCTTTAAGTAAAAATATTCAGATGATGCTTGTTAGGTCTATGAAGAGGGCATTGTACTCTGAAGAAAACGTGGGACATTTTGGTCTTGCTTCATCATCCTATACACATTTCACATCACCAATAAGAAGATACCCTGACTTAGTGGTTCATAGATTGCTGAAAGAGTTCATCAAACATAAAGGAACCCTTTCAAAGAAAGAAATAAAGAAGTATTCTGAAATGCTTCCTGAAATAGCTAAAAATTCTTCTGAAATGGAAAGGGTCGCAGACCAAGCTGAGTGGGATCTAATAGATATGAAAAAAGTTGAATACATTTCAAGACATATAGGAGAAGTCTTTTGGGTTTACATAACAGGCGTCACGCGATTTGGCTTATTCGTAGAAATACCCCAAAAGATGATAAGTGGATTGATACATATATCAGAGCTGAGCGATGATTATTATATCTACGATGAACGTGACAATACGTTGAAAGGTGAAAGAACCGGCAATGTTTATAGGATCGGAGATAAGTTACAAGCCAAAGTGGTAAGAGCGGATAAAATTGGAACGGAAGTAGATTTTGTTCCATATACGGAAGATGATTTTGAAAAATTGAAAAAGGAACATCCTCATGCCAAAATAAAAGTTAACAAAAAAAATAAGAAAAAAAAGAAAAAATCATAATTCATTCCCAAATCTCTGGTTCAACCTCTAGATCCACCTTGTATTCGTCTTTTACAATACGTTTTACATACTCAATTAATGAAATCACATCATTGAAAGTAGCGTTACCTTTGTTGATTATAAAACCTGCATGTTTTGTTGATATTTGAGCTTCGCCTATAGAAAAGCCTTTTAATCCTAAATTTTCTATCGTAGTACCCACAAAAAAATCTGGTTTTGGGCGTTTGAATATACTTCCCGCAGATGGTAAATCGATTGGTTGTTTCTCCCATCTGCGGATTGAAAAATCTATCAATTTACTTTTGATCCTTTTAAGGTCATCTTTTTTTAGTAAGAATTTAGTGGATAGAAGGACGAAAGAACCTTTCTGGAGAATACTGGTTCTATAACCAAACTCTAAATCACATTTATTTAAAGTCTTGATTTTTCCATCCTTTAAATCGAGTACCGTTGTTTCCACAACGACATCCTTCATCTCACCATCGTAGGCTCCTGCATTCATGTAAACTCCACCGCCTACACTTCCTGGAATACCACAAGCAAATTCAAGTCCAGAGTATCCATCTTCTGATAGCAAAAAAGAAAGAGTAGATAAAGACACTCCGCTCTGTGCTTCTACAATCAAATCCATATTATTTTTTTCTTCAAAATTCATTTTATTTAAGTATTTCGTGGAAAGTACCACAAATTTTAAAGGATCATCACTTACGATGAGGTTGGTTCCTTGACCTATAATTCTGAAAGGAATGTCCCTTTTAACTAATTGCGATAAAGCATTCACAAAAGCATTCAAAGTTCTAGGGAATAAGATATATGGAACAGACCCTCCTATTCTAAAACTCGTATAATATTTGAGAAATTCATTTTGTCTAATATCGCATCCATCTGTGTACAAACTAAGTTTAAGATCTTCTGAAATCATTGAATACTCCTATATTAATTATGCGTACTCTTCTTTATAATCCGAATTCAACTTTTCTAACCACTCAGGTTCTTTTCCATAACCGAACATATCCATCAAATCCCCACAATGTTTTTGAAGTATCTGCGCTTTCTTTTTATCCCAATTTTTCCAATGTGGTATCTTATATTCATCCGATGCAGAGTTTATTTTTTTCTTTAGAAAAGAAGGTTCAAAAGTATAATTTCTGCTGAATCCATCATCAAACTTCGTGGAAAATTCTAATAGATCAATAAAATTCTCTTCTTTTTTCTCACCGAGGAATAAGTCTTCGTATCGATATAATTTGAAATTCTTTTTATTTTTCATAGATTCTAATACCAAAGTATTCAGTTTATTATAATACCAGGCAAACTTTTCAAATTTACTCATGCTATTCCATTTCATCGAGTAGGGATCGTCTTTGAAATGGAAAGCTCTCATACTCATTCCTAAAAATGAAAAATCAACTTTACTATACAATAAATAAACAGAGGAACTTATAGCTGAACGGATCCATGTTCTTGGATCCCTTATAATAAACACGACTTTACTATTAGGAAAGACATCTCCCAATAGATCTATAACCCCGTGAAGGTGGTTACTTGATTCGACGTACAAACTTTCCTTTGTTTCCTCCAAAATTTGTTTTCTCAAACCCTTTATATACTCTTTTGCTTTTTCATCGGTTATTTTCCCTCTTCTCCTGTAAGTACTCAACTTACACATGGATTTGGAAGGCAAAAACTGCCCTACGGTCATTTGATAAAAACCGAACCTTTTTATATCATCTCTCCATTTTTTTAGATCTTTAATAAACACATTCGCAGGTTCATGGACCGCATAACAATCTTCAACCATTTTTGATAAACTTTTTGCAAGGAATCTCGTACCTGTTCTTCCGGTTGAAGTGATAAATACACAATGTTTATCAAAAACGTTATCCACTTCATTGCCTCCTTTCACAATTATAGGGCATCTATTCTTTTTAACATTTCTCTCAAGGATTCAGGATCGGTATATAATATACCTTTAATTCCTACTTCTTCGGCAGCCGTTATATTCTCAATAATATCATCCACAAAAAAGGTTTCTTCTGGGTTCAAATTATACCTATTAAGCAAAAGTTGATAAATTTCCTTTTCGGGTTTCAATAGCTTCTCCTTGTAGGAAATAATCATTCCATCAAAGATATCAAAAAAAGAGTATTTTCTTCTTATATAATTGAAGGCTTCTTCATGAAAATTAGACAATATGAAAAGTTTGTTGTTTTCTTTCAACTCAGGTAGAATTTCTATGTTTTCGGTTATGGGATGAAGATAATTCTTCCATTCTTGGAGCAATATATCTATTTCTTCTTTTAAATCAGGATTTTTCTCGATGAAAATCTTTTTGGCTTCCTCAAAAGACAAGGTCCCCCTATCCAATGCTTTCCATATACTTGTTTTAAAAACAGCCTCTTTTAACTTCATTTTTATAATCGGATCTTTGAATAGACCATCTAAAATCTCATCCGGATTGAATTTAAAAAGGACATTTCCCAAATCAAAAACGAGATTTCTCAAAAAAATTCCTCCCACTTTACTTTTTACCCTATCATTCAATTTTATCACAAAAATATTAAAAGAGTAAAAACAAAGATAAAGTAAGATTTTTTACTGTTAAAGACCCCATATTTCTTCAAAGGTATGAGGGGTTTCACAATATTCACATATTAACTGATTCTCTTCGTTTCTAATGAAAGAAACCTGTACGTTTTCGTTGTTTTGAGGGTTGGTTATACAGTTTTCGTTTTTACACCTTAACTCTTCGAAACCGTATATAATAGGCGGTAAAGAAATCCTATATTTTTCTTTGACTCTTCCACCTTCAATAATATTTACAGTTGTATTTGGAGATATAGCTGAAAGCTTTTTTATATCTTTCTTTGATAGATGAACGTCAGGCAAACTAATGTAGCCCTTTAATCTACCGTCTGCTGATCTAAATATTCCGTCTGCACTATCAATATTATAAAACTTTAAAATCTTCCTTATTTTCATGATCGTCTCGTATATCTTTTCTGGACTTTGTCCTTTGGCTATGTGATCTATTACAGTTCCATTTTCAATCGGCTTGATCCCTCTTTTCCCTTCACTTAACAACCCTTTTTTACCATCTTTTATCGGAGCAGGGATAATGAAATCATCTTCATTAATTTCAAGATGTTTTCTTGAGGTATCAAAGGGGGCGGTTAGAGCTCCACCAAACATAGAAAGTAAGATTATCCTTGTCCAATATCCGTTTATTGCCTGTTTTTCCCATCCATTAAGCGGTAAGGGGTCCAAGAAGGTTGGAATAGTGGGGTAAGTTTTGTGACGAGGTAGAGGGTGATAAAATTTTACGTTTTCGGAAATAAGGGGGAGAAATTCTTTTGTAAAAGTCACACTTTTTCTCAAAATATGTTCTTTTTCTAGAATATCTTCCCCCATTCGTTCTAATTGAAGCCTTGTGAAATACCAAATATTTGCTTTTTTACCTTGTTTTAGGTACTCTTCTATAGACGAGAAGATTCTAACGTTGTACCCTTTTTGCCTCATTTTGCTAATATAGTGTTTTGGCATCTGTAATTCTTCTGGCGCTATCAAATCAACCTCCACATTTTTAAATATTTTTAAACCTTCAACTTTGGAATGAACCGTCCTTCCATGAAGAAGATCACCAATGAGAGCTATATGAATATACTCGTTGCTGAAATCCATCTGTTCTAAAAATGTGAATTCATCTAAAATCTCTTGAGTAGGATGTTCGTGCTTACCATCTCCAGCGTTTATAAAAGAAGGATGTGGTAGGTTATGCCTTGAAGCAAATTCTGACACCTTCTCGTCTAGTAACTTACAAGTACCTTCCAATTTTGATCTGATAATGAATATAGAATAATCTGAATAGCCAGTTAACATGTTGAAGGTATCTATATAACTTTCTTTCTTATTAAATGAGGAGTGTTCGGATTCGAAGATGTTGATTTTAGCGTTTTTGTGGAATTTAGAAGCATTAACGAAGGATTCTTTGGTTCTGGTACTTGGTTCGAGGAATACTATGTAAATGCCTGTTTGGTTTTTTATTTGAAACTCAGTATGATCTTCTTTATTTGCCCATTTTGTTTTTAACCTTTTTGTTTGGTTGTAAAGAAATAACTGCTCTTCAACCGTTAAATCATTCATAACCGTTAAACTTCTCCCTAAAAAATCATTTTTCATATGAATCCCTCCCAAGTAATTTCTTTTCTACTCTCTCTAAAATTCTAAAACCTCTTTTAGTACCCCTTCGCCCCGCGACCCACCCAAATTTCTCATGAGTTTAAGCAAAATTACTTTTTGTATTATACCATTTTTTTGTAATATAAACAATATTGACAAACACAATATACAGTGGTATGATATAAAATATAGCACAATAAATTGAGTCTTTTGTAAATTAACTTGATACATAAATATAAGGGGGTTGAAAAATATGGATTTAGATTCTATCAAAGACAGTTTGTTGTTGAAACCCGTAACTATAAAGAAAGGTCCTGAAGGGGATTCAAGGAAAGAGAATTTAATTAAAGAACAGAAAAAACGCAGCTTAGACAATTATTCAAACACAGAAAAAATGAGTTTTGATGTAAGGAAAACGATAAATGAATACATTAAAAAGGAAGATTGGCGAACTAACGAAAATTCAAACACTACTTATTCCTATCCGGGTTTGTACTTACACTTAGCAGGCAGCGCTTTGGCAAATTATGTGTTAAATGAAATATACCCTTCAGAAATATCACAGGCTCATTCATCCGGCGCTTTACATATTCACGACTTATCCCATGGTCTAGTCGCTTACTGTGCAGGGTGGTCACTCATGGATCTAATAAAGAAAGGTTTTGGAGGTGTGGAAGGAAAAATTAATGCCAAACCTGCCAAACACCTATCTGCCTTAACTGGGCAAATGGTGAATTTTTTGGGTGTTATGCAAATGGAATTTGCAGGTGCTCAGGCTTTTAACTCCGTAGATACTTTACTTGCGCCCTTTGTGAGGGCAGATAAATTAAGTTATGACGAGGTGAAACAGTTCATTCAACAAATGGTCTTCGCAATGAACGTACCTTCTAGATGGGGATCACAACCACCTTTTATAAACTTCACGCTTGATTGGACAGTTCCTGATGATCTAAAAAATGAACCTGCAATTGTTGGCGGAAAGGGAATTGGAGTATATGGAGATTATCAAAAAGAGATGAATATGGTGAACAAAGCCTTCTTGGAAACTATGATTGAAGGAGATGCAAATGGCAGAATTTTTTCTTTCCCCATCCCAACTTACAATATTACCAAAGAATTTAATTGGGAAGGTGAAAATGTTGATTTATTGATGGAAGCCACAGCCAAATATGGGTTACCCTACTTCCAAAACTTTATCTCAAGTTCTTTGAATCCGGGCGATGTAAGAAGTATGTGCTGCAGGTTACAACTTGATCTAAGGGAATTAAAAAATAGAGGTGGAGGACTTTTTGGCTCAGCAGATAAAACAGGTTCCATAGGTGTAGTAACAATCAATCTTCCTCGAATAGGATATATATCTAAAACCAAAGAAGAATATTTTGAAAACTTAAAATCGATGATGGATTTAGCGAAAACTTCTTTAGAAATAAAAAGATACGTGGTAGAAGAAAATCTTTCCAAAAATCTTATGCCTTATACAAAAGTTTATTTGGGACATTTCAACAACCATTTTTCAACCATAGGAATAATAGGAATGCATGAATCACTTTTAAATTTCATGGGAAGAGGTATTGAAACCACTGGGGGAAAAGAATTTGCAATAGAAGTTTTGAATTATATGAGATCGGTTTTGAAAGATTATCAAGAAGAAACTGGAAACCTATACAACCTCGAGGCGACACCTGCAGAGGGAGCATCTTATCGGTTAGCTAAAAAAGATAAACAACTTTATCCTGACATAATAACTTCAGGTGATAATGAACCGTACTACACAAACTCGACATTTTTACCAGTCGGAATCACCGAAGACCCATTTGAAGTACTTGAACATCAAGCACCTTTGCAAACTTTATACACATCCGGTACAGTATTACATATCTTTTTGCAGGAAAAACCCCAAGCAAGTACTTTAAAAACTTTTATTAAAAAAGCTTTTAGTCAATACCCTGTTCCATATATGACCATAACGCCAACTTTTTCCATTTGCGAAACCCATGGTTACATTGCAGGAGAACATTTTGAATGTCCCATTTGTGGCAAACCTACCGAAGTTTATTCAAGGGTTGTTGGATATTACAGGCCTGTGAAAAGTTGGAATAAAGGAAAGCAGCAAGAATTCAAAGAAAGATTGGAGTATAACGTATGAAAATCGCATCTATGCAAAAAGTAAGCTTTATTGATTACCCGGACAAAATAGCTGCCGTGCTATTTTGTCCCTATTGTAACCTAAGATGCCCCTATTGTCATAATCCTGAATTAGTTTTTTTCACAGGCCAATTGGTTAACGAAGAAAGTATATTTTCTTATTTGAAATCAAGAGTCGGGATTTTAGAAGGGGTTGTCATCACCGGAGGAGAACCAACTCTACAAAAAGATATAAGAGATTTTATCATTAAAATAAAAGATATGGGATTTTCGGTAAAGCTTGATACCAACGGACACAATCCAAAAGTTTTAAATACGGTTATAGATATTGTAGATATGATTGCGATAGACATAAAAACCAGCTGTCAAAAGTATAAAACTATCGGTGGAAATTGTGTTATACTAAAAGAAAGCTTGAATCTACTAAAAGATTTCAAAAGGGATCTGATTTTAAGAACCACACTATACCCACCCATGACAACAAAAGACGATTTAGAAGAAATGAAATCAATTATACCAGATGATTTAAAATACTCAGATTGGATGTACAATGAATACAGAGACATTAAAACCCTTGAAAAATATATAAAAGAACACAACGAAGTAACAAGGTAACCCACGATCAAAAGCTATTCTCCTGCTGGGTTAGGAACCGCAGGCCCTTCCTTAGAAGGGTGGGGAGCGTTTGCTACAGTATGCAAACTATGTTTTTTAAATGTTTTTAACCTTGAATTTGGGGTTTTTAAGGGGGAACCCCCTTAATGTTCAAGGGTGGGGAGCGGGGCGAAGGGGCGCTATATATAAAGTTTTAGAATTTCTCAAGATGGTAATCAAAAACAAAAATGGAGGTAAAATTATGAAACTCGTCAGATTTCAAAAAGATGGAAAAATAAGTTACGGCGTGTTGGAAGAAAACAATATAAAAGTTATTAACGGCGATATCTTTGACAAATTCACAGTTACCGATAATGTCTACACCCTCAATGAGGTTACGTTAAAGGCTCCTTGTAATCCTAGCAAGATCGTTTGTGTTGGCTTAAACTATCGAGATCATGCGGAAGAAATGAAGGACAAAATCCCAGAAGAACCGGTTCTCTTCATAAAACCGTCAACGGCTGTGATTGGACCAAAAGAAAGTATTATATACCCAAAAATGAGCAATCAAGTAGATTATGAGGCAGAACTTGCGGTTATAATTAAAGACAAAATCAAAGACATAGAAGAAGACCACGTAAAAGAACATATCCTAGGGTATACTTGTTTTAACGATGTTACCGCTAGGGATTTGCAGAAGAAAGATGGACAGTGGACACGAGCAAAATCCTTTGATACTTTTGCGCCCTTTGGTCCCACAATTGTAACGGATATTGATCCAAGTAACCTAAATATCCAACTTTTACTCAACGATCAAATCAAGCAAAACTCAAATACTAATCAATTGATCTTTTCTGTGGAAAAACTCGTAAGTTTCATATCAAAAATAATGACCCTAAATCCGGGCGATGTAATTGCTACAGGCACACCCTCAGGTGTGGGACCGATGAATGTTGGAGATAAAGTGGCAGTTACAATAGAGAAAATAGGGATACTAGAAAATTATGTTAGAAACTATGCATCTATGCACTGATTATAGATGCAGTGAATAGTTGATATCACTCATCTATATAACCCAAATTCTTCAATCTTTTTTTGATCGCCTTTATTTCCTCTTCGGTCAATGTTTCAATTTGGTTAGTGGATTTGTTATTCTTTTTGGTTTGCTGGATTTCTTCAGAGGACACCAAATCTCTAAGCACAAACACAACAAACTCTGTAACACTGGAATAACCAGTATTTTCTACTATGGATTTAAGTTTATCATACAACGGTTTTGGTATTTTTAATGTCACCTTATCAGACATGAAAGTCACGCTCCAAATGATCCTTTTAATTGTATTATATCACGTCGTTTTTGATTAATCAAAGGTTTTTCTTTTTGAAAGATCTTTATGTTATTATTTGTCTATAGCTTCTTTAAAAGGAGTGGCTTAATGAATAAAAAAATCGTAATAATCGGATTAGATTGTGCTTCACCAAATTTAATCTTTGATGAATTTTTTGATGATTTACCAAATTTAAGAAAAATTATGGAAAATGGAGTGTACAATGAATTAGAGTCGACTATTCCTCCAATAACTGTACCAGCCTGGATGAGCATGTTTACAGGTAAAGATCCTGGTGAGCTTGGAATATATGGCTTTACAAATAGGCAAAATTATGATTATCACTCTTTCTCGTTGGTTTCTTCCAAAAGCGTGAAATATAAAAAATTGTGGGATATTTTTACACAAAAAGGCAAACAAAACATCGTGATAGGTGTACCATTGACTTACCCTCCTTCTCCCTTGAAAGGACATATGATTACTGGATTTTTAACACCTTCTTTTGAATCAAATTATACTTATCCAAAATATTTAAAAAATGAATTGGCAGCCAATACAGGACATTTCATTTTTGATGTAAATGATTTTAGAACCGAAGATAAAGAAAGACTGTTAAAAGATATCTACGATATGACTAATAATCACTTTAAAATCGCGAATTATTTAGCAAAAAACAAACCCTGGGATTTGTTTGTAATGGTTGAAATGGGGACAGACAGAATTCACCACGGATTTTGGGCTTTGCACGATAAAAAACATCCAAAACATATAAAAAGTAGATTTAATTCTGCCATTAGAGATTATTATATTCATTTAGACAACAAGATAGGAGAATTTTTGAATGGTATTCACGGCGATTTCGACGTTATAATAGTATCAGATCACGGCATAAAACCTATGTACGGTGGCATAGCCATTAACGAGTGGCTCATCAAGAAAGGTTATTTGGTTTTAAAGGAGTATCCAAAAAAGCCCGTTTCTATAAACAAATTGATAAGAGAAAAAAAGATAGATTGGAGTAAAACCAAAGTGTGGGGAAATGGTGGCTACCACGGCAAGCTATTTTTTAACATAAAAGGAAGGGAACCTTTAGGGGTAATTGAAAAAAATGAATTAGATAATTTCAAAACTAAGCTTATACAAGAGCTGAAAGACATTAAGAATGAAGATGGATATGAGATGAATACAAACGTGTATGAACCCCAAAAAATTTATAATAAGGTAAATAATATTCCTCCCGATTTGATTGTTTACTTTGATGATCTATCTTGGAGATGTCAAGGTACCATAGGTAATGAAAGCATTTACACACACGACAATGACATTGGTCCTGATGATGCCAATCACGCCAGCCATGGGATTTTTATAAGCAGCAATAAAATTCTGAAAATCAACAAAATTACCGATTTTTTTAATTCGATAGTTTATAATTATTTATCTGATTGAAATTAAAATACGATCATTCTAATGCTTAAAAAAGTAATGATACAACCAAGAGAAATCATCAACACTTTAGCAGGAATTTTCTTGGTTATCAAAGCGGCGATTGGAGCTGCCAAACTTCCCCCAATAATTAATCCAATAATAACGCTCCAATTGAATTGTGATAGCAAGGCAAAGAATGCTACAACTTCAGAAATAGTAACAAAAAACTCAGCAGCATTCACTGAACCTATAGTCTTTCTCGGATTCTTTCCATCAGAAACTAACGTTGATGTAACGATAGGCCCCCATCCTCCACCTCCAATGGCATCGAAAAAGCCTCCTAAAAGACCTAAGATAGAGTAATGCCTCCTTCTTGTAATCTTCTCTTCTGAATGTTTATGCATGGTGGTAACTTTGTACAATATTCTTATCCCCATAATCAATAAATAGATACCAATGAACGGTTTGATTTTGTCTCCGTCTATATTTGTCAAAATATAAGCCCCCAAAACTCCCCCGATTACACCAGGTATCAAAAGTTTTTTGAAAAGGCTATTATCAACGTTACCAAGTTTTAGATGAGAAAATCCTGATATAGATGTTGTGAAAATCTCAGCAAAATGAACTGAGGCACTTGAGATAGCAGGAGGTACGCCAACAGTTAACAATAAAGCATTTGAAATAGTACCATAAGCCATTCCCAAAGCCCCATCTACGACCTGGGCAAGGAATCCAACTATTATAAAAAACCATAAAGTTTCCATTCTCTATCCCTCCATCCCTTTATTAATACTCCTTATTGAGTATTATACTCCAATTAGAGTGTAACGTCAAGTAAACTTTTAACTTTCAATTAAGCCCTTAAAATTCCTCATGGGTGGGTACTGGGAGAAAGGGCGCCAAAAAAGTTTTAGAGTTTTTAAAGACGGTATAAATAATTTTCTAAAAATGATGTAAAATATATAATGAAAAGGTAATATTTGCAACAATCAATTTATCTTGCTATAATACTTATCCGCACAGTGAAATATAATATGGAGGTGGTTATATGGTTAAGATAGCGGTGGTTGGAGCGGGTAATGGAGGCCAGGCATTAGCTGGATATTTAGCCATGAAAGGGTTCGATGTATCTCTCTTTAATAGGTCAAAAAGGAGAATATCTCCCATCATAGACTCACATTCAATAAGAATAGAAGGTCAAGTAGTAGGTGAATATCATATATCTTTTGCCACAACAAATATGGAAGAAGCAATAAAGGGAAGAAAGTTAATTATGGTAGTTGTTCCTGCCTTCGCACATAAAGAGATAGCAAAGAGGATGGCCCCTTATTTAGAAGATGGCCAAATAATAGTGTTAAATCCCGGTAGAACAGGTGGTGCCTTAGAATTCAACAATGTATTGAAAGAAGAAAACGTAAAAAAAGACGTCATACTTGCCGAAGCTCAAACTTTCATTTTTGCCTCAAGAATGTCCAATCCTGGAGTAGCTAAAGTGTTTAGGATAAAAAACGCCGTTCCTGTTTCTGCACTACCCGCTACCAGAAATGCTGAATTAGAAGAAGTATTGTGTACTGCCATACCTGAGTTTGAAATAGTTAAGAATGTAATTTACACCAGTTTTAACAATATTGGAGTTGTTTTTCACCCTGCTACATTAATATTGAATGCAGCAAGGGTTGAAACAACAGCAGGAAAGTTTGAATTCTACTTCGAAGGGATCTCCCAATCCGTAGCAAAGGTTTTAGAAAAAATAGATGAGGAAAGATGTAAGGTTATGAAGCTTTTCAACGCCGATCCCATGACCGCGAAGGATTGGCTAAACTATGCATACGATGTAAGAGGTAACTCTTTATACGAAGCTATTAGAAACAATGTTGGTTATAGAGGCATATATGCACCGCCAACGTTGGATAACAGGTATATTCTTGAAGATCTTCCAATGAGTCTTGTACCTATCTCATCTTTTGGAGAAGAATATGGTGTGAAGACCCCTGTAATTGATTCTATCATAAATCTTGCCAATATAATGATGGGAAAAAATTTTTGGAAAGAGGGTAGAACCGTAAAAGATTTGGGTTTAGAAGGAATGAGCATAGAAGACATAATAAGACTTGTTGAGGAGGGAGAATGATGAAAAAGATCCTTGGTGCTTCTATGGGAAGTGACGTACATACAGCAGGTCTTTTAAACTTTTTGGAATTAGCTCGAAATGAAGGGTATGAGGTTATTTACTTAGGTGGAGCGGTTCCAATCGAGAAAATTATTAAAAAGATAGACGAAGAAACCCCAGATGTTGTTTCAATAAGTTATCGTTTGGGAGCTGATGCCTTCGAAAATCTTATAAAAGAATTTATAGAAAAGGCTAAAAAATTAAAAAATTATGAAAACATTGACTTTATCTTTGGAGGAACTGTTGAAACCTCACAGGTTGCAAGAAAATACGATTTCTTTAAAAAGATCTTTGATGGTTCAGAGGAAGAAGAAGATGTAGTTTTGTTTTTAAGAGGTCAAATTAAATATAAAGAAGAGAAAAATTTTCCCTCAACCTTAGCCGAAAGGATCGCCTTTAAATCCCCATATCCGCTAATTAGGCACCATATTGGGCTTCAAACAATTGAGGAAACCATCGAGGAGATCAAAAAACTCGCAGAATCTGAACTCTTGGATATCATCTCTTTGGCACCTGATCAAAACTGTCAACAATACTTTTTTGAGCAAGAAAAGATGGACCCCAACCAGGACGGAGCAGGAGGAGCTCCCATTAGAAATGAAAAAGACTTTGTTGCCATGTATGAAGCCAGTCGAAGAGGCAATTATCCTTTAGTAAGATGCTACTCTGGAACCAACCACATGGTCGAATTTTCCCAAGTTTTAAAAAGAACTATCAACAACGTATGGGCAGCGATACCCATATTTTGGTATTCTGAACTTGATAGAAGGTCTGAAAGGAACTTATTAGATGCGATAAAAGAAAATATGGAAGGAATAAAGTGGAATGCCAGGAACAACATCCCTGTAGAAATTAACGACGCCCACCAATGGGAACTAAGGTATGCGCACGACAGTTTAGCTGTTGCAACTACTTATTTAGCTGCTTATGTAGCGAAAAAACTTGGTGTAAGATGGTATGTTCAACAATATATGATGAACACTCCTCCAAAGTTATCTCCAAAGATGGATATAGCTAAGTCTTTAGCAAAATTAGAATTGGTGGAAACACTAAAGGATGAAACCTTTACACCTTACAGGATGATAAGAACTGGACTTCTTTCTTTTCCAGCCGACCCCAACAGCGCAATGGGTCAACTTGTTTCTTCCATGTTTTATTCATCTTACTTACAACCACATATAATCCACGTGGTGGCGTACTGTGAAGCAATGAAAAGGGCAACTTCAAAAGAAATAATAGAAAGTGTGAAGATGGTAAAAAGGGCAAACTCTTTAGCATCTCGTGGCTTACCTGATTTTGCCAGCGATCCTGAAATCAAAGAAAGGGTAAATTTATTGAAAGAAGAAGCCATGGTTATAATAGAAAAAATTAAAAGTCTCTCCCCTCAAAAAGAGGATCCTTTAACTGATCCTGAAACTCTTTATTTAGCGGTAAAAAAAGGGATTTTAGATGCAGTTGGGTTACAAGGCAACTCTGTTGCCAAAGGGCAAATAAAATCTGCTGTAATTAATGGAGCTTACGAAGCTGTGAATGAAAACGGTGAAGTGCTAAGAGAAGCTGAAAGAAACCGTGGAATAAAGTAAATTGGAATTAGCCAGAAATTTAAGGAGATGAAAAAAATGGATTCTATAAAAATAAATGCCTTAATTAGATGTATCGAAGACCTTCGTATGAAACTGAATAAGTACCGAAAGATTGGCCTTAAAGAATATCCCACGCGAACGATATTTGTAGACCCATTACTTCAAGCTCTCGGGTGGGATATTAGAGATCCTGATGAAGTGGAACTTGAGTATCCCACTATTGATGGAAAGTCTGTTGACTACGCTGCTAAAATAAACCGTAAGCCTGTCTTATTTATTGAAGCGAAAGCGTTAAATGATTCACTTACAGATGTTAAAGCCATTACACAAGTTGTTGGTTACGCTGCTAATGGGGGTGTAGAATGGTGTATTCTTACCAATGGTATTAACTATAAGGTTTATCATAGTACTGAAAAGGCAGAGGCCCCGAATAAACTACTTTTTGAAATTTCTCTTGATCCAAAAGAAACCGAAGGCATGTCGATTCAGCAAGTTGCAGAACAATTTGCACGTTTCTCACGTAATTCAATGGCTAAAGGTCTGCTTGATGAAATTGGTGAACAAATCTTTACAACAGGAAAGATAAGAAAAGCTTTAGATAAGCTCTTTATGGATCCCCCAAACACACTAATTAAACTTATACGCTCAACACTAGAGGACGACTCTATTAAACCAGTTCAAATCAAGAAAGCCCTAAAGATACTTTGGATCCAACCATTGGGAAATGAAATACCTTCAACTTATAAATATACTGAACAGCCTGTTCCTTCACCAGAATCTAAAGCAAAAGGGTATAACGAAGAGCATCACTTAAATGGGAAACCGCAAGAAGTCGTAGAGTTATTTAAGACATTTGATAAATTTTGTACAGAACTTGATCCAAACGTAGTCCAAAGAGAAGCCCTTAAACACTATATAAAATATACACATGGTAATAACATTTTTTGTTGTGTTCGTATTCACAAAAGTGGACTTCGTGTTTGGTTGAAATTGAATTATTCGGATTTAGAGAGTCCAGCTGAATATGTTCGTGATGTTTCAAATATCGGACACTTGGGAGTCGGAGATGTTGAGTTAACAATCGATAGTCTTCAAAGATTTCAAAATGCCAAGAGCCTAATACAAAAATCTTTTGAAGAAAACAAATCAAAATGAGTGGGGGAAATAATTGAGGAGCGGATAGATCCCAATTTGAAAACCGCATGGGACTTTGGATGCGTAATAAATACTCCTACAGAACGAATATTGTTGAGAAAGCAAAAGAAATTGACACAAGTACACAATTTATGCTAAAATAGTGTAGAGGAGAATCTAATAGATATTTGCCAATAGTCAACCAGTTACCGCCTAGGCAGGCGGAGTTTTGTGGTGAGAAAGCCATGTTTGATTAGCCTCAGCCACCGGCTAATAAAGAGAAGGTGTTTCAGACTCTGCAGTCAATGATTAAACATCTCTGAATAGAATACAGAATACCGTCGGTTGAGGAAAGGAGAAGTGTTGCTGGACAACAAACCTTATACAATCTTGAACCCCTTTCGGGGTGTTTTATCGCTAAGGGCGGTAAAAGTATTTGTATAATTATAGTCGGAGGGAATAATATGACAACAAAAGCAGATAAATCTTTTTTTGATAAATTCGAATATGTTAAAAATACCCTGGTAATAGAAGGTTATAAAATAGATAAAAATGATAGAGCGTTTTTTAAAGAGATAGAAGATAATAAATATACTAAAGAACAGATAATACAAAAAGTACTAAAAGCTTATAAAATTTAAATGAAAGATTACAGTATAAAAGATAATTACTATTGTTATGAAAATTCTTTTGTTTTAAGAAATAAATTTGAAATAAAAGACCAAAAAATATTAGATTCATGAGATTTAGTTTTTTCGCTAACAGTGTTGTTTTCAAGCAACCGTTGGAATGGAGTCTTAGGTTTCTCATATTCTTTTTTTATTGTTTTATCCTTGTCGTTCTTTACTTTGTTTTTTAGTTTAAATTGGGTATGAAGAGTTATTTAGTAAGTCTGCTCTGTTGTAAATCTCGTTGAGCAAACATACCTCTTCTTCACTCTTATATCTGAAATATCCTACCAATTTTCTTACCTTATCGCCCAGATAATCCCCAACATTTCCACAATATCACTTCATGAATAGATTCATATTTCTTCTTTGGCCCTCTTCTCTTTTTTGAATTCTTTTGAGTATCTCTTTCTTGAAACAGATATTTCTTCTTATACCTTTCAAATCTTTTTACAGCTGTAGCTCTTTTTACTTTTGTTAACTCACAATACTTTGAAATAATCTCTGACTTCTCTTTTTTACTTGATTTCAAATATTTTTCTGTCAAACCTTAGACCCCCCTCTGGGGCGTTAGCTGGTTAGTCCCATATCGAATGGCTCCATTTTTTCCTTGTCTCCTTTCAAAAAAAGTCAAGGATATGATATCATTTGTTTGCAGCATTGTGCAAACAAAGATCTTTTAAAAAAAGAGATTTTTGTTTTTGGGAAATGTGAGGGGGTTTACCCCCTCAAAGACTCGAATTATAATCTAACCAATCTTTTTCACGGACATTTAATATTATCTAATGCGATAAGTCCGGTAATGGAATGTTTAATATTTATAATATTAGGATAACAAAAGAACTATAAAATTTTTTATAGGTGATATGTAATGAAATTTTTTAATTTATTTGAGCCGCTTTTCAACAACGTTATTTATGTTATTTTAATAATAGCCTTCATAAGTAGATTGAAAGGCTTCAAAAAAATGCTTATAAAAGATAAGTTTGAAACAAAGGATAAAATATTTTTAGGGATTTTCTTTGGTTTATTTGGAATACTTGGCACTTATCTCGGGACGAATGTGGATGGAGCTATTGCAAACACAAGGAATGTTGGAGTTATCGTGGGTGGAGTACTTGGTGGACCTTTGGTTGGATTATTATCTGGTTCTATAGCTAGTATTCATAGGTTTTTAATAGATATAGATGGAATAACTACATTTCCATGCGCAATAACAACCTTTTTCAGTGGAATACTTGCGGGTTTAATATACAAATATTCTCCTTTAAATAAAAGATGGCTTTACGGGATGCTTATGGGTCTTACAACAGAATCCGTAAGTATGCTTTTAATACTGCTTTATTCGAAACCTTTTGAAAGGGCGCTAAATATCGTTAAAAGTATTTTTCTTCCTATGCCTATAATAGTTGGAGGTGGCATAGCTGTAGTTTTACTGATATTATCAGATCTGTACAGACAAAGGGATGAGATGCAAGCTGAACAAGCACATTTAGCATTAAAGATTGCAAACAAAACATTACCTTATTTTCGAGAATATTCTTATGATTCTCTAAAAAAAGCTTGTGAGATAATAAGAGAAGAAATTAAAGCTGCCGCTGTATCGATTACTGACAACGAAAAAATTTTGGCACACGTTGGCCTTGGTAGCGATCATCATATTGTCGGGGATTATTTTTCCACCGAAGCTACCAAAAGTGCTATTGAAAATAACGAAATAAAGATTTTATACAATAAAAGAGAAATCGGATGCAAGCGAAATGATTGCCCTTTAAAATCTGCAATTATAGTACCTTTAACTCAAGCAGAAGAGGTTGTTGGGGCATTAAAAATTTATTTCCCCCAAGAAAATTTAGTAACCTTAAGGGATATTTTTCTGGCCAAAGGTCTTTCACAATTAATATCTACCCAAATAGAAATTAGTAAAATAGAAAAACTAAAAATAATGGCAAAAAAAGCTGAGTTGAAAGTCTTACAGGCACAAATAAATCCTCATTTTCTTTTCAACGTTTTAAATACAATAATGTTCTTCACAAGAACAGACCCAGAGAAAGCAAGAAAATTAATACTTAACTTTTCTTCTTTTTTAAGATACAATTTAGAAATTGACAGAAGTTTCGTCAGTATAAAAGAAGAAATACAACATGTAAAATCATATTTTGAAATTGAAAAGGCAAGATATGGTGATAAGATTTCTTTAGACATTTTTATGGAAGAAGATATAAACTTTAATATTCCGCCCTTAATAATACAACCTCTGGTAGAAAATTCTATAAAACATGGAATCATGGAAGGAAAAAGGAAAGGTAAAATAACAATTAATATTGGTAAGACCGACTATAATGAATTTTTTGTTGAAGTATCAGATGATGGTAAGGGAATCGATGATGAAACAATAAAAAAAGTTTATAACAATTCTTTTAACCACAGTGTGGGACTTTCAAATGTTCATAATAGATTAAAGTTAACCTATGGAAATGGATTAACAATAAAAAATACTGACAAAGGTACGAAAATATCTTTTAAAATAACTGAAAGAGGAGAGAAAATTGAACTGTATAATAGTTGAAGATGAATATCCCGCACGTGAAGAACTGAAATATTTTATAAACAAATTTAGTGATATTTCAATATTGGAAGAATTTGATAATTCTTTAGATGCTTTAGATTTTTTGAAATCAAATTTAACCGATGTCATTTTTTTGGATATAAATATGCCAGGTGTCAACGGCATATCGATGGCAAAAATAACAAAAAAATTAAGAAATTCGCCAAAGTTTGTTTTTATAACTGCATATCCAGAATACGCTGTGGATGCATTTGAAATAGAAGCTTTTGACTATATATTGAAACCATATTCCGAAGAACGGATAATATCCACCTTAAAAAAACTTGAAAGGAATTCTGAAGATGAAGAGCGTTCTAATGGTAAGGTTGCTTTAAAAGATGGTGGTAAGATCGTTTTGAAAAATAAAAATGATATTTATTTTTGTAAAGCAAACGGAAAGGATACTTTGGTATATACAAAAGATCAAGTTTATAAAACAAACATAGGAATATCAGAATATTTAAAAATTTTGAATGATTCTAACTTTTTAAGAACTCACAAATCCTATATTGTAAATATAAATAAAATCAAAGAGATAATTCCTTGGTTTAATAATACATATAACATTAAATTTGAAGATATAAAAGAAGAGGCGTATGTAAGCAAAAATTTTATTAAAAATTTTAAAAACAAATTAAGTATAAAATAATATTTATTTCATAACAAAAAGAGTACATCTTATTGCTAAAAGTAGGTAACTCATTCCACAAAACTATTCTCCCTTCTTTGTGAATGTTATGATTTATATATGTCATTTCATTTCAAAGGAGGGATTTTTGATGATTACTTTTTTTAGTGGGTTAGCTCTTTTATTGTTAGGCTACTTAGTGTACTCAAAAGTTGTCGAAAAGATATTTGGAATTTCCGAAAGTCGGAAAACACCAGCTATAACAATGGAAGATGGAGTAGATTATGTACCTATGAAAGGATGGAAAATTTTCTTAATCCAGTTTTTGAATATAGCTGGATTGGGTCCAATATTTGGAGCTATTTCAGGAGCTTTATGGGGCCCAATGGCATATTTGTGGATAGTTTTTGGAAGCATTTTTGCAGGAGGAGTACACGATTTCTTTTCAGGAATGTTATCTGAACGACTTAACGGGGCAAGCGCCTCAGAAATAGTAGGTACATATTTAGGAAATTTTATAAAACAGGTAATGAGAATATTTACGGTAGTACTACTGATTTTAGTTGGAACGGTCTTTGTAACAGGTCCTGCAGATCTGTTAGGTAATTTAACAGGATGGAATGTGGGTATTATATCGCTCTTTATATTATTTTATTATTTTTTATCAACGATTTTACCAATCGACAAATTAATTGGTAGAGTATATCCAATTTTCGGTGTTGCCCTAATGATAATGGCTGTAGGCATTGCCTTGAGTTTGATTTTTCAAGGATATGAATTACCCGAAATGAGCTTACAAAATATGCATCCTAACTCACTAAATGCTTTCCCTATGCTTTTTATCACGATCAGTTGTGGAGCAATCTCAGGCTTCCACGCAACTCAATCTCCTTTAATGGCAAGAACAATTACTAGCGAAAAACAAGGAAGAAAAATCTTTTACGGCGCCATGATAGCCGAAGGTGTAATAGCTATGATATGGGCTGCTGCTGCAATGTCTTTTTATGGAGATTACCAAGCTCTAGGAAATGTTTTGAATACTGGTGGACCTGCCCTTGTAGTAAATGAAATTTCTAATACATTGATGGGAAAAATAGGTGGAATACTAGCAGTTTTAGGCGTGATAGCGGCTCCAATAACCTCAGGAGATACAGCATTTAGAAGTGCAAGACTTACAGTTGCAGATAGCTTCAAATGGAGTCAGAAAAAAACTGTAAGCAGATTATCCCTTGCTATTCCCTTACTCACTCTTGGATTTATCCTAACAAAAATAGATTTCTCTATAATTTGGAGATACTTCTCATGGTCCAACCAGACACTTGCTATGATCGTCTTATGGGCATCTGCATCTTTCCTTGCAATGAATAAAAAATTCCATTGGATTGCAACTGGACCTGCAGTGTTTATGTCAGCAGTTACAGTTGCTTACATATTCCAAGCACCGGAGGGGTTTCAATTGAATCCTTTATTATCAAATATTATAGGAATAATAGCTGCACTAATTTTCTTTTCAATTTTTAGCTTTAAAATCAGAAAATACAAAAAAGAGCCTGCAACCGAAAGTGCTTACTGAATAAATGACTTAAGAACAGTTTTTCTTAAAAGAAAAGATTAAATAATATGGTATCATACAATATAGGAGTGTAAAAAATACATAAGGAGTGATACCAGCTGAGAAAAGAGCCACTCAAATTCTTTGAACAGATACTGAATACAGTATAACTAGACTACATAATGAAGGCAGTGTAGAAGCTCTAAAAAACGAGGAGAATATTATTATGACTTGTAAATGGTATATCGTTTGTCCAATGAAGAGATATTATGATGAGGGTAAATTAGATAAAAAGTGGATAGAAAATTATTGTCATGGTGACTACAAAAGTTGCGTACGCTATCAAATGGAAGAAACAGGTAAGTACCATCCGGACAATATGCTACCGGATGGAACAATTGATAAGCGTTTAAAATAAGATATTAACTAGTTGAAAGAAAAAAATATTCTGCTCTCTCAACAGTTTTTAAAAAGAGCAGAATATTTTCTTTATAGTGCAAGTTGTGACTTAAAGCAAAAATTAAAAAGTATCTACTGAGCAAAAGACTTAAGAACCGTTTTTCTTAAAAGATATGCAATTAGAAATATTAGAAACATTGTCAGGACTATCATTGGGCCTGATGGAACGTTTAAGTAATAAGATAAAAAAATACCCAAAACAGATGAGAAAACACCGACTATTACGGATATTATCAACATTTGGTTTATACTTTTTGCATAAAGCTTCGCTATAACACCAGGGGTTATAAGTAGAGCCGTTATTAGTATGATCCCTATTATTTTAACGGAAACAACTATGGTAACGGATGTAATTGTTAAAAACAACAAGTTTATTATGTTTGTGGGAACCCCAAATATTTTACTTAATCTTTGATTGAATGAATAATATTTAAGTTCTTTATTTAAAAAAATAACTATAAAAAGAATAAGTAAGTCAAAAATTCCCAATAAAATCAAGTCTTCTTGAGTTATCATTAATACGTCTCCAAATAGGAAACTATCGATTTCGGGGACGTATCCTTTTTTGAATGAAAGTAAAATTATACCTATAGCCATAGAAAGAGATAAGAGCATCCCTATAACACTATTTTCTTGCACTCTTTCTTTTTTACCTAGTTGGTGTATAGTTATTGCAAATATAATGGCAACTATTATAGACAATAGGTTCATATTCAATCCAAAGTAAAGAGCAAAAGCTATAGCACCAAACGCCACATGGGCAGCTCCGTTTCCAATAAACTCCATCTTTTTTAGGACTATGAAATTTGATAGCAACGCGCTACCAAAACCTGAGAGAATAGCACCAATTAAGGCGTATCTCATAAAAGGATAACTTAGAATATCAATCATCTCTATTACTAACCACCTTCATCTTTTCATTGATGTGAATAAATAGTTCAAAGTCTTTAGAGTACAAAGATCGCAAATCATTGATATCAAGATCAGCGGTACTTTTATGGCAGTGTAGTGTTTTGTTCATGCACATAATTTTGTTCGTTTCTTTGAAAATCATGTTCAAATCGTGACTTATTATAATTATACTCATATCGCTATTTTGCTTTAGATCTCTAAGAGTTCCATACAGTATATTTTGCCCTTCTTTATCGATATTGGCTTCAGGTTCGTCCAGCATTAATATATCAGGATCGGAAACCAAAGCCCTTGCCACCATTAACCTTCTGTACTCTCCTCCAGATAGTTTCCCCACTAGTCTGTCGTACAGATGCTCAATTTGTAAAAGTCTGAGGGTTTGTCTTACTTTTTCATAATGTTCTTCTTTAAACCTTTTAAAGGGGCCGACTTCACTGTACAAACCCATTAAGGCGACTTCATATACCTTGATGGGAAAATCCCTTTCCCTCTCTTCCAATTGTGGAACGTACCCTATTTTCCCATTTATCTTTATTTCTCCTGTATAATCTTTGATTTCTCCAATTAGAGTTTTTATTAAGGTTGATTTTCCAGCTCCATTGGGTCCAATTATCCCTACAAAGTCTCCTCTATAAATATCAAAAGATATATTGATCAGTATATTGTTGTTTTCAGCTGAATAATTCAAATCTCTAACGGATATTAAAGGATCAGTAGCCATAATTCACCACCCGTATGATTTCAAACAAATTGTATACGTACAGAGATTCTAAATCGAATACTCTTTCCACACTTCCTAAAGGGTCCAAAACTCCTATATTTAAATCCAAGTTTTCAGCTACAGCACTCACAGCCTTATCACTGAGTTGAGGTTCATTGAAAATAGCCTTAACATTTTTCTCTTTAGCAACGTTCGTTAATTCAACTAACTGCTTTGGAGTGGGTTCGACCCCAGGAGAGAGTTGAATCACACCAGCAATTTTTATATTGTATCTTCTTGCAAAATAATCGTAGGAGTTATGAAGCGTAAATATTGAACCATCGATGACCTTCGCTTTTTCAGCAAGGTATTTATCAAGCAAAATCAATCTGTTTATATATCTTTCAGCGTTTTTGTCGTAGTAATCTTTATTTACAGGGTCTAATTCTCCAAAAACCTCTGCCAAGCCTGGAACGATGTAGGTATACATAATATATGGATCTAACCAAATGTGAGGATTGTATGCAAACTCTTCATGGTCATGATCTTCGTCAATTCCGCTCATACTTATAAGTTCTTCACGTGGAATAAAATCGGAAACTTCAATTATTTTCACACCCTGCTTTTCCAGATTCTTGGTTAGATTAGAGATAAAAATTTCTAAAGCTAAACCGTTTGTAATTAAAATATCAGATTCGTACAAGGGCACTAGTTCCTTTGGTGTTGGCGAGTATGTGTGTGGACTCTTACCTGGAGGAACAACAAGGTTCACTTGACCTTTTTCTTGTATTATTTCTTTACTTACATAGTAATAGGGTAATATCGACGTTGAAACGTTTAAAGCGAATACTAGGAACGAAGCTAATAAAACAACGGTTGTTAAAATCGTTTTTTTCATACCTTCTCTCACCTACTTTTTATATTTTTGGTTACTTTAAAAATATTTCTACTCATCGAGATTATCATACTGGTCGTCTGTGGTAATCTTCTGACATTTTTTACATATTCCTTCAAAATAAAGGGTATGAGTCAAAACTTTGAAACCCAATCTTTCTTTTATATATTTACTCATCTGTTCAGAGTAACATAGATCGAACCTTTCAAATTTCTTGCATTTTATACAGTATATGAAATGGAAATGCCCTTCTCCCTTAAAAAAATATTTGATCTTGTCAGAAAAAACTATGGATTTAATCTCTCCGTTTTCTTCATAATTTTTCAAGTTTCTGTAAATTGTAGATTTATCATAATCTTCATTGAGTTTTTCATAAATTTGTTCGGCGTTGAGCGGATAATCGTACTCATCTAACACGCCTAAAATTTCTCTGCGAGCTTTTGTATTTCTCATGGAAAGTTCACCTCTTCAGGATAAACATGAATAACGTTAAACTGTTAATACCGCAAAATGCAAATGATTTGTTTTTGCAACTAATTTGCATAAGCATTATACAACAAAAATTTTAAAATGTCAAGTTTTTTTATGGTATAATCTAAAAAACTAAAGGAGATCTTTCACTTAAGTTCTATAACTACTTATGATGAAACTCTTTTGTTTCTTGATCAGGGTCCGGACAAAGGATGTTATCTATACAGCTTTAGAGCTTCTTAAGAAGGTATACTGGATTCTAAAAGGAGGGAAAGTATGGGTGCTATTTCTCAAATCATATCGGTTATATGTGGGTTTATCGGATTAATTTTTACCGTTTTTTTAGTTTTCAATATTTTAGAAAAATCTCCTGGGAATGAAAGAATGCAAAAACTTTCGAAAATAATTCAAGTGGGAGCTCGTTCTTTTTTATTTTCAGAATATAGGATTCTTTTTGTTGTTATATTTTTATTCGCTGCTTTTCTGTGGTTTGTAAGCTCTTATCAAATGGCTTTGTCTTTTATTTTAGGATCGGTATTTTCAGTTTTATCAGGTTTTTTAGGGATGTCAATAGCTACCAGAGCCAATGCTAGAACAACCAATGCGGCGATAAACAATTTAAAAGATGCATTGGCTGTATCTTTTAATGGTGGAGCGGTTATGGGAATGATTGTTACTTCTTTAGGATTAATGGGATTGGGAGGTATATTTTTTCTTGGCAAAGGAAATACTGAATTAATGAGTGGCTACGCCATGGGAGCATCTTTTGTGGCACTCTTTGCAAGAGTTGGAGGGGGTATTTTTACAAAAGCTGCCGATGTAGGAGCTGACTTAGTTGGTAAGGTTGAAGCAAATATTCCAGAAGATGATCCAAGAAATCCGGCAGTTATTGCTGACAATGTCGGAGATAATGTGGGAGATGTTGCAGGTATGGGGGCTGATCTGTACGAATCTTATGTTGGCTCTATTTTTTCTGCTTCAGTGTTGGGCAGTGTAGCTTTTTCTATTAATGGGGCAATTTTCCCCTTTTTTGTTGCTTCATCAGGTTTGATATTATCAATTTTAGGTATTATTTTTGTTAATTACTATATCAAAAAAGCAAAGGAAGTTGAGCCCGAAAAGGTTCTACACTTTGGTACATATATGACGGCATTTCTTCAAGCGATAGTAGTTTTTTTCTTATCTAAAATTGTCTTCGGTAATTTTTCTGGAGGTTTAATAGTTATTTTAGGTATGGTAGTTGGAATTCTTATAGGAGTTTTCACCGAATATTACACTGCAAAAAAACCTGTAACAGAGCTTGCTAAAAGTGCTCCATCAGGTTCGGCTCCGTTGATTATCAATGGCCTTGCCCTAGGGATGGAATCAACGCTTTTCCCTATTCTTTTAATAGGAACAGCTATTGTAATTTCATTCTACGTTTATGGCCTTTTTGGAATAGCTATTGCAGCTGTTGGAATGCTTTCAACACTGGGTATGAGTTTATCAATCGATGCATATGGCCCTATCGCCGATAATGCAGGTGGAATTGCGGAAATGGCTCATTTAGATCCATACGTTCGAGAAAGAACGGATAAGTTGGATGCTGTGGGAAATACAACAGCCGCTATGGGAAAAGGCTTTGCAATAGGATCTGCTGCTTTAACCGCACTCGCTTTGTTCGCTTCTTATTTGCAAGTAACAAATATTTCAGTAGTAGATTTGAATGATGCAAATGTATTTACAGCCTTGTTAATCGGTGCAATGCTTCCATTTCTGTTTTCCTCTTTGGTGATGAAAGCAGTTGGTAACGCCGCAAACCTTATGGTTGAAGAAGTAAGGAGACAGTTTAAAGAAATTGTTGGATTAATGGAAGGAAAAGCTGATCCAGACTATGGTAAGTGTGTAAAGATTGCTACCGATGGTGCTCTAAAATATATGATACTTCCTTCTTTAATCGCCGTAATAGCTCCAATAATTGTTTACTTCTTATTAGGCAAGCAAGCTGTTGCTGGAATGTTAGCAGGAACAACTGGCTCAGGCGTTATGTTAGCTATATTCATGGCTAACTCTGGAGGTGCCTGGGATAACGCTAAGAAGTTAATAGAAACAGGAAAATACGGGGGAAAAGGGTCTTTGGCTCACAAAGCTTCTGTTGTAGGAGATACTGTGGGGGATCCTTTAAAAGATACAGCAGGACCTTCCATAAATATTTTAATAAAACTCATGTCTATAGTTTCTATAGTGATTGTCCCTGTCTTAATTAGAATTTTTGAGTGAAACTCTTAATTAATATGGTTGGTGTGAATACCATCCTCTTTATGGGCGGGCTGCGGGGCAAAGGGGCGCTAACACAAGGTTTTAGAGTTCCTGAAGTTAGTATAATTAAAATTTGGAGGTGCAGATAAAAATGAAAAGAGTTGCTGTTTTAAATGTAGGCGGAGATTGCCCAGGTTTAAATGCCGTAATCCGGGCACTCATCGTTAAAGGCGCCGAAGAGGATATCGAAGTTATTGGCGTTTACGACGGTTTTCTAGGTCTAGTTGAAGACAAATTAACAATCTTGGCCAAAGAACATGTCTCAGGTAAATTACCTGAAGGTGGAATAATTTTGGGCTCTTCAAAATATGATCCTACTGTTAATCCAAATGATTTGAACAAGTTAAAAAATAACTTTGAGAGATATCAAATAACGAGTTTGATATTGTTAACAGGCCATACTGGAGCAAATATCGCCTTAAAATTGGCAAATGAAGGCATACCTTCGATAATAATACCTGCTACCGTTGATAACGATCTATACTGGACGGATCTTAGTGTAGGTTTTCTAACTGCATTACAGATCGTCACCGATGCGTTAGATAAACTTCATTCCACTGCTAGTGCGGGTCATAGGGTAATAGTTGTAGAAACCGGTGGAGACGAAGCAGGATGGTTGGCTACAATTGGTGGAATGGCAGGTGGTGCTGATTATATAATAGTACCAGAGTTCGAGTTAGACCCTAAAGATATGATTGAAAATATTAAAAAGAGATATTCTGCAGGTAGAAGATTTTCCATAGTCGTAGTAGAAGAAAAAGTCAAACTTCCCGAAGAGGTTCAAAATATAATAGGCGATCCAAAGGTTCGTCAATACATGAAACCAGCAGAATTAATCACAGAGTACATAAAATCTAATCTGCAAAATGTTGAATGTAGAACCGTTGATTTGGATTATCTACAAAGAGGAGGAACCCCTTCATCCTTTGATAGATACCTGGCTTTTAAATTTGGTGTTTCTGCTATAGACGCTGTTAAAAAAGGAAAATCTAATGTGGCTTTAGGTTTGGATGGTTTTAATGTTGTAGAAAAACCCTTTACGGACGAAATTTTGAAGAACAAAGAGATAAGTCGAGAATTATACGAAATGGGTAGATTGTTTTTCTAAAAATATTTGGCGGTGCTTTTTGCACCGCTATATTTAAACGTATTATTAAAATCCACAGATAACAAACATACTTCGCTTTTTGATCATATTTTATAAAGTTTTTTAGCCTTTTCTGAAGCTATTTTATGATCGACAATAGGTGTTGGATAATCGATGTCTTTTGGAATGTTCAAAGTATGTATTTGCTCTGAGTTAAGATTGGTTAATTCTGGTAACCAAGTTTTTATGTAATTACATGCAGGATCAAATTTTTGCTGTTGCAAAATTGGGTTAAATATTCGGAAAAAAGGCTGCGCATCACAACCTGTTGAAGCAACCCATTGCCAATTACCGTTATTAATTGCAGGATCGTAGTCAACTAATTTTTGTGCAAAGTATTTTTCTCCCCATCGCCAATCAATATGTAAATCCTTAACAAGAAAACTCCCTGTTATCATTCTTACTCGGTTATGCATCCATCCCGTTAGATTCAGTTGTCTCATTCCAGCATCAACTATAGGATAACCTGTTCTCCCTGTACACCAAGCTTTGAATTTATCCAAATTATTTTCCCACTGTATTTGGTTATATTTCTCCTTGAAGGAATTCCCTAAAACATGAGGGAAATGATAAAGAATATGAGTAAAAAAATCACGCCAGTGAAGTTGTGTAATAATTTCGTGTTCATTACCGAAGTTTTTATCTACTTTTCTATCAACCTCTCTCACAGAAACTGTTCCAAATTTAAGATGGGGAGATAATTTTGTTGTTCCATCGATTGAAGGTATGTTTCTAATTTCACTGTAATTTTTTAATTTGACTATTCTCTCTATATAACTTAACCCTTCTTTTCGCCCACCCTTTAATATTAAATTTTCATTTTGCGGAAATTTATCAACCTGAAGAGCAATACTTGAGCTAATTCCTTCTGTAAAATAATTTTTAAATTTATTCTTCTGCGGTTCTCGCACATCTATTTTTTTGGATTTTTTTAAAAAATCGGTGAACTTTATATATGGCATTCCATTATCTTTCAAAACTTCTGTAGGTTCATGTAATAAAACATCAAAATGTTCTTTGAAATCTACTCTTTCCTTTTCACAATTGGCTTTTATTTCGTTATCTCTTTTCTTACTAAATGGAGTGTAATCTTTATTCACAAAAACTGCTTCTATTCCTAATGTTTTGATTAAACTTTCAACTACTTTAGAAGTAAGTCCTTCAAAAAAGTATAGTCTAGCGTTCAATTGGTGTAGCTCATCATTGAGTTCTTTTAGACTGTTGATCATAAATTGAACCGCATTGTCTGATTTGTAATCGTTGTCTTTAATCTGTCGGTCATCGAATATAAAAGCAGGTATGACTCTTTCACAACTTTGAAGAGCTTCTATGAGAGAAGTATTATCCTCTAACCTAAGATCTCGTCTGAATATGTGCAACCCAATTTTATATTTATAATTCGGTATTTTTACCACCTCTAAGGCCTTTAGTATGTCTTTTATAATTAAATACAACTTACCTAAGCTAATAATAAAAAGGTAATTTTAAAGTATTGAGAATTTTAAAACCCTACTTCAAATGAAAAGGATATTTTGATGAATGGTGTTGTTTCTCCGTATGGTCCAGGCCAACCTTCAACATCTTCTTTTCTCTCATCATCGTAGGGTGTTTCTAAATTTATTTCACCTTTGAGGTAGTGTTCGAAGGTAATTTTGTATCTGGTTGTTTCGTTGGCAATATCTAATCCTATTAAGTAACCTTCCATATCGTTCCCGTAGTCAAAGCCTATGGGAATATCTTCTTCATTGTATTTGGCGGTATACTTCAAGTAAGGTGCCCATTGATTGTACATCCAAGTGTAAATCTTATAATACTCAATTTTCGGAGATATGTAATATTTAGAAGTTTTGCCGACTAATCTTGTTCCTACTCCCCAAGCAAATGCGGTTGGTTTGTAATCTGTTGCTCCCTCTTCAGTATCGGGTACTACAAAATCGTCCATCGCGAATTGTCCATATATTTGCCAACCGTTGGTAGGAATGATAGAAGCATCTACTCCCAACATATTATTTGAGAATCCTTCACCTAAGTTATTATGAGCTATACCAAAAGGGTTAGCATCAGAAAGGTCAGGGTATTTTCCACCGATCAAATTCAATTCGTTCAAAGAAAGCCTAACTCTATCGAAAAGATTAAATTCTAATCTGTGTATGAACAAGGTTTTTGAAGGATCACAATACCCAAAATCTTCCAATCCAGATCTATCAGAATTACCATCAAAAGAGGTATCTTTTTGCCTTTCTAACTCTTCCTCAGTTAAGTAAGGGTCAAAGAAGTACATGGCTGATACAATTCTCATACTTCCTGCATCGTATCCCCCCATGAACCCAGTAACATAAGGTAATGAGTCAGATAGATATACCCCTCTTTCCAAATCTGACCAATTGGTTTCAAATATTCCACCAATCAACCACAGGGGATCAAAAGATTTGTAAAAGAAACCAGGGTAAACTTCAAACTCATCATTTGAATTTATTGGGTAAGGTGTTATGTTTGTAAAATCTTTACCTGCGTATATTGAAGATAGTAGATAAACTTCGTTTGTAGTTATTTCAGAGAAGCCCTTCGTATTAAAAAGAATGAAGATAAGTACTAATGTTTGAAGCGTAACTATTTTTCTAACTTTCTCCATATTCATCAAAGAAGTCTTCTTCACTCATTATAGTAATTCCGTAACTTTGAGCTTTATCTAGTTTAGAACCAGGGTTTTCTCCAACGACTAGGATATTTGTTTTCTTCGTCACGTTTTCAGAGAAGGTACCACCTTTAGATTCAACGTATTCGGCAAATTCTTGCCTTGTCATTTTAGAAAGTGCGCCGGTTTGACATATAATTAAACCTTTTAAAGGCCCTTCTGATTTTTCTTCTTCTTTTTTGCCTATGTTGACCCCGGCATCTTTTAATTTTTTAATGATCTTTTTAACTTCTTCCTGTGAAAAAAACTTTATAATTGCATTTGCTATATCTTCACCAATACCCTCTATTTCTACAAGTTCATCGAATTTTGCGTCTATTAAACTGTCTAAATTTTTAAAATGATTAGCAAGGTCTTTCGCCGTTTTTAAACCAACATTTGGTATCCCAAGAGCGTTAATTAATCTGTACAATTCTCTATTTTTGGATTGCTCTATTTGTGTCAATATATTTTCTACCGTTTTGTCTCCTATACCTTCTCCTAAGCTTCTAATTTTTTGTTCGTTTAAATAATAAAGATCTGCCACATCTTTAACTAAACCTGCATCTACCATTCTTTTTAATATCTTTGGGCCAAGTCCTTGGATATTCATTGCGTTTCTTGAAACAAAATTTTCCAACGTTCTTAAAAGCTTTTCTGGACAAGAGGGATTCAAACATCTTATTGCCACTTCGGAAGCTTTTATTTTTCCAACTTTTCCACCGCATACAGGGCATTTTTCAGGGGTTTGGATTATTTTTTCTTCCCCAGTTCTTTTTTCTTTAATAGGGCCTATAACTTGTGGTATTATGCCACCTGCTTTTTCAATTAATACGTAATCGCCTTCCCTTATATCTCTTTCTTTTATATAATCAAAGTTGTGTAGACTTGCCCTTTTTACCGTTGTTCCTTCGAGTTGTATGGGGTCAAATTCTGCAACGGGGGTTATTATCCCTGTACTCCCAACTTGAAGCTTTATAGCTTTTAGTTTCGTTTCTTTCTGTTCAGCTTCAAATTTGAAAGCTATTGCCCATCGTGGGGATCGGGCAGTTTCACCAAGGACTCTCTGTAATTCAAAACTGTTCACCTTAACTACTATTCCATCTACTTCGTATTCTAATTCCTTTCTCCTTCGATTCCATTCTTTCCAAAATTCTATAACTTGTCCAATATCTTCGGCCTTTTTGTAATTAGGATTGATTCTGAAACCAACTTCTTTCAGAAAATTTATTGCTTCCTCTTGAGTTTCTAAGTTGTAATTTTGAGGGAAGATAACGTAATACATAAAAGAGCTTAACTTTCTTTTTGCCACTTCAGTACTATCCAAAAGTTTTAAAGTGCCCGCTGTGGCATTTCTAGGATTAGCGAAAACAGGTAACCCTTTTTCTTCCCTTTCAGAATTTATTCTCACAAATTCTTTTTTTGGCATGTATATTTCTCCACGTACTTCAATGGTTAGATTTTTTCTCAATCTTAAAGGAATAGAGGGGATCGTTTTTACGTTTTGTGTGATATCTTCTCCGGTCGTTCCATCACCCCTGGTTATAGCTTGAGTTAATACTCCATCGGTGTACTTTAAAGCTACCGATACTCCATCTATCTTTAGTTCACAGAAGTACTCAACATGGGTTAAGTTCAAGTTCTTTAAAACCCTTTTGTGAAAATCTAAGATTTCTTCTTCGTTGTAGGTGTTATCTAAGGATAACATCGGTATGGAATGGTTTACTTTATTGAATCCCTCAACAACTATCCCACCGATCCTTTGAGTGGGAGAATCGGGTGTTTTCAATTCGGGATATTTCTTTTCGAGCTCTACTAATTCTTTAAATAGCTTATCGTATTCCTGATCCGAGATAATGGGATCAGCCAATACGTAGTATCGGTAGTTATGTTCTTCTATTTCTGCTTTTAACTTTTCGTATCGTTCTTTTATGTTTTTTGGTATGTCCAAATTACAATCCCCCTTTAGTCTTCATCTATCACAACCGCTGTTGCTACGGCAAACTCTCTTTCATGGGCTATAGATATGTGTATCGTTCCGTTACCTCCAAACTTTTCGAATAGATATTTCACCGATTCTTCATCTAAATAGGGTTCTCCACTTTGTTTGTTTAGAACGGTAATTTGTGAGTAAGGGATAAACCTTTTGAAACATTTTATTAAAGATTCTTTTACTGCAAAACGACCCGCTGCATATTCTTTTTTTCTTTTTTGCCCTTTAAACGTATCGTATATTTCTTTTTCTTTTTGAGAGAGAATTTTTTGGACGTTTTTTTCGTTGATCCTGTCGACTTTTACGATGTCAACTCCTATTCCTCTGATCATTGATTAACAACCTCACATTCGCACCTGGTTCGATCTTTTGTAGAAAGCTTTCGACTTTTTGGTCATTTAAGTAAATTTCATAAGATTGAATTTCTTCCATGTTTATGGAAAGATGAGAAAATACATCTATTAATTGAACATCCTTTTTTACCTTTTTAATCGAGTAATTTGCTCCATTGCTCACTTCTTCTTCTATGTCAATTATTTTTCCATCATAGGATGCGATTATTTCTTCTTTGTTTAAATGAACCTCTTTCCCGTTTAAAAATACTTTCATCTTTTCGGTTTCGATATCCAAGAATTCTTTTATCTTAGGAAGCTTTACCGCCTTTGTTTTTAGAAGATCTCCATTTTTTATTTGATAATCTTTATCTAAGATTTCTTCGTCTTTCATGATAATCGTACCCACAGGGACTTCATATGGAAGGTTATTTATTGTGAAGAAAATTTTCTCGTTGTACTCTTTAAATACATCTTCTATTTTTGGAGGTGAAGTAAATATTTTATCTCCATCTTTGATCTCTTCTTCTAAGCTTTCTATTTTTTCACCATTTTTTATTACTACAGGATAAGTGGTTTTGGGTTCTCCATTTAAGTAAAATTCAATGGGTTGAATCACGTCTTTCAATTTTAAATTGACAGGTTTGCCATTTTTAGGTTCTTCTATTTCAATGTGATCTCCTGGTTTAATGGGAGAATGTATATCCGCCGATACTCCGTTTACTGTTATTTTTGCCTTTTCGCCCATATTTCCCTTTTTTATCTGTAATTTTTCGTTCAGTTCGAAAGCTATCGCAGGGGATGGCAGTCCAACCAATTTGTCTAGAGAATAACCTGATTGTAGTAACGCCTGTAAAACGTTCATGTCTTTACCTATGATTAACATATTTACATTTCTTCCGTTTATTTTAATGGTATTGAATACACTACCCTGTTTTTTCAGTGCGACATTTACTATACCTAAAGGGGTTATGTATTCACTACCTTCCATTCTTTTTGATTCAAAAATGATATTCTCCAAGTTTTTGGTAGTTTTTAAAGATACCCTTTCTTTGGAAAGTCCAAGTTTGCCGGCTAATTTTTCGGTGAAAGTTGGTACTTTTCCTCCACCACCTACTACCATCACAGCAACAGGAGGTTTCCCATTTAGATTTAATATTTCTTTAGCTATTTTATCCGTTATGGTGTCTATAACAGGGGTTATTATCTTGATTATCTCTTCTTTTCTTACAATTTGTGCATTATCCAGAATATCGTTGTATGTAATTTCATCGTTTTGAGATAATTGTTTTTTTATCTTTTCAGCGGTTTTGAAATCCACCAATAGTTGTTGAGAGATAGTATCTGTTATCTCATCCCCAGCTAAGGGTACCATTCCATAGCCTGTTATTACCCCTTTATTTGATATGGATATGTCGCTTGTTCCTGCTCCTACATCTACCATCGCAACATTCAGGTTTCGCAAGTCCTCAGGCACAACTAAACTTGTGGCGGCTATCGGTTCCAATGTGACATGGATTGGTTTTAATCCAACTTTATCCAATACAGACATCATAGCTTCTACAACATTTTTTGGTAGATAAGCTGCCAAAACTTTTACTTTTGCTTGATTACCTCTTTGCCCTTCTAGATGTTTAATCCATTGATTATCAAGACTGTAGTAGAGTATGGAGTATCCTACGCAGTACATTTCTTGGGAGTAGTTTAATTTTTCTGTAGACACTTTAACGGCTTCGAGTTCCATCTTTTTGATTGTTTCACTGTCTAAATAACCATGAGTTGAAATATCAAGGCTGTATGAGCCAATTGAAGAGATAAGAAACCTACCAGCTATAGCGATGGCAACTTCGGAAAGATTGATGAAACTTTCCTCCTCCAGTGTTTTCTTTATTTTGAATACACCTTTTGCAACCTTGTTGACATCATGAATTTGTCCGTCAAGCATCGCTCTATTTTCGTGCTCAACTTCTGCAAAATGCTTGATTATTATATTTTCTGTTTCTTCATCATATTCTGCCAATGTCCCTACAAGAGTCCTTGTACCTATATCAAGTCCAAAGATCATTTCCACTCCCCCATTATTTAAACTTCTATTACTGTCGCCCCTGTTCCTCCTTCTTCACTTCGAGCGATTTTGAAATCTTTAATTAGAGATGATTTTCTTAAATAATCCCAAATTCCCATAGCTAGTTTCCCTGTTCCTTTTCCGTGTATTATTCTTCCTTCTTTTATCCCAGAACTTATTAAATCCGAAATAAATTTTTCTATTTCGGGTATAGCTTCATTTACTGAATAACCCCTAATATCTAATTCGGATTTTACACTTTTCTTTTGATCTATTTTAACGTAAATTCTTTTTTCTTCGTTTTTTTCTTTATCTGTGTTAATTACAGGCTCAATTTCCGTTGGATTATAAGTTATCTCTATCGGAGAACCATCAATCTGAACGGTTATCTTCGAGTTTGTTACTCTTTTTACCGTTCCTTCAATATTATTGGAAGTTTTTACTTTCATCCCAACTTTTATCTTAGACTTTTCAATTTTTCGCCCTTTTTGATTTTGAGATAACGTTTTTCTCATCTCTTCAAGTTGTGAAGCCATATTTTCAGATTCTTTTAGTTTTTTGCTGATTTCTTGTGAATCGATTTGATCTTTTTTTTGCTTGATCTCTTTTAATATGGTTTGAATCTGGTTTCTCATATTTTTTATCTGTTCTTTAAGTTGGTACAACTCGGGTTCGAGACTTTCTATCTCTTTTTTCTTTAGTTTTTGTAGTTTTTCTTCGTACTCTTTTTTCATTTTATCGATCTCTTTTTCTTTCTTTTTGATCCTTTCTAAACTTTCTTCGTATTCATTGTGAATAGAAGTTAATCTACTGAGTATTTTTTCACTTTGTGAAAATTCTTCATTGAGATTTATTTTACTTTCTTCTACTATCTGAGGGTCAATCCCCAATCTTTCTGCTATTTCAATGGCATGGGATGCTCCAGGTACGCCTACCATTAGTTTGTATGTAGGTTTAAGTGTTTCAATATCAAAAGACATAGAAGCGGCGAGTAGTTTTTCTTCTTCCAAAGAGAATGTTTTAATCTCAGACAGATGTGAAGTAGCAAATATTATTGACCCTTTCATTAGCAGATATTTCAAAATAGCTTTGCTTAAGGCGGCTCCTTCAATGGGATCGGTCCCTGTTCCTAATTCATCTATCAATACAAGAGATTTTTCATTAACGTTTTCAAGTATGTTTTTTAAGTTCAACAAATGGGCAGAAAAAGTGCTTAGATTTTGAGATATATCTTGTTGGTCACCTATATCCGTGTATATTTCTTCTATAAAAGGTACTTCAGCCTTTAAAGCTAAGACTGGTAAACCAGAATGAGCCATAAAAAAGGCTAATCCAATTGATTTCAAAGAAACCGTTTTACCCCCTGTGTTGGGGCCCGTTATTATCATCCCGTTTCTATCCAGTTCTACATCTATGGGGACTATTTTTTCTTTTGGTATTAAAGGGTGTTTTAGTTCTTTGAGAAGAATCTTTTTAGTAGTATGGGGTTGAGTGAATACTGCATTCATATCTTTGGCGTATCTTGCTTTCGCTATATTGCCGTCTATATATTCTATTATTTCTATATTTTTTTCTATTTTAAATTTGTTTTTTTGAAGTTCAAAGGTCAAATTTGAAAGTATCCTATTGATTTCGTTCTTCTCTTGTGAGAATAAATCTGTAAGCTTTTCATTTAGTTCTATAATGGTATCTGGTTCTACGAACAAAGTAGCACCGGAATCGGATCTTCCTACGGTAATACCCTTTATGACATTTCTATTTTCACTCTTTAACGCTATGCATAACCTTCCGTTTCTTTCTACAGGTTGGTCTAAAGAAAGGTATTTAATATACTTACTTTTTATCTTGTTGAATTCTATATTTAATTGACGTTTTACCGTGTCTATGCCGTTTCTTATTCTTTTTAATTCGATTGAGGCGTTATCTTTAATTTCTCCTTCAGGAGTAAAAACTTTAAAGATATGATCTTTTAACTCAAGTAGAGGTTTGTAATCTGATAACTTATCAGTGAGTAGATCGTTTATACCGCTGTAATATTTGTGGATGGCATAACCTTCCTCCAAAAACTCTCCAATCTTTCTGAATTCTCTCCCTTCAACACTTTCCTTGTTGCTTATCTTTTCCATTATCGAAGGGATATAACTTAAACCATACAAATCTTTTAATGTACCTTTAATCGCCATATCAAAAAAAACTCGAGAAATGTTCACTTCTCGGTCTAATTCTGTTAGATCTTTGTACATTTTTACATTTTTAAAAAAATACGCTTTCCCATAATCGGTATGAGTATAGGTTGAAATTAAATTTAATATTTTTTCGATTTCCAAATCCTTGTAGGTTTTTTCTAAAATTTAAAACTCACTCCCAACGAGATTGGTAGATAATTAACGGTTAGGCTTTCCTCTTCGTAATACCGGGTCTCGTAACCAACAGCCAGAGATAAATTGTTGTAGCTAACTCCTCCATTTATAAGTATTTCTGTTTTAAAGGTTTTAAAATAATCTTCTGTGTGAACGCCTCCGAAGGCGGTTACCAAAAAATTTAAGTTGCCAATTATATTGGTTGTATATTTCATATTCAAACCTAAGGAGATTCCTACATCTTCTAGATTTTGTAAATTTTCTAATAAATTGTAATTGTAGAAAAATCCCAGATAGGGGCCATAGGAGATTTCTTCACTATCTTCTGTTGGAATTAAAAAAGAAATCCTTCCCCCAGTGTAATCTAAACTCTGTTGAGTGTTTGTATCGCCTGTTGAATTAAGAGTGTAGGAATAGGAAGGGGTCAATAATAACTCAAAAGCATATGTGATACTAGTTATGAAAAAGAATATGGAAAGTACTAAAAAAAGTTTATTTTTTATCATTTTTTAATCTCCCTTTTTTTAGATGATTGTGCTTTAACGCCACCGATAATTTTTTCAAAGTTTTCCTTTATCGCTTTTATAGAAAGATCGCATTCTTCTAATTGTTCTTCTCTTGTGGCATGAGAAACAAACTCGTCTTTCACACCAAATGAGTAAATTTTCTTATTTCTCAGTTTGAATATCTCTTCGTTGAAACCACCTTTCAAACTACCTTCTTCATAAATAAAAATATATTCAGCCCTTTGTTCTAGTATTTCCAGAAAATATTCATTTAAAGGTTTGACGCTTCGTACCCCAATTATATTAACGTTATAATCTTTGAGCGCTTCATAAACGTTTTGAGAGATAGTTCCAACGGCAAGAGCGTAAATTCCAGAATCAGCCATTTTTAGATACTTCCATTCTCCATCTACTATTTGAAGATTGTCGATTATATTTTGTATTTCTATCGTTTCCCCGTCTCTTGGAAATCTAATAAATCTAGGTTTTTTCAAACCTTTTATCACAGAAGTATAAATCATATTAGCTAAATCTTGGGCGTTCAACGGCGTCCAGATTTCAACATTTGGAATTAACCTAGTATATGCTATATCAAAAACCCCATGATGAGTTGGGCCATCTTCTCCAACCAAACCAGCCCTATCTAACAAAAATAGAACTGGGATCTCTTGTAAGGCTACATCATGAATAAGTGAGTCAAATGCTCTTTGCATGAAAGTCGAGTAAATATCTACAACGGGCAAAACTCCTCCTAAAGACAGAGCGGACGCCGTAGTGACTATACTTGGTTCGGTGATACCCATATCAATGACTTTGTCCGGACATATTTCTTGAAGTACATTTAACCCAGTTCCATCTGCCATGGCTCCCGTGAAAGCTAAAAATTCATAATCTTTTAAATGAGATAACGTATGTCCAACAATTTTACTGTAAGAGACTTTGTTCGGTTCTTTTTTGGATACGCCATGATATTTGGTGGGAGATTTCTCAGTTTCTTCGAAACCTTTACCTTTGGTGGTAACAACATGCAGTATTACAGATTTCTCATCATAAGCTTTAATGAATTCCAAGAACTCTTCCATTTTTTTGATATCATGTCCATCGACGGGTCCATAATACTTGATTCCCAACTCTTCAAATAGTGATGCTGGAGTATCGTAAATAGAGAATTTTAAAGCGTTTCTGACTTTCTTTAAAACTGATTCTACGTCCTTACCCAAGGAAGAGTCTTCTAAAGAACTCTTTAAAATTTCTTTTGCTTGGGTATATTCTTTTTTTATTCTAAAATTATTCAACAATTGGGAAATCGTTCCTACATTTCTGGAAATAGCCATGTTGTTATCGTTTAGAACTATTTTAACTTTTGCATCTTGATAGTTCAACTGATTTAACGATTCAAGAGCCATCCCACAACCTAAGGCTCCATCTCCAATAACAGCAACTATATTTCTTTTCCTATTTTTTATTTTATCAGATAGTGCATAACCCAAAGAAGCTGCTATGGAAGTCCCTGCATGCCCAGCACCGAATCTATCCGCTAGTGATTCATAGATATTTGTGTACCCACTTATGCCATCTTTTTCACGTATGGTTTTGAAATCTTTCCAACGACCCGTCAAAAGTTTATGTACGTAAGATTGATGACTAGTATCCCAAATAATAACGTCTTCTATGGGGTCAAATATCCTGTACAATGCAATAGTTAATTCCACAACACCCAAATTCGAAGCAAGATGACCATTGTTGTTGTATACAACGTTGAAAATATACTTTCGAATCTCTTGGGCTATTTCTTCTAATTCTTTGTAACTCATGTTCTTAAGTGCTTTATACAGAGGAGTATTTTGTGGCGCCATACATTTCGTATAGATTTTATTTATTTAAAATCTATACTTCCCCCCTTTCGATTTTGTGGCTCTACATAATCGATGCCTGCGAACGTGCGATCTTATCCATAATACCATTAACAAAAGCAGCGGCTTTTTGTGTCGCATAAGTTTTGGTTAACTCCGTTGATTCATTTAATATTACTTTAACGGGTATATCTTTTTTGTTTATTAGCTCATAGATAAAGATCCTCATCACGGTTTTTTCGATGTTTCCTATCCTTTCTACAGGCCAACCTTCAGAGTATTTGTTGATCAACGCATCATACTCATTTTTATTTTTATAAATATCTTCAATGTATTGTTTAGCTTCCAAATAATAACTTTCTTCTAAATGTGCCTTTTCGTTTAATTTTTCAAAAGTGAATAATATGTTGTCTAACTTAACATCCTTTATTGATAGTTGGAAAAGACTTTCAAAAATTAACTTTCTCATCATCCTTTTTTTCGGTATGTTTTCATTCATTCTTGTCCTTTTGTTCTTCATCCTCCTTTTCTTCACTTTCAGGGGATTCTTCATTTTCTAAGGTTTCTTCTTCTATTTCTTCGTATTCTTCTTCCAACTCTTCGGGTTTTACAAGATTTTCGATGGATACGTCAATATTCGATACATAAACCTCCGCGATTCTTTCAAGATCGTCTTTAATCGCTTTTTGAATATTTTTAGAAAATTCAACAATGTTTTGCCCGTATTTAGCAGGTACCTTTAAAGAAATACTAACACTGGAATCGTCATTAATTGTAATCTTTATACTCTTTTGCAATTCTTTTTGAATTTTCTCGTTATAGACCTTTTGGTCTTTAAGATAACCCTCTACACTTTTGAAAACTAAATCTTTTAATACATTTTCTGAAATACTTATTTCTCCAAAATCATTTTCCTCGTTCAAAGGCATTGTTTTTCCCTCCTTAGGATTAATATTTTACCTATTTTTTAATTATATCATAAATTAAAACATTTTTAACTGATTTTCATGTGATTCATATTTTTTCTTATTAATATTTTTAATTCTCTTCAATCTGCTTTCCAGGTCAACTCTATTTGACAATTGAGTTAGTATTTCTTTTGATCTTTCAATTATTTCTAGGGGAAATCCTGCCAATCTTGCTATCTCTATACCGTAACTGTTGTCACTGGTGCCATCTTCAATTTTGTGTAAAAATATAACCCCATCCATAGTTTCTACAACTTTTATTCTTTTTGCAGCAACTTCTTCGTATATATGCGACATATAAGTTAACTCGGTATAATGGGTAGCAAAGATTGTATTGCATCTTTTAACTTGAAATAAATATTCTGAGATTGCCCATGCAACAGAAATCCCATCTAACGTACTCGTCCCTCTCCCAACTTCATCAAGGAGCACAAGACTGTTATCCGTTGCTTTATTCAATATAGTTGAAACCTCTAGCATCTCAACTAAAAAAGTCGATTTTCCGCTAACTATGTCATCCCTTGCACCAATTCTTGTAAATATACCATCATAAATAGGGATTTCAGCCTTTTCAGCTGAAACAAAGCAACCAATTTGTGCCATCACACTTATAAGCCCTATTTGCCTTATAAAAGTCGATTTCCCACTCATATTAGGGCCTGTCAAGATTATATAAAATTTGTCTTCGCTTAAATTTAAGTCGTTAGGAGTAAACTCATCAACAAATCTTTCCACCACCGGATGTCTTGCGTTGATTATCTTTATTTCTTTGGAGTTTTGCACAAAAGTTGGTCTTTTGTAATTGTAAACTCTACTAACCTCTGCGAAAGACCTAAAAACATCCAATTCAGCGATCTTATTGGAAAGTTTTTCTATTTTATCTACATATTGACTTAGATGTGTTAATACCTTATCGTAAATATCTTTTTCAATAACCTTTATTTTTTCTTCTGATAAAGCTAAGCGCTGTTCAACTTCTTCTAATTCTTTTATTGTGTACCTTTCCGTATTAACTAACGTTTGTTTCCTTACGTAATTATCGGGAACTTTAGAGGATTGCGCTTTTGAAACTTCTATATAGAAACCATAGATCTTATTCCTTCCAACTTTCAAACTGCTAATCTTAGTTTTTTCTTTCTCCCTCTTTTCAATACCTTTCAAAACGTTATCTAAGTTATTAAATATGTTTCTGTATTCATCTAACTCTTCTGAAACACCTTCTTTAATTACTTTTCCGCTACCAGGAGCAAGAGATGGTTCTTCGATAATGGTATTTTCGATAAAATTTTTAACTTCTTTAAGTAAATCTATACCATCAAAAAAATCAGACAATCCTGGATTTGAAGTTAAAGATTCGATTATATAGGGAATAACTTCCAAAGAATCCTTTAAGGCTATAAGGTCTTTTGGGGTTGCCTTCATCAAAGAAATCCTGGAAGAGATCCTTTCGAGATCTTTTACAGATGACAAATATTCTTTTAGTTCTTCTAATAAAAGAGGATCTTCAACTAAATGTTCGACTTTGTTTAACCTTTCTTCTATATTTTCTTTATCGGTGAGAGGAGTAAGGATGAACTCTCTTAATTTTCTATTCCCCATACTGGTTTTTGTGAATTTTAGAATATCGTAAAGAGTTTTCCCTTTGTTTGAATTTGTAGGAAGAATTCCAAGATTTTCTATAGTGTTGGAATCTAAAAACATGTAGTTTTTCGTCTTAAATCGTTTCGGAAGTTTCATGTGTTTAATCTTTGAAAATTGTGTGACTTCTAAGTACTTTAAAACAGCATCAGCTACTTTTAATTCTCCATCATCGTAATCCAAATGATCAAAACTTAAAACGTCGTACGTTTCTTTCAAATGGTCTTTAAAATTGTTTGAAAAATACCATTCGTCCAATATTTCTACATAAATCTCATTGGTTGAGTTTTTTATCTTTTTTGATAATGGTTCAAGTTCTTTAGATAGCAAAATCTGTACCAACCCAAATGAAGAGATAAAGTCTAATAGTTCATCCTCTTTGAAATCAAATGTGTCTAAATAGAAGTCACCGGTTGAAAAATCAAAAATAGCTATTTTATACAAATTCCCATGGTTGGTGATCAAGGCGGTAAATCTGTTACTTTCTTCCAACATACCTTCATCTATGATGGTACCAGGTGTCAGTATTCTAGTTACTTTTCTATCAACTATACCTTTTGAGCTTTGAGGATCCTCCATTTGTTCACATATAGCTACTTTATACCCAGCATCTAAAAGCCTTTTTAAATAGTTGTTCAAGGCATGGTATGGAATTCCTGCCATAGGATGACCATTTCTTTTCGTTAAGACAATTTGCAATATTTCACTGACTTTTTTAGCATCTTCAAAAAAGGTTTCATAAAAATCTCCGAGTCTAAAAAGTAAAATAGAATCTTTATATTCTTCCTTTATCTTTAGATATTGCTTTATCATCGGAGTTAAATCACTCATAATTGACCCTCCTCATATTCTTTGAGGCCTTGTTACTTTTTTAAAATCTAAATCTTGTTTTTCAAATTGGTTTATTGCTAATATAGAAGCTTTTTTAATCAAAAGAAGGACGCATTGTTTCTGGCGCCCTCTTTTGATTTGAAATATTGATAAAATTTGGTTGATGTTATTCAGTCATTGTTTCATTATTTTTTGTTGTTTTCTTTAGTGGCTTCACTCTTCGTTGTTATTACTTTATCTATAAGACCATAGTTTAAAGCTTCTTGCGCGTTCATAAAAAAGTCTCTCTCGGTATCTTTTTCTATTTTTTCTAAAGATTGTCCAGTATGTTTACTAAGTATGTTGTTTAGGTCATCTTTTAATCTTAAAATTTCTCTAGCGTGGATTTGTATATCCATCGCTGTTCCTTCGGCGCCACCCCATGGTTGATGTATCATTATTCTTGAATAAGGTAAAGAATACCTTTTACCTTTTGTCCCAGCGGCCAACAAAACAGCTCCCATAGAAGCAGCCTGACCTATACATATAGTTGAAATATCCGGTTTAACATACTGCATTGTATCGTATATGCCTAATCCTGCGGTTACAGAACCTCCAGGAGAGTTTATGTATAAAAAAATATCTTTGTCTGGATCTTGAGATTCTAAAAAGAGTAACTGGGCAACTATTAGATTAGCTACATCATCGTTTATCGGTGTTCCTAAAAAAACTATTCTATCTTTCAACAATCTAGAATAGATATCATAAGCCCTTTCGTATCTTCCTTCAGTTTCTATAACTACCGGCATAGGTATTGCCATAATTTATCGCCTTCCTTTCTTGATCTTTTCTATAATTTTTTTGGCTTCGAGTGTAGATAACACTATTTGACCACTATCCATATAAATAATTGATTTGACCGCTTTGCCATATGAAGCGTCAATCAAACTGACTGAAGCACTTAATGGAGGTGGCAAATTTTCTAACTCGTTTTCATCTCCAAATTGAGTAACTACATCTATTCCTTGATAGATCTTTTTTATTTTACCAAACTGAACAAAGGAGTCTGGAACTACAGAATGAATTCTCTCTGTAGGCACAAAAACACCTTTTCCAACCGCTATAAACATTATTATCCATCGTCCTCTTTTAAATGTTCTTTACTGCTATTATTATACACAATAAATATTATTTTTTGATTAAATTAACATTAATCGATACCAGCCGACTCGCTTAATTGACTCTTTATTTTTTCGTATTTTTCATCAATTTGTGCTTTTTCCTCCTTTAAATTGACTAATTTTTCTCTTGCGTAGGTAAGTATATCTAACGCTTTTTTGTAAATTTCAAGGGCATTTTCAACGTCCAATTCGTCTTGTTTTTCATTTTGAAAGTAATCGTTGATACGTTCCAAGAGTTCTAATTGTTCTTTGAAACTTAAGTTTTTAATTTCTTCTTCACTGAGTTTAATTATTTCTTCCATCCTTCTTTATTCACCTCTTTCATTGAATTTCTTCTTGCTTTTAGAAACTTTAACCATGTTTAGCGCCCCTTCCCCCCGCAGCCCGCCCATCTAAAGTTATCACCATTTTTGAATCTTTTCGATGCTCGAATCCGCTTCCCCATCTTTAAATATTAATTTAACCTCATCTTTTCTTTGTAATTTTTCAACACTATCAATGATCTCTTCACCTTTTTTTACCAAAACTCCGTTATTTAAAAAAGCAGCAAAAGGACTCGACTTAGTAAGTTCTTGAAAAGTACTAAATAAAATCCTTTCTGATATTTCGAACTTACTTTTCAACTCAGAAATAATTTCATTCGTTGTACTTATTATATTCTGATTGTAAGTTTTGATGCTATATTCTATAAACCTTTGAATAGAGACTAATTTGTTTAGAGAGATTGATTTTTCACTACTTTCAATCATTTGGTTGATCTTTCTATTAATGCTAAGTTGATCCTCGTCCAAAGTTCTGAACAAATTTATTAATTCTCTACCGAGGTAATATTTAATATTGTTAATTGTATTGAAAGAAAGTAAGTTCTCCATCTGGGAATAAATATTGGTAAAAGAATAGGTTATATTTTTTTCTAGAGTTTCTAGAGTATCTGTGAAATAGTTAATTTGATTGACTATATCTCTCGATACTTCCGTTGGTGTTGAATAGTTTTTCCAACTAACAAAATCAGGGATAGTAGAATCTTGCTCGTGACCTATTCCTGTAAGAACAGGGATCTTTCGGCTAAACTTTGCTATAAGGGAACCAAGTTCAAAATCATCAAAATACATCAGGTCGCTTTTTGAACCGCCCCCTCTGATTATCACAACTACATTATAATCAATACCCGATTTTAAAATAGCGAACAGAGCTTTTTTGATCCCAGGTACCGTTTCTGCTCCCTGCATAGGAGCAGGATATAAATGTACAATAGGAATGAACCTAGAATGATTAATGTTTTTTTGAAAATCCCCAAAACCTGCAGCGGTTGGTGAACTAATAACGGCTATCTTTTTTATTGGATCTAGTTCTACTAGTTCATGTTCCACTTTCCTTAGCAAATTGCTCTTTTCGAGCTTTTTCAATATTTCTTTCTTTTTCTTTTCTATTTCAGAAGCACCTAAAGGTATTATTGATGAACCTGATACTACATACTTAGCTTCTCTTTTCCAAAAGTTAACAATGCCCTGAAACTTCCACCTTTTATTGAGGAGCTCTTTTTCGCTGTCAATTCTGCAATGTTTAAAAACATATGGAACAGCAGATTGGCTGAAAATAATAGTTATTGAATAATTTGAACTTCTCACTCTTTGAGAAAGTTCAACGTAGAGGTCCCCTCTTTTACTGTACTTTGCATGAGTAACATCACCAATAACCTCGATCTCTTGTCTGTAAAGAGGAGAACTGCTGAAGATACTGTTCAAATATTCTATCAACTCTTGTATACTTTCAAACTTGAATTCTTCTTGTTGGGGAAATAACAACGGTGAGCTCTCCTTTCACTTGATCTTTGGATCCGAAAAATTTTATCCCTTCAGAAATCTTCCCTTTAAAAAATTCTTGATAAAGCTTCGTCATTTCTCGGGCAACGAGTACATCTATATCTCCAAAATTTTCCAAAATCTCTTGTAAAGTTTTTTTTATTCTATTTGGAGATTCAAAAAAAACAATTGGATATTCGAACTCTTTTATCTCTCTCAAAAGTCTTCTCAATTTTTTATCCCGAGGTAAAAAACCTAAGAACAAAAACTTCGAAGCAGGGAATCCACTCACAGCTAAAGCAGAAGTTAAGGCAGAAGGTCCTGGCACCACATCTATTGGAATCCCTTTTTCCCAACATCTTTTTACCAAGTTAAAACCAGGGTCAGCTAAAACAGGCATCCCCGCATCTGACACTAAGGCTGTTATATTATGACTTTCGATCAAAGATAGAACTGTGTCCATAATCTTTTCTGAGTTTGCCTCGTTGAAAGTGAATAACTCCTTTTTCCCAAGTTCAAAATGGTTTATCAATTTCAAGGCAACCCTCTTGTCCTCGGTGAGTATCAAGTCAGCTTCTTTCAAGGTTTTTAAGGCTCTTAATGTAATATCTTCAAAATTACCAATGGGCGTGCCAACTAGAATTAATTTCCCCATTTTGATTTTTCACATCCCAATCATTTTATTTAAATCGCATTGATGTTCCCCTGCAAAGTCAGAATTGTTGTATCCATCTAAATAAGTTAAATCTTCTAATTTCCAGAAAACGTCGCCTAAAAAATCCATCAAAAACTCCGTTAAATCAACCTTTTTTTCCTTTTCTTCTATTTCCAGAAGATACATTATCTCCGAAAATTCTTTTTTATACATTATACAATTATCGGGATTCAACAACTCGTCGACCACTATTTCCGGGTCTTTATTTAAAAGATACCTTTTTTTCATTACCATCCTTTGACTTTTTAAATTATCAAAGTCGATTTCTTTTTCGTTTAGAAAGTCTTCTTCCTCTTCTCTAAGCCCCTTTTTTATCTCCTTTTTAAGATTTGTAGTCCACACTTTTTCGCCCTTTTTAATTTCTAACCTCGTTCTCAATCCTTTTTTATCGTACCATTGAAGTATGAGCCATTCATCAAAGGCAAGTGAGACTAATTTTTTAAATATATATTTATCGGGAATTCTATACTTTCTCTCATTTTCATATTTCAATGCAATCTCCTCTTTACTTGACTTGTAATTATATATATAATTATACCATATCAACACCATTTTCTTTGAAAAACGCACAAAATCTTGGTAAATATCCTTGAAAAAGAATCTTTAGGTCACAAAAAAGAGAAATTTCATAAATATTTTACTTTTATGAAAATAATAAACTTGACAAAACCAAAATAACTCATTATAATTGACACGAATTTTATCAATGACCAACGTTCGGAAAATGATAAATTATGGCTAAGGAGGTAAACAAATATGACAAAAGATGAGTTGTTCGAAAAAGTAAAAGAAATAATCGTAGATACATTGAGTGTCGACGAGGATGAAGTTACATTGGATGCCTCATTTACCGATGATTTAGACGCGGATTCTTTAGAGTTAGTGGATTTAACCATGGCATTTGAGTCTGAATTCGGGGTAACAATCGAGGATGAAGAGTTAGAAAAAATCAAAACCGTTGAAAATGCGGTTAATTTATTAACTGAAAAATTGAATATTGACGATGAGGATTGAATTAATCACAAAAAGAGGGGAGCTTTCGCTCCCCCTTGTTTTTTAAAATATGGTAATTTTTTCTTAAAAAAGAGGTGAAAAATAATGGCTGAAAAATATATTATAGTAACTGGCGGCGTACTCAGTGGTATAGGAAAAGGAGTCGTTTCCGCTTCGATAGGAAGGCTTTTAAAAGAACTGGGGTTAAAAGTCAATTCATTGAAAATAGATCCTTATCTAAATGTAGATGCAGGAACTATGAACCCCAATCAACATGGAGAAGTTTTTGTGACAGAAGATGGTTACGAAGCAGACCTTGATTTGGGCCATTATGAGAGATTTTTAGGGATAGAGATGAAAAGTTTCAATAATATGACAGCAGGTCAAGTATATAAATATGTTATCGAAAAAGAAAGGGAAGGAAAGTATTTAGGAGCCACCGTTCAGATGGTACCCCACGTCACCGAAAGGATAAAGGAAAGGATCGAAGAGATAGACACAGAAGTCTTGCTCATTGAAATAGGGGGTACTGTTGGCGATATTGAAGGTGAAATATTTTTAGAGGCTGTAAGAGAGCTATCTTTCGAGAAAGGTCGAGAAAATTTTATGTTTATACATGTAACTTTTGTTCCGTATTTACATGTTACCAACGAATTTAAAACTAAGCCAACTCAGCAATCCGTTCAACTTTTAAGAAGGATAGGAATCCAACCAGATATGCTTTTGGTAAGAACGGAAAAAGAGATAGATCTTTCCAGTCTTGAAAAAGTAGCTTTGTTTGGAGGCGTTCCTTTAGAGTATGTCGTCAACCTTCCAGATTTAGCCAACGTTTATGAAGTCCCAGAAATGCTCTATGAAAAGAATATTCATGCCCTCATTACCAGTAAATTGAATTTGGATACATCAAAAGAAGTAGGGGTATTAAGTTGGAAATGTCCCAAAACATTTAAAAACCTAAAAATTGCTATGATTTGCAAGTATTTAGGTACCGATGATGCCTACAAGAGCATAATGGAAAGTGTTTTTTTAAGCGGCGCTAAAAGGCCTGATTTAATTAACTCCGAAGAACTGGAAGAAATGAATGAAGAGGAAATCAAAATACTTTTAAGTAAATATGAAGGTATAATTATCCCAGGTGGATTTGGAGCAAGAGGAATAGAAGGAAAGATAAAAGCTATAAAATATGCTCGTGAAAATAATGTTCCTCTTCTAGGGATTTGTCTAGGTATGCAACTAATGGTCATTGAGTATGCTAGAAATGTTTTTGGCTACAAAGAAGCTAATTCTACAGAATTCGACGAAAATACTCCTTATCCTGTTATCGATTTGATGGAAGAACAAAAAAAGATGTTGAATTTGGGTGGTACCATGAGACTAGGCGCTCAAAATATTGAAATACTTCCAAACACGAAACTTCACGAAATTTATGGAGGAAAAAATTCTGTCTTTGAAAGGCATAGACACCGTTATGAAGTCAATTACAAAGAGTTCGACAACATGTTTGAAAAAGGGAAAAATACTCCTAATAAACTTTCTATTTCCGCCATGACAGATTTCGTTGAAGCCATTGAACTGAGTTCTCATCCTTTTTATATTGGTATTCAATACCATCCGGAATTTAAAACAAAAGTTGGAGATCCGCATCCTATCTTTAAAGCATTTATTGAAGCGATTGAACAAAATAAGTGAAAAGGGGGAAAACAAATGACTTTTTATGAATTGTATTTACGTTCTTTTTATGATTCAAATGGTGACGGCCTAGGAGATTTACAGGGATTAAAACAAAAATTGGATTACCTTTGCGATTTGGGAATAGATTATGTCTGGTTGTTACCGATTATGAAATCTCCAGCTTTCCACGGTTATACAGTCTCCAATTTTTTCGAGGTTAACCCTGTTTATGGAGATCTAAAAGATTTAAGAGAGACATTACAAGAGGGGCATAAGAAAGGTATCAAATTTATCCTTGATTTTCCTATTAATCACGTTGCAGTAACATCAGAATGGTTTCAACGCGCACTTAGGGGAGAAGAGCCCTACAAAAATTGGTTCATTTGGGCTAACGAGAAGGCTGATTTAGAAGAAAAAAGACATTGGGACGAAAGTAAAATATGGCAAAAGATAGGTGACAGATATTTTTACGGCATCTTCGGTCCCGCCTCACCTGACCTTAATTTTGAAAGTAAAGAATTATGGGATGAGATAAAAAGAATCTTTAAATTCTGGTTAGATAATGGTTTTGATGGCTTCAGATTGGATGCCGCAAAACATATTTTTGATTTTGACATTGAAAAGATGAGGTTCCATTACCAGCATGAAAAAAATATCGAATTCTGGAAAGAGATGGTTAGCTATATAAAATCCATAAAAAACGATGCCTTAGTTATAAGTGAGGTATGGGATGCACCGGAAATAGTAAGAAAGTACGAAGGAATATTCGATATAGGTTTCAACTTCCCACTTGCAGAGGATTTAAAGATGACCTTAAAAAATGAGTCCCCTCAGGATCTGGTAGAAACATTGAAAAAATGTATGACAGAGTATCTGCCAAATGGTAAGGTCCTATCTATGTCAGGTAATTTCTTAACTAATCACGATATGACAAGGATTCTATCTGACTTAAAGGATGTAGGGAAAGTAAAGTTAGGTTTTTCAATTCTTTATACCCTTCCAGGGATTCCTTTCATCTATTATGGCGAGGAAACAGGAATGAAAGGTATCCCAGTTGATGTTAATTTTACCGAAGACAGTCAAGAACCATTTCATTGGTATGAAAATGGTTTTGGACCTGGTCAAACAGAATGGAAAGGGTATAAATTTAACCCTCCTTACTCTGGCGAATCTGTAGAAGAACAGATAAACGAAAAAAATTCTATTTTAAATACCATAAAAAATTTGATTAAATTTAGAAAGTCCAATCCGTGGATAGATGATGCACGGATCGAAATTTTGAATTTTGACCAAAATATGGTAAAATTAAGGTGTTATAGCCAATTAAATGAATTTATAGCTTATTACAACCTAAAATCTTCCAAATGCTCCGTTTTGCTCGAAAATGGAGAAGAATTACTGTCTATTGGAAACAATAAAGTTACACAAGGTTATGTTGAACTTTCACATTACGGTGTTTATTTAATGAAAAAAAGTTGAAGGGATTGTGGGGATTCATCAGAGAGGTGATACAAAAATGCTCAAAAAACGTTATTCAGCTATTATAATACTCTTAACGTTTTCATTGGCAGCGTTCTCTATATACCCCTATGTAAATGTTAACAGTCAAGAGGATGTCAAAGAAGATATAACGATTAAAACCGTTTTATTCGATTTTATTTCATCACAATACAAGCTAGCAGTGGGGAAAGATATGCCGCAAGATAGGTTGCAATTAATTGTTTCCTCCATTATGGAAGCCTCAAAAATCTTTGAAATATCTCCTTTGATGATAGCGGCAATAATAGATACCGAAACAAATTTCAAAAATATTATTGGCAGTTATGGAGAAGTAGGTTACATGCAACTCAGACCATCAACCGCACAGTTTGTTGTAAACAAATATTATGATCTTTTTGCAAGCTTGAATTATACCGAAACGAGTTTGGATTGGATTGAAGATAGACTTTTATTAGATCCAAGGTATAACATACTTGTTGGGACGGCTTATTTGAAGTATTTGATGGAAACTCACGGTGATACTTACAAAGCCATAGGTTGGTACAATGGTGGTGGAAATGATTATTACGCGAATAAAGTGGTTTATAAAATAAACAGAATTGCTATTAAATATCCGGTTATTTAAGAACACCATTTGATTTTTAATGAAAAAATTTTATTTGATTGACATTGTTGCAAAAATATGATAAAATCTTGTTAGTTAATTTGATAATTTGTCATAAACGGGGTAAATATAATGTCTAATCTTAAAACGAACATCAATTCAAAAACATTGTTTAATTTAAATATTCATCATCATACATGGCGTGACCGAGTTAACACATGCCATGTATGTTGTTATTTGTAAATCATCGCATACAAGGCTAAACGTAATAACCGGTCACGAGAAATCGTGACCGGTTTTTTATTTTTTAAAATATAAAAGAAAGGGGTTTAAAATGAAAAAAGACATCTTCGCTGAATCTCAAAAACTATCAAATATTGTTAACAAAATCAGAAGTGTACTAATTGAACACGATTTTTATGAACTGTTTCCACCTTCCATAACAAAGTATTCCGAAAATTTAATAAAGGGGCTAAAATTTGCGGATGGAAGAAATTTTTACCTTTTGAAACCTGATGTGACTTCCTGGCTGATCGACATGGATAAAGTAGAAGAAAAAGAAAAAGTATTTTACATATCGGAAGTTTTAGATGAAAATTTATCTGGTGTTTGGCAGTTTGGATTTGAAATATTAAATGGAGAAGAAGTCAAAATCGAAGAAGAAATTCTGCGTTTAACCATCGAAATTCTATCACTGTTGGATATAAAAAATTTCTTTATAGACGTAAGCTCAATAAGGAGTTGGGAGAGAATTTTAAAAGCAGTTCCACAATACAGAGATAAAATTTTAAGGGCTGTTGAGCTGAGAAATTTTGAGATCATTGAAAACCTTCCATTGGATGAGGAAGTAAACCTCTCCATAGCAACTCTTTTCAATTACAGAGGAAAAGAAACAAACATTCCAAAATTAAACACAATAATTAAAAACATTAACGACCCCAGAATATACATAGACCTTGGAACAATGAAATACATGAATTACTATGAAGATGTTGTATTTGAAATCTATTCACCAGATAATGGTTACCTTTTAGGCAACGGTGGCCAATACAAGATAAACGGCAAATATTCGTGTGGAATGGCTTTAAATTTGGATATTATAGGAGAGATGATGAGATGACAACAATATCAACAGCATTGCCATCAGGAAGATTACTGGAAGACAGCAAAGACTTTTTAAAAAAGATAGGTATTAATGTTAAAGAACCTGCTAACAGAGAACTTATATCATATGAAAATGGTTATACCTTCTATTTTCCTAGAGCTTTTGATGTACCTGTATACGTAGAAAATGGAGTAGACATTGGGATATGCGGAAGTGACGTTGTCCTTGAGAGAAACAATGAAGTGTATATCCCATTAGAACTACCCTTTGGCAAATGTAGAATGAGCATCATCTTACCGGAAAACAGAGAAATATCTTTTCAAAAGATGGAAGGCTACAAAATAGCAACCAAATACCCTGAAATTACAAAAAATTTCTTTTCTGAAAAGGGTTTAAAAGTGAAAATACTCAAATTAAATGGAGCGGTAGAATTGGCAGCAAAAACCGGTATAGCGGATGCAATAGTAGATATTGTTGATACGGGAAACACGATAAAAGCAAACAATTTAAAAGAAGCATACAAGATAATGGATATCTCTGCGGTACTTTTGGTAAACAGGATAACCCAAAAGACTAAGTTTGATTTTATAAACGATTTAATAAATAAAGCAAAGAATTATAAAAACGGGGTGAAAGGGCACTAAAACAAATCCCAAAGTTCCTAAAGTCTGTGCAAAAAATCGAAGGAGGGAATCATAATGGAATTACAGAACTACGTTTCACAGATATTAAACGACATAAAAAACAACGGAATGCTTGCAGTAAAAAAGTATTCAAAACAGTTCGATAATTATGATGGTGATTTAGAATTAAAAGTTGAAGAATGGGATATCGACGAAGAAATCCCCGCGCAAGATAAAGAAATTATAGAAAAAACGATTCAAAGATTGGAGAATTACCATATAAAACAAAAAACAGAAGATATCTTGTATTCCAATGAATACAACTCAACTTATGGACTGATTAATAGACCAATAAACAGGATAGGGATTTATGTCCCAGGTGGTAAACCTCTACCTTCGAGTTTGTTGATGGTCGCTATTCCAGCCAAGATTGCAGGTGTAAAAGAAATGTTGATCACTTCCTCTCCAAAAGATGGGGTAATAAACCCTTACATAATTTATATAGCAAAAAAGTTGGGGATAAAAGAAATTTACAAAATTGGTGGAATTCAAGCAATAGCAGCTATGACATACGGCATCGGTATGAAAAAAGTAGATAAAATATTTGGTCCCGGAAATCAATATGTGAATGAAGCAAAACGACAGGTGTTTGGAGAAGTTGGAATAGACAGCTTGGCAGGACCATCAGAAATCTGTGTGATAGCCGATGAGACAGCTAAACCAGAATACATTTTAAACGACTTACTCTCCCAACTTGAACATGGTTATGAATCTAAAGCTTTCTTGGTCACTATATCAAAAGAATTATACGAATATTGTGAAAGAGAAGGGATAGATAGATACCTTTTCAAAAGTATAGAAGATTGTGCAGCTAAAACCAACGAAATAGCACCTGAGCACTTAGAAATAATGACAAAAGATCCTGAATCAGTACTACCACTCATACAAAATGCTGGAGCTATTTATTTAGGTGATTACACACCTGTACCTGCAGCAGATTATTTCTTGGGAGTTAACCACGTACTGCCAACGGGTGGTGCGGCACGTTTCTCCTCCGTATTAAACCTATCAGATTTTACAAAAAAAATATCCGTTGCAAAAGTGAGTAAAGACGAGTTGTTAAAAGAGAGGTACTTAGGTATAAGAATGGCGGAAATCGAAGGTATGCACCAACACAAAAAATCTATGGAGGTGAGGAAATGAGAAGAAAAACTGACGAAACAGACATAGAAATAAATTATTCTAAAGAATTATTTATTGATACCGGAGATCCTGTGTTAAATCATTTATTGAAAACCCTATTCTACTACATGGAGAAGAATATAATCATCAAGGCAAAGTTCGATCTTAATCACCATTTATGGGAAGATATGGGAATAACAATCGGCCAATTTTTAAAGAACGAAGTGGAAGGAAAGAAGATAAAAAGGTTTGGAACCTCCATCCTACCAATGGACGACGCCCTTATTCTCGTTTCCGTTGATATTTCAAGATCCTATACAAATATAGATATCAACATCAAAGATGCTGAAAAAGGTTTTGAATTAGGGAACTTCAAAGAATTAGTTCTAGGGTTATCAAGGTATTTACAATCAACTATCCATATAAAGCAAATAAATGGTGAAAACGCTCATCATATAATCGAAGCTTCTTTCAAGGCATTGGGTAGCGCTTTAAAAACTGCCCTTGAACCAAGTGACAAACACGAAAGTACAAATAGAGTTTACGAAGTATAGAGGTGGTATATATGCAGAAAATAGTCATATTAAATGGTGGGGTTGGTAACTTTTCAAACGTTCAAAAAGCTGTCGGAGGCATTATTAGTAATGAAATAAATGACATAAGAACCGCAGATAAAATCATACTACCCGGGGTAGGTTCTTTTGGAATAGTTTCGAATAATATAATTCCTCTAAAAGATTATATATTGGAACATATCGACAAAAACAAGCCTTTTCTAGGTATATGTTTAGGGATGCAACTGTTATTTGAAAGCAGTGAAGAAGATGAAGGCACTGGACTTTCTTATTTACCTGGAAAAGTGGTTAAGTTTAAAAACATGAAAGTTCCTCACATAGGTTGGAACAGTGTTGAATTTTCAAAAGATTCTCTGATTTTTCGAGGAATAGAAAATGGAAGTTTCTTCTATTTTGTACACTCTTATTACATAACAACTGAAGATCAATACATAATTTCATACACAGAATACGAAAGCAGAGGAAAAACCTGTAAATTCACATCAAGCGTACAAAAAGAAAACGTATTCGGTGTACAGTTCCATCCTGAAAAATCGGGCGAAAAAGGAATTAAATTATTAGAAAATTTCAAAAATTTATAGCGAGGTGAAATCTATCAACAACATAAAAATAATACCTGCAATAGACTTAATGAATAAAAAAGCGGTAAGACTCTATAAAGGTAGCAAAAATGAAATAAAAGAATACGGAGATCCCGTAGAAATAGCCAAAGAATTTTCAAAATATGTCGATCTGATTCATATTGTCGACTTAGATGGTGCTTTTGAAGGTTCTGTAAAAAACTTAGATGTTGTAAAACAAATAATCAAAAAAACCGGGTTGAAAGTTGAACTGGGTGGAGGATTAAGGACTTTTGAAAGCATTAAAAATGCCTACGAAATAGGTGTTACTTATGTGATCATAGGTACAGCAGCCTTTAACTTAGAATTCTTAGAAAAAGTTACCAGTGCTTTCAACAATATAACCATAAGTTTGGATGTCGAGAACGGAACTTTAAAAACAAAAGGTTGGTTGGAAAACTCACAAATTAACTTAGAAGATGCTTTTTCTATTTTTAAAAAGTACACCAACAGATTCATATATACAGACACAAGCAAAGATGGAACTTTAGAAGGTGTTTCTTTAAACATAAAAAGATTCTGGCAAGATGAGGAAATAATATACGCCGGGGGTGTAAGTAAAAAAGAAGATTTAAAAAAATTGGAAAATATAGGTTTCGATGGGGCTATAATAGGAAAAGCTCTTTACGAAGGTAAAATCAATCTGCAGGAGTTAAGAGGTGAACAATAATGTTGACAAAAAGAATAGTAGCAGCCTTGGATATAAAGGAAGGAAGAGTCGTAAAGGGAGTACAATTTGAGAATATACAGGACGCAGGAGATCCAGTACAACTTGCCAAAAAATATGAAAAAGATGGGGTTGATGAGATCGTATTCTTAGATATAACGGCCTCTAAAGAAAAACGTAATATACTCAAAAATCTTGTTGAGGAAGTTGCCAAAGAACTATTCATTCCTTTCACCGTGGGTGGTGGATTAAAAACAGTTGAACAAATGGTAGAAATAATAAAATGTGGAGCTGATAAAGCGTTTATAAATACAGCTGCCGTTGAAAATCCAAATTTAATTAAAGAAAGTTCAAAAATTATAGGGAGCTCTAACGTAGTAGTTGCAATAGATGCAAAAAAAGACGTCGAAAGTGAAAAGTACTATGTATACACACACGGAGGAAGTAAAAAAACGGATTTAGAAGCTGTTGAGTGGGCTAGAAAGTGTCAAGACTTGGGAGCAGGGGAACTACTGGTTACTTCTATGAACACCGATGGTGTAAAAAAAGGGTATGACTTGAATTTAACCAAACAAATAGTTGATGCTGTAGAAATCCCAGTTATCGCCTCAGGTGGAGCGGGAGAAGTTAAAGATTTTATAGATGTTTTTCAAATAGGTGCAGATGCTGCTCTTGCTGCATCCATATTCCATTATGGTATCTACACTGCAAAAGACCTCAAAATTCAATTGAAGAAGGTGGGAATAAATGTTAGATTATAAACAAATAATAGACAAATTAGATTGGAAAAAAAACAATGGCCTCATACCTGTAATAGTTCAAGGTCTCGATGGCGACGTATTAACTTTAGGTTATACAGACAAAGAAGCTCTTAGTAAAACTCTAGAAACGGGATATGTTCATTATTACTCAAGAAGCAAAGAAAGAATCAGAATGAAAGGAGAAACAAGCGGGAACTATCAAAAATTGAAAGAAGTGTACGTAGATTGTGATAACGACACATTGCTCTTAAAAGTTGATCAAACAGGACCAGCTTGCCACTTAGGAACGAAAAGTTGTTTTAGAAAAATCGAACAAATTGATAAACTACCTGACTCTAATATAGATTACTCACTGGATTTTCTGAACCAATTAAAAGAAATTATAAAAGATAGGAAAAAGAACCCCAAAGAAGGATCTTATACAACTTATTTGTTTAATGAAGGAAAGGAAAAAATCTATAAAAAGTTTGGAGAAGAAGCGGTCGAAGTTTTGGTTGCTCCAAATAGAGAAAGAACCATATATGAAACCGCCGATATGATTTATCACTTGTTGGTGTTATTAACCTACGAAGGAATAGATATAGGAGAAGTTGTTCAAGAATTAAAAAAGAGACACTCGCCAGAGGGAGGTAAGCAAAGTTGAAATTCAACCCAATTTTAGAAAGTTTTGAGGAATACAAACCTTCTAATACTAATATCAATGAAGGGTTCATAGACCTCAGCAAAAATGAAAATCCCTTCGATCTTTCTTTAGACTTTAAAAAGATCTTTTTCCAAAAGATAACAGAAACAAACATAAATCGGTATCCCGAATTAACCGCTGACAACATCAGACAAAAAATAGCGACTTTCTTAAACTCATATTTTTCAAGATATAATATAGATCTTGACATGAATAACATAGTGGTTGGAAATGGCAGCGACGAGATGATTTCTTACTTGGTTAAAATCTTTGCTGGAAACGAGGTAATAGTTTGTCCGCCTACATTTGAAATGTACGAATTTTATTCTCTACTCAACGGTTTTTCAGTGAAAAAAATCCCTTTGAATACCAATTACGAAATAAAAGACATAGATAAAGCCGTAGATGATCAAACGGGTATGATATTTATCTGTTCTCCAAACAATCCTACAGGAAACTTGCAACCCCAAAAAGAGATCGTAAAAGCTTTAAAAACAGGGGTCCCTGTAATTGTAGATGAAGCATATGCGGATTTCTCAAAAACAAGCATGATACAATATTTAAAAGACTACCCAAATCTTATAATATTAAAAACATTTTCCAAAGCGTTCGGATTGGCAGGTATTAGAGCAGGTATCTTAATCGCCAACGAAGAAATAGTTAAACAAATAATGAAAATAAAATCTCCTTATAGTTTCAACGTATTAACTGAAAAGATGGTGGAAACCATAATAGAAAATTATAATCTCATTTCAGAAAAAATTGATTACATCATCGAAGAAAGAAATAAGCTTTCAAAAGGGCTTGGACGAGTCGCCTTAAAAAGTGATGCTAATTTTATACTGTTGGATTTTGATAAAATAGAAGGTATAACAGCCAAAGCCGTTTACAACTACTTTTTAGAAAATAAAATACTTTTGAGAAAATACTCTGGGACTTTAGAAAATAAAATTCGAGTAACCGTTGGAACCAAAGAAGAAAATCAAAAGTTCCTAACGCTTTTTAAAGAATTAATCAGTAATTATGATAAACAGATTAAGTCTTATGAACATTAAAAAGCAATAATAACAAGAAGAATACCCCTATAGCAAAAATAGCGCCAGAAAAATAAACTATATTCACTCCACCAAAAGTGTATAAAAAGCCCATTATTATAGGACCTAATGTTTGCCCTAGTCTCAAAATCATTCCATTTAATGACATTAAGGCTCCTCTGTACTCAGAAGGAGCCAATTCTGCTATCATAGTCTGAATTGATGGGACGTTTATACCATGTCCTATTCCAAATATAATTATCGGTATCAGCAACTGCCATGCCTTTTGCATAAAAGGTGTCAAAATAAGAGATAAAGTATAAAACAAATAAGAAAATATCAATAAATTTTTAACGTTAAATTTATTCCCCAACTTTCCGAGTTGCGATGAACCTAAAGCGGTTGTAAAAGACATCCCAGACATTAAAAGTCCTGCAAGAAAAGGAGACAATCCAAAGTTGTGACTTGCTAAAAATGGAAAATAAGACAAATGGACTCCATAAAGGATAATGAAAGTTGAAAGGCCACCTATAAAAAGTAAGATAATTTTTGCATTCCTTACGGATTTTATAAGGTTAAAAAAGTAATCTTTTATGCTTTCGTCGTTCCTTACACTTGTATCTTCTAACAAAAATAATGCCAAAATCCCAATTGGAATAGCTAAAATCGGAAGAAAAAATGGAAAGTTCCATCCTAAAAGTGAAAGTGCGCCTCCAATGGATGGATAAATCGCAGTTCCGATATTCAAAACACTAGCGTTGTATCCCATAGCCTTGACTCTATCTTCCCCATAAAATAGATCCCCTATAATAGTAACATTTAAAGCCCCTAAAGAAGCTGCGCCTATACCCTGAAAAAATCTTAAAAATAGCAAAATTGGGAAATTTTTAGAAAATCCACATAAAAAACCAGCAATGCCAAACAATAATAGAGACGGTATCAAAATCATTTTTCTTCCGTATCTATCCGCTAAAATTCCGAATATAGGAGTTAGTATAACACCTGGTAACGTAAAAAAAGTTATTAGCAAGCCTACTTGCGATTCAGATATTCCAAATTCTTCTATGAGAACAGGAAAAATGGGAGAAATGCTTGAAACCCCCAAAACCGCCATCAAAGTAACACCAAAAACTATTAGTAGATTTTTATTCCAAAAAACTGATTTCTTTTTTTGCTCCAACTGTGATCCTTCCTTTATTTTCTTTAAAGTATGAGTTCTGTGAATGAAGTAGTCCATTCAAAAATGGAAAAAGGGCATAAAGCCCTTTTTTTACTTTGCCAATTTTAAGATATTTAGAACATCTTCCTTGTAAAGTTTTACAAAATTACCGACAGGTCCTCTTTCCGTTGCCTTTTGTGCCATTTCCTCGAATCTATCATCGGGGACTTTCAATTCCTTCAAAGTTATTGGTAATTTTAAATCCTCTTTGTAATATTTTTCAAGTCTATTAATACCCTCTAAAGCTGTTTTTTCTAAGTTGAAGAAATCAGCTTCAACGTTCCAAACATTTACAGCATACCTAGCAAATCTGTTTAAATCGTGCCTATAAACATATTTCATCCAAGCTGGGAATAAAACAGCCAAACCTGCTCCGTGGGCAACGTCGTAAATGCCACTAACTTCATGTTCTATATCATGAGTTGCCCAGTCTTCTTCCCTTCCGGTTCCTAATAAACCGTTATGAGCAACGGTACCAGCCCACATAATTTCAGCTCTGACGTCATAATTGTAAGGATCTTTAAGGGCTTGAGGTGCATTGTGAATTATAGTTCTCATTGTAGCTTCACTCAATCTATCCGTTAATTCCACATGCCGGGTGTTGGTGAAGTATCTTTCCATTACGTGGGTTAACATGTCCACCGTTCCAACGGCTGTTTGAAAAGGTGGCAGAGTATAAGTTAATTCAGGATTCATTATTGCAAAAACCGGTCTTAAAACATCGTAATTTATTGCTCTTTTATACCATCCATCTTCATTTGTAATAACCGATCCCATACTAGCTTCACTACCTGCAGCAGGTATAGTTAAAATGACACCAACGGGCAGTGCTTCTTTCAAAGTTCCCTTCCCTTCGTACAATTCCCAAACGTCTCCTTCATACTTCATTCCTGCTGCTATAGCCTTTGAAGAATCTATTACACTTCCTCCACCTACAGCCAGTACAAAATTAATATTTTCTTTTTTACAGATTTCAATCCCTTTTCTCACCAAACTTAATCTGGGATTGGGTTGAACACCACCCAATTCAACAAATTCAACCCCTGCATTTTTCAAAGATTTTGCCACTTTATCATACAGACCAGTTTTTTTAATACTTCCTTGCCCATAGTGAAATAAAATTTTATTAGAGTACTTTTTTATTTCTTCCCCAACCTTTTCCTCGGTTTTTTTCCCGAAGATTATTCGTGTAGGACTTACAAAGTCAAAATTCAACATAACGCTACCTCCTGTTTTTTTATTGTCTTTAATTTAATTTTTACGTTAGAGCCTTTTCAACCTAGCTTGCGCCTCTCAACTTTTCGTTTGCGACTGAGACCTATTAACACATCCTATTTATCACAAGCCTCTGTCTCTATGAACGTTGAGGAGATGACTCTTTCGCTTTATCTATGTTGATTTCAAAAAGATAGTTTATTACCTCTTGTACGGTTGTAATTTTATCGATTTTGTAACCGTATTTACCGCTAAAAACAAATCCGTCATCTAAATTCCCCTTTGCTGCGTTAAGTAGAGCTTGGGCTATACAATAAGGGGTGTCAACAAAATTACACGTTTTAATACAGTGATAAGGGCATTTGAAAGGCTTTTTAATTCCTTTTGAAACATCTTCTATAAATTTGTTTTTGATAGCTCTTCCAGGAAGACCTACTGGACTTTCAATTATTACAATATCTTCTTCTTTGGCATTTATCAAAGCCTCTTTAAATCTTATATCGGCATCACACTCTTGGGTGGCAATAAAAGGAGTTCCAACTTGTATTCCCTTCGCCCCCAACGAAAAAATTTCTTTTACTTTTTCAGGTGTGTCTATACCACCGGCGGCTATTACGGGTACTTCTTTATTGTATTCTTTTTTAATTTCCTCACAGAAATCTACTATCTGAGGAACGGTAACTTCGAGTTGAAATTGAGGATTCTCTAGATCCACCTTTTTAAATCCCAAATGTCCTCCAGCTTTTGGACCTTCCACAATAAATGCATCAGGAATGTAATTATATTTCATCCACCATTTTTTGAATATCACCTGGGCAGCTTTTAAAGAAGAAACTATAGGAACTAACCTTGTTTTAGATTTTGCATCTAGAAATTCAGGTAAATTTAAAGGTAACCCTGCTCCAGATATTATTAAATCTATTTCTTCTTTTATCGCTGTTTTCACAAGCTCTTTATAATCAGTCAAAACAGTCATTATATTAACACCAATTATTCCCTTTGTCTTTTCCCTTGCCTTTCTAATAACCTTTTTAAGACCTTCTATATTCGCTTCTTTTACTTTTCTTGTTTGAGGATTTTCGATTAAGCCGATTCCCGCAGTACCTATTACTCCAATCCCTCCAGCGTTTGCTACCGCTGATGCTAAATTATCAAGAGAAATACCAACGGACATACCCCCTTGGATTATAGGCAACTTTGGAACTAAACCATTGATGTTTAAAATATTTATAAGATTCACTCTCCTTTTTTCTGATCTACATTGCTTTTAATTGCTTTAGCGCCCCTTCGCCCCGCTGCCCACCCATTTAATTACTCATTTTAATTATACCATAAAAGAACTTTATGTGAAAAATAATTTTGTATTCAAAGAATATTACTTGTGGTATAATAAGCAATGCACAGAGGTATATTGAATTTCAGAATTTCAATTCTAGCTAATATTCACAAAAGTCAACAAAGGAGAATATTATTTGAAAAAAACACTAAATGAAGAAAATTTTCAGATTAATTCAAAAAGAGAAAAATTAGCCGCAAATGCCTCCTGGATGGGAATAATAATAAATGGTGTCCTTGCTTTTTTTAAATTAGTTATATCTTTCATTACGGGGAGTATAGCGATTTTAGCTGATGGAATAGATACAACTACAGATATAATAACTTCCATACTAACTTTAATTGCATCGAAAATTTCAAGTAAGCCCGCAGATGAGAGTCATCCTTTTGGCCATGAACGAGCTGAGACGATAGTTACTAAGGTTTTATCTTTAGTGATTATTTACGCCGGTTTTCAAGTTCTTATAGGAGCTATTCAAAGTATAATAACTTATAGTTTTTCAATTTATAGGCCTTATTTAGTACTATGGATTTCTTTGATTTCGATATTTACCAAATATTTTTTATATAAGTATAAATTCTCCGTCGGAAATAAAATAAGAAATTCTTCTTTAGTGGCAGATGCTTTAAATATGAGAAATGACATTTTAACATCTTTGTCTGTTTTCATTGGTATGATATTTTACCTTACGTTAAACATAATGTGGGTGGATTCTTTAGTAGCTATTATTGTATCCGTGTTCATATTTAGAGTTGGAATAAAGATGTTTCTAGAGACCTCCGATGAGTTTATGGGTAGTTCGAAAGAATTAGGAGAAATTTATTACAATACTTTAGAAGCTGTTGAAAAAGTTAGCAAAGCCAATAATCCTCATAAAATCAGGGTGAGAAAAGCAGGATATGTTTATTTTGTCGAACTTCATATCGAAGTCGAAGGAGAGATGAGCGTAAAAGAAGCCAATGAAATAGCTTCGCAAGTTGAAAGGGAGTTAAAAAAAATAAATCCTTACATAAAAGATGTGATAATCCACGTAGAACCTATAGGGAACAACGAGGAAGAAGAATTTGGATTCGATAAAAATTCTATTAAAAGGATTTTTGATAAATAAGTGGAGGTGTAACGTTTTGATTGGTGATTTTGCAGATGAAGTGAATATCAAAGTAATTGCTGGAAAAGGAGGGGATGGAGCGGTAAGCTTTAGAAGAGAAAAATACGTAGAAAAAGGTGGGCCAGATGGCGGAGACGGAGGAGATGGTGGTTCGATTATCATCAAATCATCGCTCAATAAAAATACCTTGGTAGATTTTAAATACAAAAAAATTTTTAGAGCAAAAAACGGGGAAAACGGTAAAAATAAAAACAAAGCTGGAAAAGCCGGAGAAAATGTTTTGATTGAGGTACCTGTAGGTACTTGTGTCTATGATCTTGAAACCAACGAATTACTTTCAGATTTAAAAGCACCAGAACAATATCTGGTTGTTGCTCGTGGAGGTAAAGGTGGGAGAGGAAATGCAAGATTTGCAACTTCAACTTTGCAGATTCCAAGGATAGCTGAAAAAGGTGTGAAAGGTGAATCTAAAAATCTAAAGCTCGTCTTAAAAATTGTCGCAGATGTAGGCTTGATTGGTTATCCTAACGTGGGTAAATCAACATTAATTTCAAGGATTTCAAACGCCAAGGTGGAAATCGCTGATTACCCTTTTACAACTATAGTTCCAAATTTAGGCGTAGTAAAAATCGACACAGGTTATTCTTTTGTAGTAGCTGATATCCCAGGACTTATAGAGGGAGCCCATATGGGAAAAGGCTTAGGCGATCAATTCCTAAGACATATTGAAAGATGTTCTGTTTTAGTACATCTTATCGATATATCTTGTTTTGAAAGAGATGACCCGGTAGAGGATTATATACTCATTAGAAAAGAATTAGAGTCTTTTTCTCATATTCTTTCGAAAAAGAAAGAGATTATTGTTGCAAATAAGATAGATGCCATAGAGAAAGACACCCTTGAAAAAAGATTAGCAGATTTCAAAAATAGATCGGGTAAAGATATTTTCCCTATTTCTGCTTATACTGGTGAAAACATTCAAGAGCTCATAACTATGGTATGGAATCATATAAGTAAAGAAAAAATTGAGCAACAAAAGTTTTTCCAAAAAAGGTTGAAATCCACTGTGACAGAAAAAATAAAAATACAACCCGTCAGCTATGAACCTGATCCTTTTATAAAAATCAACGTTATAAAATGGGATAACGAAACGTTTGAAATAGTTGGAGATGGTATCGAAAAGTTGTTAACTAGATACGATATCAACCAAAAGGATTCTCGTCTGTTAATTTTAAATACATTAGAGAAAAATGGATTGAATAAAATTTTAAGAAATGCAGGAGTTAAAGAAGGAGATACGGTGTACATTGGAAATTTTGCTTTTGAATATATACCATAAGAAAAGGTGTTTCTCATGCTAATGCTTTTTGGCGGTAGTTTTAACCCTCCTCATATAGGTCATAGAATAATTGCTGAGATAGCTTATGATGAATTCAAACCTGATAGGTTTTTAATAGTGCCGTCTAAAAATCCCCCACACAAAAGTATAGATTTCATAGCAAATTTCGATAAGAGGTATTCTTGGTGTGAGAGGGTTTTTTTTGAACATTATTTCGAAGTAAGCGATATAGAAAATAAACTACCTTCACCATCATACACAATCAGGACCATAGAGTATTTAATGAATTTTGATAAAAATATTTATCTTTTGATCGGCGAAGACTCCTTTAAAAACTTTCACAAATGGTATAAATGGGAAGAAATAGTAAAAAAAGTAAAACTAGTAGTTTATCCCAGATATTTCGAAGAAAAAAGTTCCTACAGTGTAGATTTTGAGTATATAAAATTGGAAAGTCCTATTGTTGAAATTTCATCCACTGAAATCAGACAAAGGATCAAAAAGGGGAAAACTGTTAAAGGTTTGATAGATGATAAAATAATTGAAGAAGTTTTAAAAGAGTATAATTAAAATCAATTTTTATGCCGCTAAAGGGGGATAAAAATGTCGTCTTATATAGCTACAAGCGCTAAAATTGACGCTAACGTTAAAATAGGTTACAATGCAATAATTGAAGAAGATGTCGTTATTCAAAAAGGTACTATCATTGGAAACAATGTAATAATAAAAGAAGGCAGTATTATTGGAGAAAACTGTACAATATCGGATAATTGTATAGTAGGTAAATCGCCTCTTAAAGCTAAAAATTCTGCCACTACTGAAACAAAAGATCTTTCTCCTTTAATTTTGGGCAATAATGTAATCGTAGGAGCATGTTGCCTCTTATATAAAGGTACTAAAATATCAAATGATGTTTTTATTGGAGATTTAGCGAGTATAAGAGAAGATGTGGAAATCGGAGAACATACTATCATCGGAAAAGGAGCAACAATAGAAAATAAAAGTAAAATAGGTAGCTACGTAAAGATAGAAACAGAGGCTTACATTACAGCCATATCTACAATAGAAGATTATTGCTTCATAGCTCCGGAAGTTACCTTTACCAACGATCAATTTTTGGGAAGAACAGAGAAGAGAAAAGCGCTTTTCAAAGGTCCTACTATCAAAAAAGGGGCAAGAATAGGGGCCAACGCAACAATATTACCAGGAATAATAATTGGAGAAGATGCTTTGGTTGGTGCGGGGAGTGTGGTTACTAAAAATTTAGAACCAAAAAAAATATACGTTGGCGTTCCCGCGAGGGAAATTCGAAACGTACCAAACGAGGAATTGCTGGAAAATCAAACTTATTTTCACCCCTAAAATCCCTATCAAATGAGTTTTATAAACATATGGCCGGTAAGAAAAACTCGGCCAATTTTTTATGTTTTCTCTATTTCTTCCAACTGTTTTTCTATTTGCTCTAACTCTTGGTTAATCCTTTCCCATTCTTTTTCAAGAGATTCATCATGTTCATGAGGGCCCATGTACTTTTCTATAGATTTTTTCTGTGCCTCTAAAGTTTTCTTCTTTTTCATTAATTCTTCTCTTAAATTTTCTTTTCCGGCCATTATGTTCCACCCCCTTTATTTATTATATATTAGCTTTAGAAAGCAGTCTTAATTCAAGAGTGTTTGCTTCTCCCTCAATTTTTTCAATTTGACTGTTAATGTCTCTTAGAAAATCTTCGTCTTTAATCGATGGAAGATTTATTTTTACATTGTATAATCCACCCTCAACAGCTGCTTTAGCCATTACAAGGGAAATAGCTGCGTCACTTTTAGCCATTTTATAACCTTTTTCTATTGTAACCCCCGAAAGTTCCATGACTTCCAACGCATCTTTGGCTATTTGTAGAGGAACAAGTGTGGCTTTTTTTGTCTTTTCTTGGATTTTTTCATTTCTAGCTTTTTTCTCTTCTTCAGTACTTTTTGGAAGTTTTAAGGCTTCGATTACCTCGTTGAAAGCTTCGGCATCTTCTTCCATGAGCTGAAGAAATTTGTCTCTGTACTCCTCGAATTTTACTTTCAAATTTTTCATTTCTTCTTCAACTTCTTCGTACTTTTTTTTGCCGATAGTTAAATTTGCTACCATGCATCCCAAACTAGCTGCTATAGAACCCGCTAGCGCCGCTGCACTTCCACCCCCGGGAGCTGGTTCGTTGGACGAAAGCTTTTCTAAAAATTCTTTTAAACTCATATCAGATAACAAATTAACTCCTCCTTTTTTGTGATATTTAACACAATACATATATAAATTCCCCTTAAAAATGCTGCTCTTTGTTATCTATTTTATCAAAAGTGATTTAAAAAACAATATATACCATTTGGAAGAAATATCCTTCTAACTGTTTCTAAAGTCGTTTAATTGCTCCTAATCACATTTAATTGTTATTTTTAAAACTTATTTTTTCGAATAGAAAATGATATAATAAAATGGGGTAATGTGTTATAACTAAAATCTCACAACACTTCGGAGGTGAAACAGTGGGTAGTCTATGGATTTTGGCAATAGTTCCTATTATCGCTTTAATTTTTGCTAGTGTTAACTTTAGACAAGTCGTTGTATTAGATGAAGGTACGGAGAGGATGCAACACATTGCAAAGGCTATTAGAATTGGTGCTTCCGCCTTTGTTAACCATGAGCTTAAAGTATTATCAATTTATGGTATATTTATCGCTTTAGCTTTAGGTATCGTGGTAGAATGGTATGTTGGAGTCGCTTTTGTAATGGGAGCTTTTATGAGTGCTTTAGCAGGATATATAGGTATGAAAATAGCTACTTACGCTAACGTCAGAGTTAGCAATAAGGCTCGAACAGAGAAAAGTATAGGAAAAACTTTGAAAGTTGCATTTCAAGGCGGAAGCGTTATGGGACTCAGCGTTTCTGGATTGGCTCTATTAGGTTTATTTTTAGTATACATTATTTTTGGAAATTGGTTGGGACAGCTTTCTGCAGAAAATTTGGTAATAAAAGTCAACTGGTTGGGAATAAATTACATTCCTTTTACTATGACTGTTTCAGGATACGCTCTTGGATGCTCAATAATCGCTATGTTTGATAGGGTTGGAGGAGGAGTTTACACAAAAGCTGCGGACATGGGAGCAGACTTAGTTGGAAAAACAGAATTAGCTCTACCGGAAGATGATGCACGAAATCCCGCTACTATTGCTGATAACGTCGGAGATAACGTTGGAGATGTTGCAGGACTTGGAGCTGATTTATTGGAAAGTTATGTAGGTGCCGTAATTTCATCTATAGTTCTAATATTATATACTCATTTCCTTTTGGGACCTCAAAACTTTTCTTATGATGCAACTATGAGATTAACTTACTATCCGATACTTTTTATATCGCTAGGATTAATTTCTTCGATGATTGGGATATTATACATAATCTTAAAAAAGCCTTCCGATGATCCCCATAGAGATTTAAATATCTCTTTGATGACATCGGCATTTTTAACTTTAATTATAACCTTTTTTCTTAGCTTTTTCTATTTGGGAGACATTAGCGCTACAGAATTTCAAAATATCGGTTTCAGATTGGGATACTTCTCACCTTGGTTGGCAGCTGTCATCGGTATAATAGATGGTATTTTCATGGGGCTTATAGCAGAATATTACACCAATGATGCATACCATCCTACAAAGGAATTGAGCGAATTTGCCAAAGGTGGTCCGGCTATTGTAATTACAAAGGGATTAGCATTAGGAATGGAAAGCGTTCTGTTGCCTGTTTTCCTTTTGATGTTGGGAATCCTTGTATCCTTTGAAATAGCAGGATTGTATGGGGTAGCAATGGCCGCTACGGGTATGCTTTCTTTCGTTGCAGCAACGGTTTCAGTTGACTCGTACGGTCCAATCGCAGATAATGCTGGTGGGATAAGCGAAATGTCAAAATTGCCGCCAGAGGTTAGAGAGATAACCGATAAACTAGACTCTGTGGGGAACACAACAGCTGCTATAGGAAAAGGTTTTGCTATCGGTTCCGCTGCCTTAGCGGCATTAGCTCTCTTTGCATCTTTTATTTATTCTCAAGCCGGTCCTGGAGATGGAGGAGTAGGGCATTTAGAAAATATCTTGATCTTGAACATGATAGATTCTAGAACAATAGCTGGAGCTATTTTTGGTGCTGCACTACCTTTCTTTTTTAGTTCTTTTCTAATAAATGCCGTAGTAAATGCAGCTAACAAGATGGTTGATGAGGTAAGAAGACAGTTTAAAGAAATACCTGGATTGATGGAGGGAACGACAGACCCCGATTACGAAAGATGCATCAGGATTAGTAGTGAAGGTTCGATAAGTCAAATAAAATTTCCTGCCCTTATCGCGACTTTAACCCCTATAATTTCTGGATTTTTGCTCGGGCCAAACTTTGTAGGAGGACTTTTGATAGGAACTACTCTTAGTGGTGTTATGTTAGCAATATTTTCTGCCAATTCTGGAGGTGCTTGGGATAACGCTAAAAAGAGAGTAGAAGCCGGGGGCGTCGAAGGAGAAGGAAAAGGTACGGATGCCCATAAGGCAACAGTCGTGGGGGATACAGTTGGGGATCCTTTGAAAGACACTGTTGGCCCTTCTTTGGATATACTAATCAAGATTATGTCGGTAACGGCGCTTATAACTGTTTCAATCTTTAAAGTGTATCATCTCTTTTGAAAACAAAATCCCGAGGTCATTTAATGTACAGCCTCGGGATTTTTATTCTTTATGATTAAATTCTTAATCCACCATCTATCCGTATAACTTGTCCCGTTATGAAGGAAGAATCATCACTGGCTAAAAATACGGCTAAGTTGGCTATATCTTGAGGTTCTCCCAAGCGTTTTAAACACGTATTTTCTACAACATACTCTATCAATTCTTTTTTTAAACTTTCTGTCATTCCTGTTCTAACAAATCCTGGTGCTATGGCGTTTACTCTGATATTTTCTCCTTTCATTGTAAGTTCTTTCGCCCAAGATTTTGTCATTCCTATTATACCTGCTTTTGCTGCTGAATAATTAGTTTGGCCAATGTTACCTTCAATACCTACAACGCTTGCCATGCTTATGATATTGCCAAACTTTTGTTTTCTCATTATCTTTGCAACTGCTTTTGTCATTATAAATGTTCCTTTTAAATTTACTTGTATTACTTTATCAAAATCCTCTTCTTTCATGATAACCAAGAAGTTATCTTTTGCCATTCCGGCATTGTTTACTAATATGTCTATTTTTTGGTATCTGTTATATATCTGAGTCACAATTTCACTAACAGTATTAAAATCAGTTATATCTGCTTGGTAATAAATGAACCTATCTTCTGGAAAATCACTTTTTTCGTTTTCTTCTATTTGAGGTCTTTCATCTACAGCGATCGCTATTACGGTGGCTCCTTCTTTTATGAAATTCCGTGATATTTCTTTTCCTATTCCTCTAGAGCCACCTGTTACGATTGCAATCTTTTGATTTAATTTCAAAGGGAACACCCCCGATTTTTTATATATTAAGTAGTTTAACGTTTTTATTTATTTGTTTAATAAATTTTGTGAGCACTTTTGTTGGTCCAATTTCAACAAATTCATCCACACCGTTTTTTACACATTCCTCAACACATTCTATCCACCTAACAGGTGAAGTTATTTGCTTTATTACATTTTCCTTTATGATATCAGGATCAGTTTCAAACTTTGCCGTTACATTCTGAACAATGGGAACCGTTGGCTTTTTGAATTCTATATGCTCAATTCTTCTTCTCAACCTTTCTTCTGCATCTTTTAGAAATTTCGAATGAAACGGACCGCTTACATTCAACGGAACAACCTTTCTGGCTCCTTCTTCCTTGAGCTTTTCCATAGAGATCAAAAGTTCTTCCATTTCCCCACTTATTACAACCTGTGAGGGAGAATTGTAATTGGCTATTTGGACGTTTGGATAATTGGATAAAACTTTTTCAATCTCATTTAAATCCATACCTATTACCGCTGCCATACCGCCTTTTCCCGGTTCAAAGGCTTCACTCATGTACAATCCCCTATAATAAACCGCTTCAATTGCTTCTTCAAAATCGATCATTTTTGCGGCTAAAAGTGCTGTCCATTCTCCTAAAGAATGACCAGCTACCACATCAGGTTTGAGGCCTTCTTCTAAAGCATTCAAATATTTCATATAGCTAATTGTGAGTATAGCGACTTGGGCATTTTGGGTTAAGGTAAGCTCTTTTTCATCAGTCCCAAATATTATACTTTTTATGTCCAATCCAATCTTATTTTTTACTTTATCAAAATACAATTCATATTCAGGCTTTTTTTCCAATATATCCTTTCCCATACCCAGGTATTGGGATCCTTGTCCTGTAAAAACAAAACATCGCAAAACTTATCTCCTCCTTTCATCGACATTATTTTCTAAGTCATAATTTTTCAAAATATACGACATTACATCTTCAATAACATCGTTAACACTTTTTATCTCATCGATCAAACCAGCGGATTGCCCTGCCATGAAAGACCCACTTTCTTCATCACCATACAAGAAAGCCTTCATAAGGCTACCTACCAAAGCTTCTTCGGCTTCTTCAGGAGATGATGATTCTAACTTCGCTATTTTTTTACCGAATTTTGTTTTTATTATGCGAGCTGGATGACCCATTTTCTGACCTGTAATTATAGTGTCCCTAATACCCGCATTTATTATTTTTTCTTTGTAATTTTCATGGGCTTCACATTCATATGTAGCTATAAAACGAGTTCCCATCTGAATACCTTCTGCTCCCAAGGATAAAGCTGCAACCGCACCAGGCCCGTTAGCAATTCCACCGGCTGCTATTACAGGAACCGACAAAATGCTAGAAAGCTTTGGAACTAAAACCATGGTAGTTACATCTCCGATGTGTCCACCACATTCCATACCTTCACCTATTATAGCCTCTGCCCCTGCATTTTCTAATCTCAAAGCTAGATTTTCCGACGAGACTACCGCTAAGGTTGTTATCCCATTTTCTCTAAGCATAGGAATGTATTTGCTAGAATTTCCAGCCCCCAAAATAGCAACCGGAACTTTTTCTTGAATTATGAGATCTATGACTTCGTCTATATGAGGATTAAGCATGATAACGTTCACGGCAAAAGGTTTATCGGTCATTTCTCTTATTGAATCAATCTGTTTCTTTAAAAGTTTTGCATCCATGTTTCCAGAACCTATAGTTCCTAATCCGCCAGCATTAGAAACAGCCGCAGCCAATTTTGCAGTACCCACCCATGCCATTCCGCCTTCTAATATGGGATATTTAATTTTCAATAAGTCAGTAACTCTATTTTTTACGGGTTCCAAATCAGCACCTCCATCTTTAACTCTTTTTGATACCTACCATTATCTCTGCTTGTGCACATACCTGTTCTTCAACAGTAGCTATTCCCTTTAACTTGAACATGTTTGCTTTCCTCTGTAGAATCTCTAAATCGTATACCAGTTTGTCTCCAGGTCTTACTTCCTTTTTAAATCGAGCTTTATCTATACCTGTAAATAAAGGAATTACATTCTCATCCGTATCTTTCAGAAGCAATAACCCTGCAGTTTGAGCCATACCCTCAACAATAAGTACTCCTGGCATTATGGGATAATTTGGGAAATGGCCTTGAAAAAAAGGCTCGTTAATACTAACGTTTTTAAAAGCCCTGATCTTTTCTTTATTTAACTCTAACACCCCATCAACAAGCAAAAAAGGATAGCGATGGGGCAATATTTTCATTATTTCCTCTATATTCATAATTTTCACTCCCATGTAGTTACTATTCCACCGGAATCAGGTCCTAAATGCATACCTATTATTATGTCCATCGGTTCAAAGATTATCTTTTCTCTTGGTATTCCCAATTTAACTACTTCATCCAACAAATCGCCACCTAATTTCAAGCTTCCCGTATGTTCAACGGTTATATTCTTTAATTCTCCTTTGCCTTTTTCTTCCATTGCCAACGTTGTAAGCTCTTTAATTATTTTATTGTATCCTCTGATCCTTTTAACGGGGAATATTTCACCATTCTCCAGTTTTAACAATGGCTTAATGTTTAACATGCTTCCCACAAAGGCAGTTGCTTTCCCTATTCTTCCACCTTTTGCAAGATAATTTAAACTTCCTACGGTAAAGTATACATTCACTTTTTCTTGAAAATGTTCCACGAAACTTTTCAACTCTTCTACAGTATAATCTCCTGAGTCTATCAGTTTTTTTAATTCGAGTACTAAATAACCTAAACCCCATGTGGTTTCATAACTTTCCACTATATGGATCCTTTTTTCATCTACTTCCTTAGCGGCTATCCTAGCAGAATTATATGTGCCACTCAGTTTTTCTGAAATATGGACAGATATTAACTCATCGTAATCTTTCAACATTTTTCTATATACCTTTTCAAAATCTTGAGGTGTAGGTTGTGAAGTGGCTGGTATATAGTCAGATGTTTTTAAAAACTCATAAAAGTCGTCTACATCAATATCCACAGCCCTTTCAAACTTATCTTTCCACTTTACATACAATGAAACGCAACCTATCCCCATTTCTTCTAATTGTTTTGGATCAATATCACAGGTATTATCGGTTACTATTCCTATTTTAGGCATAATTGTGCCCCCTTTATGATTTAACAAAAATTAACGACGCATTGTGTCCCCCAAAACCAAAGGAGTTCTTTAAAATTACGTCCACTTTAGCGTCTTGAGTCTTTCTTGGGATATTGAGTGTTTTCATCTCTTCATCAGGTTCCTCTAAATTTGGCATTCCATGAACAAAATGATTATGGCTTTCTATAACTAAAGCTATTAATTCAATTGCACCAGCAGCTCCCAAAGTATGTCCTATTAAAGTTTTAGTTGATTGTAAATACGGTTTATCGGCAAATTCGCCGAATATTTTTTTAATAGCTTTTACTTCTGAATTATCACCAACAGGAGTACTAGTGGCATGACAATTTATAAGATCCACCTTAGAAGGATCTAATTCGGCCATTTTTAAGGCGTTCTTTATTGCCCTTGCCGCCCCCTCACCTTCCGGATCAGATTGACTAATATGGTAAGCATCTCCTGTCATTCCATATCCTGCTATATATCCATAAATTTTGGCTCCTCTTGCCTTTGCATGTTCTTCTGATTCTAAAACTAATATCCCAGCTCCCTCTCCCATCACAAATCCATCTCTATCTTTATCAAAAGGTCTTGATGCTTTTTGAGGTTCATCGTTTCTTTGGGAAAGAGCCATCATATTAGCAAAAGCCGCTATTGGCATAGGATCAATAACTGCTTCGGAGCCTCCTGTTATAGCCACATCAACTTCTCCACTTCTTATCAACATCACAGAACTTATTATTGAGTGCACAGCAGAAGCACAAGCACTAACTGTTGTAAAATTTGGTCCTTTTAATTTATGCCTTATAGAAACAACTCCACTTGCCATATCGGCAATCATCATAGGTATTAAAAAGGGGCTAACATACTTCGGACCTTTTTCGTTCATAACTCCAAACTCGTGATACAAAGTTTTAAAACCGCCTATTCCTGAACCTATTATTACTGCAGCATTTTCTCTCCAATCTTGATCTTGAGACAATCCGGCATCTTCAATAGCTTCATCTGAGGCAGCAACAGCTAATTGCAAAAACCTATCATAACGTTTGGCGGTTTTTTTATCCATATATTCTTGAGGGTCAAAATCTTTTATTTCAGCAGCTATCTTAACTTTATGATCCGAGGGATCAAACTGCGTTATTTTATCTATGCCGCTTCTCATTTCTTTTAATCCTTCTAAAAATTCTTGTGTGTTTTTTGCTATAGGGTTTATTGTTCCCATTCCAGTTATTACGACTTTGTGCATCCACATACCTCCTGACTGTTATTTTATGAATTTGTAAAAGTTCTCTTGATAGATGCGTGATTATGATAAAGAAGCCAACATCTTTTTTGTTACTTCTATGTAATACTCATATATTTGTAGAGGTTTTAACCCCGTCCATTTTTCATACAATGTCTCTCGAAGGCTTACTTGCTGAACCATTCCTGTTATCTCACTCCACAAAACCATTGCGATCTTTAAAGGTTCTAATCGTTTGTCTATTGAACCATCTTTTATTCCTTCTTCAACGGAGCTAACTAATAATTTAAAAATCTCTTCACTCTTTTCATATGCCTTCTTCACATGGGGATCTTTATCATCGAAATGAACTTCCAAGGTTTCATAATTCAATATCAATTTATAATAATCAACATATTCAAGGCTGAATGATACGTATGTTTCCCCCATTGATACAACCTTTTCAAAACCGTTTTTACAAGAGGAAAATTTTTCAATAATAGACCTGAGCAAAGTAGATAATGCTCTTTCAACAGAAGTAAAATATAGATCTTTTTTGCTTGAAAAGTACAAATACAATGTTCCCTTTGCAAGATCAGCTCTTTTTGCAATTTCCGTCATTGTAGCTTTCTCGTAACCTTTTTCCACAAAAATTTTTTCTGCTACATTCATTATTAAATTCATCTTTTCTTCTTTATTTTTCTTCTCCAAACTATTTCGCCTCATATTTTTGCCCTCTAATAAAATAAAAATGACCGAAGGTCATCGCTTTCATAAGATTATACCACAACCAAAAATGTATTTCAAGTTTTTTTGTTCTTCTTCAAAAAGATTGAAAGATATTATGATATTATTTCAAAGATATCGAATTATGATTTACTTCGTTAGCTTTCTTAGAAAACAGCTTTATGGTATAATTACTACTACAAGAATATTTTGATGAAAGTTTTTCAAAAACTTTTAAAATTACTTGACATCCTAGGAGGAGCGTTTTGAGACAAAAATTAGTTGTGTTGTCATTTTTTATTATTTTTACGTTATCGACCTTCGCAACAGTTTTTGATGATTTTGTTTACTACGTAGATCTTCAAACAATGTATGAATCGGATGACCCATATTTAAAGACAGTTGGAGGTTTGTTGAAGCGATGGGAAACGGGTTTACCAATGTACGTAGATAATTTACAACTTTCAGATCTTACGTTGTTTCCTGATGATGAGACAACCTTAAAGATATTAAAAGACTTGGACCCTTATGTTTACCTTGAACCCACCGAATTGTTTGAAGAAGCCTTAGAAGAATACCCCAATTCAATAATAATAAATTCTATGTATCTTTTTTTCAATTTCCAATATTGGCAAAATTCTTTGGACCCATCTGTAGTGGAAGAAATCTTTGAATATTCTGAAAAAATCGAAAAGCTTGTGGGAGAAAAAATTCCTTTTACTGTTTATTGTGAAGCACAAATCTTATCAAAATCTAAAATATATAATGACCCTCAAAAAGCTTATAATGATTTAAAAGAAATCTATCTGACTTACAATTACGATAAAAAAATAATTGAATCTTTGGTTGAAATAAGTTTTCAAACAAATAACTACGAAATTATACAAGACCTTTATAATACTTATATGAATTTAAAAGGGAAGGATTCTCAAACCTTACTGTACTTTTCAAAAATTTTTTATAACATGGGAGAAACAGAAAAATCAAAGGAAATAGCCCTTTCTTTAGTTCCTGTTTCAAAAGATTCATCGATTCTTTCTGAAACATACGAATTTTTAGGTGACATAGAAAACAATTACGAAAAAAGGATAGAATATTATCAAAAAGCTTTATCTCTCGACAAGGAAAACGGAAGAATAATGTCTAAATTGGGGTTAACTTACTACAATTGGGATAAAAAAGAGTATGCTCAGTTGGCAAGATACTTTCTCAACGGTGCTGAAAGTCGCAATTATATAACCGAAGAAACTGAAAAAGCTTTAAAAGAACTGAGATCGAGAGTTGTACTTGAAATTTTCCTTAAATATTTATTACCTTTGCTGTTAGGAGTAGCTTTTGCTTTATGGTTACTCTATTATTTGGATAAAAAAAGGAAGATCAAAGAACACAATCGAATCTTTAAAGAACAAAATAACAAATAGAGGAGCTAATACGTACAATACGGGAGGAATTATTTTGGAGTTAGGTGAAAAATTTGAAGAGCTTATGAAAGTGATGAAAAGACTAAGGGGACCAAAAGGTTGCGATTGGGACAAAGTCCAAACACATGAGAGTTTGAAACCTTATATAATTGAAGAAGCATATGAATTGGTTGATTCTATTGACGAAAAAGATATTAAAAAAATAAAAGAAGAGTTAGGAGATATATTACTCCAAGTTGTTTTCCATTCCACTATTGCTGAGGAAAACAATGAGTTTTTTACCATTGAAGTGATAGATGAACTGATCAATAAGTTAGTGAGAAGACATCCCCATGTTTTTGGAGATGAAAAGGGATATTCTTATGCCAGGTGGGAGGAAATAAAGGCAAAAGAGAATGGAGAGAAGAACTTTAGCAGAATCGGGAGACTCAACAAAGCCTTACCTGCACTCTCTTTAGCAAGAAGGATTCAAGAAAATGCTGCTGCGGTAGGGTTTGACTGGGTAGAAGTGAAAGACGTGCTCGATAAAGTAAAAGAAGAAGTGGACGAACTTAACGAAGCTAAAACCCAACCAGAGGTAGAAGAAGAGTTTGGGGATTTATTATTTGCACTTGTTAACTTGGCTCGTTTTTTAAAGATAGACCCAGAAGTTTCTTTAAGAAAGGCGAGTGAGAAGTTTATAGAACGGTTCAACCAAATGGAAAAAGCAATTGAAAAAGATGGAAAAGAATTTGAAGCTTTAAATTTAGAAGAGTTAGATAAATATTGGGAATTAGTAAAAAAAGAAGAAAAGAGGTGAGAATTAGGTGGAAATAGGCATATTCGGCCTTCCGTTAACAGGTAAAACTACTATTTTTTCCCTTTTAACTGATTATAAAATAGAGGATAGTTATAAAAGAGAGGCTATAAAAAGAACGGCAATTATCAAAGATGAAAGAGTTAATTCTCTTGCTCGTTTATACAATCCTAAAAAGGTTATCTTCGCTAGCTTAGATTTTATAGATATACCAAGTTATGACCACAAGGGGGATCCGAAAGAAAAAACGAGAATTTTTCAGATGATACAAAATGTTGATGCTTTGCTTTTGGTCATAAGATCTTTTAAAAATCCCTCTGTTCCTTGGCCAGAAAATGCTGATAATCCAATAAAACAATTAGAAATATTGAAAACGGAACTAATTTTTAGAGATTTAGAAATTGTAGAAAATCGATTAGAAAGGCTTGAAACCCAAAAGAAAAAGACAAAATTCTCAGTGACGGAAGAAAATGAAGAAAAAATTTTGTTGAAAATAAAAGAAGTTTTAGAGGATGAGGTTTTCGTTTCCAAAATGGACTTGAGCGAGGAAGATAAAAAATTAGTTGGTTCTTTAGCTTTATTCACTTTAAAACCCATTATCGTATGTGTCAACGTCGACGATGACCAATTTTCAAAAAATAGCTATGAATATAAGGAACCGGTAGTCGAAGAATGTAAAAAGCAAAATTTTGCGTATATTGAAATAGACGGAAAAATAGAAGTAGAAATAAACGAGCTTGAGAATGAAGAAGAAAAAAGACTATTCTTAGAAGATTTATCAATTAAAGAACCTGGTGTTGAAAGATTAGCAAAAATTGTGTATAATCATGTTGGATTGATTTCTTTTTTCACTGTCGGGAAAGACGAGGTAAGAGCTTGGACGGTAAAAAAAGGTAGTACAATGAAGGAAGCCGCTGGAAAAATACATTCTGATTTCGAGAAGAATTTCATTCGTGCAGAGGTTATGAAATATGAGGACTTAATTAAATACGGAAGCGAAGAAAAAGTGAAAGAACAGGGACTTTGGAGATTAGCTGGAAAAGATGAAATATTGGAAGATGGGGAAATATTAAACATTAGAGCTAGCGCTTGATTTGAGGGGTGATCTAATGATACTTGTCACAGGAGGAGCTGGGTACATAGGTTCTCATTTGGTGAAAAGGCTGCAAGATCAAAATAAAGAAGTAGTAGTTTTTGATAACTTCGAAAAAGGCCATAGGTGGGCTGTTAAAGACGTACAAGTCGTTGAAGGAGATCTCAGAAACGAAAAAGACATTGATTACGTATTTGAAAATTACAAAATAGATGAGGTATATCATTTCGCGGCTTTTTCATTAGTTGGTGAATCTATGACAGAACCTAATAAATATTTTAAAAATAATATATGTGGAACGTTGAACCTTTTAAAAAGTATGCAAAAACATAAATGTAGGTACATAGTTTTTTCTTCTACCGCAGCTGTTTATGGAGAACCAGAAAAAGTCCCCATCACTGAAGATCAACCTAAGAACCCTACGAACATCTATGGTCAATCAAAATTAATGGTTGAAGAGATTCTCAATTGGTATTCTAAACTTGATATTATAAGGTATGTAGCTTTAAGATATTTTAACGCCGCTGGGGCGTATTATGATGGAAGTATAGGCGAAGCCCACGAACCTGAAACTCACTTGATCCCATTAGTCCTTGAAACAGCTTTAGGGAAAAGAGACAAGTTGTACGTTTATGGAGATAATTATCCAACCAAGGACGGCACACCCGTTAGAGACTATATTCACGTGATGGATTTGATAGAAGCCCATATTTTAGCTATGAAATGGATGAAGGAAAATGAAAAATCTGACGTTTTTAATTTAGGTAACGGTCAAGGATTTACCGTTTTAGAGGTTATTAAAACAGCTGAAAAAGTAACTTCAAAAAAGATAAATTACGAAGTAGTAGAAAGAAGGTCTGGTGATCCTGCTGTTTTAATAGCTTCCTCAAAGAAAGCAGAACAAGTTTTAAAATGGCACCCTCAACACAAGGAATTAGAAAAGATAATATCTGACGCATGGAATTGGCACAAAAATAAGGATAGAAAGGTATTAGGAGGATAACTCATGGAGATAGTAGACCTAAAAAAATGGATAAGAGATATACCAGATTTTCCGGAAAAAGGCGTTATATTCAGAGATATCACCCCACTTTTGAAAAACCCTGAAGTTTTTAAGTATTCAGTCGAAAAAATCGCTGAATTGATAAAAGAGTGGGATTTTGATTGTATCGTATCCCCCGAGTCGAGGGGGTTTATATTTGCTACACCTTTAGCTTACATCATGAATAAAGAATTCGTTCCCATAAGAAAACCAGGGAAACTGCCTTACAAAACTTATTCGATCTCTTATGAACTAGAATATGGCCAAACATCCCTGGAAATGCATATTGACGCGATAGATAAAGGCGAAAAGGTGATAGTAGTCGATGATGTGTTAGCCACTGGAGGTACTACCAAAGCGATAAAAGAATTAATAGACAGAGCCGGAGGGAAAACCGTTGGTGTTGTCTGTCTTGCTGAACTAACTTACCTAAACCCAAGGGAAAATCTAAAAGATTTAGAAATTGCCAGTTTGATACGATATTAAAAGTATAATTTAAACGTAAGAAGGGGGAAAAAAGATGAATGGTATAAAATTTGATTTCTCAAATGTTTTTCATCCCAATATTGAAAATGGCTTAACTGAAGAAGAAATAAACGACCAAGCCAACAGAGTTCAAGATATTGTGGAAACGATAAAACAAAACAATCCTGGCTTTTTGAGTCTACCTTTCACAAGGGTTTACATAGATAGAGTTTTGGATTTAAAAACGTGGATACAAAGTTTTGAAAGTGTTGTAGTTTTAGGCATAGGCGGTTCTGCATTAGGAAATCAAGCGCTGCAAACAGCCCTTAATCCATTACATTATAACGCTTTGTCTAAAGAAATAAGAAAAACTCCTAAAATTTTCATCCTGGATAATGTTGACCCCGATTTTATATCATCAGTTTTGGACCAAATCGATCCAAAGACTACTCTGTTCAATGTTATATCAAAATCCGGTACAACAGCAGAAGCCATGGCAAATTATCTAGTTGCAAGAGGAATAATCGAAGGATACGGATTAGATCCAAAAAAACACTTTCTATTCACCACCGATCCTGAAAAAGGTATATTAAAGAAGCTAGCTGAAGAGGAGGGAATAAAAACTTTAGATATACCTCCTTCAATTGGCGGTAGGTTTAGTGTTTTAACCCCTGTTGGCTTATTATCAGCTTTGGCAAGTGGAATAGATATAATTGATTTATACAACGGTGCCAAAGAAATGCACAAAAGGGTTACCAATCCAAATATTTGGGAAAATCCTGCGGCTTTTAACGCCTTAGTGCATTATCTATATTACCAGAAAGGTTACAATATTTCTGTAATGATGTCCTACTCAAACAAATTGTATCTACTAGCTGATTGGTACAGACAATTATGGGCAGAAAGTCTGGGGAAAAAATACAATTTAAAAGGTGAAATCGTGAACGTTGGGCAAACTCCAATAAAAGCATTAGGAACAACAGACCAACATTCCCAAGTTCAACTATACAACGAAGGGCCTTACGATAAAGTAATCACTTTCATACAACTAGAAAATTTCGAACGAAACATAAAAATCCCTAACATACACTGTGATCTTCCCGAGTTATCTTATCTGGGAGGTAAAAATCTTTCAGCCCTTTTGAATACAGAACTAGCTGGTACGGAATACGCTTTGACAGAAAACAATAGACCAAATCTAAAAGTTATTTTTCCTCAGATCAATCCCTTCAATGTGGGACAATTCATATTCGCATATGAATTTCAAACAGCAGTAATGGGAAATCTATTAGAGATAAACCCTTATGACCAACCGGGCGTCGAATTAGGTAAAAAGGTTACTTATGCTTTGATGGGAAGAAAAGGTTACGAAGATTTCAGCATTGAGGTAGAAAACAAACTTAAAAACAAAAAACAGGTGACGATGTAAAAATGGTAATAGGAATTACAGGCCCTGCAGGATCTGGAAAAAGCACTGTATCAAAGATAATAAAAAATATATACGGAGATAAGGCATCCATAATCGATGTGGATAGGTTAGGACACGAGGTCTTAACCTATTTTTTTATTAAAGAGAAATTAAAAGAAAATTTTGGAGAAGAAATATTCGATGATGATAACAATATTTCTAGATCAAAACTTGGCGAAATAGTTTTTTCAGACAAAGAAAAGTTAGAATTATTGAATAAGATAGTCCATCCAGAAATTCTTAAAAAAACTGAACAAATACTGAAAGAAATTTCAAATAAAAATGATATAATAATTGTAGATGCAGCTTTGCTTTTCAAAATAGGATTGGACAAATTATGCGATAAAATTATCTACGTAGATGCCCCAGAAGAATTACGTATTGAAAGACTGTCAGAAAATCGCGGTATCCCCTTGGAGAAAGCAAGAAACATCGTTAAATCCCAAGAATACATAAACTCTGAGCGTTGTGATTTTAAAATATCGAATATTGGTAATTTTGACCAATTGTACAAAGAAACAGAAAAAATTATCCAAAACTTATGAGGAGGTGTTCGGAATGAAGAAAGTTGTTTCTATTCTTTTTACGGTTTTACTTGTTTCTTTTGCTTTTTCTCAAGTTGAAATTGAGTTTTGGCACGCTATGGGGGGACAACTGGGAGAGACGTTGAATTCCTTAGTCGACACTTTTAATAGAGAAAACCCAGATGTCCATGTCTCAGCCATATATGTGGGAAACTACAGTGCCTTAAACCAAAAGTTACTTTCTACGATCACCGCTTACTCCCAAGGAAGTACTACAGACCTCCCAACTTTATCTCAAGCTTATGGAAACTGGACCGCAATGTACCTTTTTTCTGATGTAGTGCAACCACTTAACGGATATATTGAGAAGGATCCTGAGTTTAAAGAAGCTTGGGATAATCAGATATTCCCTGTTCTAAAGGATTTAGTTACATGGGGAGACACAGTATATGGAATCCCATTCAACAAATCTGTTTACGTTTATTATTATAACCCGGATCTCTTTGACCTATTTGGAGTTAATCCCCCCAAAACCATGGATGAATTATTTGAAGTAAGTGAACTTTTAACAATGGATTTGGATATGGATGGAGAAATGGATCAATACGGATTAGGTGCAAGAAACTTTATCGATGATTTTCAAATATTTTTATATGCACATAACGCAACATTTTTAGAATACGTCGGCGATGGCAAATACAAGATTGTTTTACCCGAAGAGAAAACAAAAGAGGTTTTGAGTTACATAAAGAACCTGAAAGATTCCGGATACGCTTTGTTCCAAAACGCCTATTTGGATCCCCAGTTCGGCTCTGGAGAAATAGCTGCATACATGGGAACGGTGGCAGGTTTAACTTATGCTGAACAATCCTCCAGAGGAAAACACGGTGTTGCTTGGGCTCCATTACCTTCCGTAGATGGTGTTCCTCACTCTCCTATAGCTGGAACAGATTTGATAATGTTTAACTGGGTAGGTCAAGATCAAAAAGACGCAGCATGGAGATTCATGAAATTTTTGATGGATCCCGTTAATGTTGCTTACTGGTCTATAAATACGGGATATGTTCCAATAAGAAGAGATGTTGAAGAGGTTCCACAGTGGCAAACCTATACGGCAACAGATGATAAGCCAACTATTGCACTAAAAGAATTAGAAACTGCTATCCCAGATCCAAAGCCAGCCGCATGGAACGATATAAGAAACGATATCAGCACAGTATTTGCTAACTTCCTAAACGATATGGCGACTGTAGATGAAACATACGATGCCATCGTGAATACTTTAGAAACAGGATTAAAGGAGACAGGTGAATACGCTGAATAATCAGTAATAATCATCAAAACCCCAGGTAGTATCAAAACCTGGGGTTTTATTTTGGTGGAGTTGATGGGATTCGAACCCACGACCTTTGCCTTGCGAAGGCAACGCGCTCCCGCCGCGCTACAACCCCTTCTTTTTATATTATATCAAAATTCATCAAATAATTAAACTTCTTGTATAATTCCATCTCTAATTTGAATAATTCTATCGGCTCTTTTTGCAATATTCAAATCATGGGTAACTACCACAAGCGTTGTGCCATTTTCTTTTCTTATTTCCTCCAAAAGTTCTATTATTATTTCACCATTTTCACTATCAAGATTTCCAGTTGGTTCGTCAGCCCATATAACCTCTGGAGAATGTATTATAGCCCTTGCAATAGCAACTCTTTGTTGCTCTCCACCTGATAATTCATAGGGGAATCTTTCTACTTTAGTGTCAAGCTTAACCTTCTTTAAAACTTCATAAGCTTTGTCCTTTGAGGTCTTGTTCTTTTCTCCTAAGATTAACAAAGGCAACTGGACATTTTCTAAAACCGTCAAAACCGGAATAAGATTAAAAAATTGAAACACAAAGCCCATGTTTTTGGCTCTGAAGGAAGTCCGTTCTTCTTCTTTCAAATTTTGAAATGGAACCCCTTTAAAGTAAATCTCTCCGCTGGTAGGATTATCTATTGCAGAAAGGCAATTTAGCAAGGTCGTTTTACCTGAACCTGAAGGCCCTAATATACCAATAAATTCACCTTTTTTAATCGTTAAGGTAACGTTTTTTAAAGCCTCTACTTTTATTCTCTTATCGTTGTACACTTTGTACAATTCAATTGCTTTTATCAAAGCACTATTTTTGCTCTCAACTTCCATTATCCAATCTCCCTCAAACTATCTGCTGGTGTGATTTTAGTTATTAAAAATGAAGGTATTATCAAGGTTAGAAAAGTGATTAAATATACCATTCCAATTATTCCAACTACATTCAACAAAGGAAAATAAAAATCAACATTTCCTAAAAATTGAAAGATGGCGAAAATTACATCCTTTGCAACTAGGTAACCTCCCACCAGACCAATGAAAGCTCCTACGGATACAATGCTGAAATTTTCAATGAGAAGTCCCTTGGTTATATCCTTTGAACTTGAACCAATAGCCCTTAGAGTTCCAATTATTCTTTGGCGAATTATACATGATCTCACAGAGTACAATGCCAGTCCTGAAAATCCGCTAATTAATCCAAGATAAAGCATTCCCATTGCTAAAGAAATTATACCATCTACCCCATTATAAATATTTTGTAATTCCTCTTCTATAAAAATGGGGAAATCAAAGTTTGACATATATTTCTGCTTAATTTCATCTATATTTTCTTTAGGCACATTCCCTAAAAGTATATCAACACTTTTCACACTATTAGGTTTAGAAACTATATTTGCAACATATTTTACAGGAATTGTGATATCTTTTAAGTCAAAAAAACCAACAACATCATAAGAAACGTTAGATTCTCCACCTAAGGGTGTAATAGAAGAAAGATTACCCTTCACGTATGCTGGGACTTTTTCTTCATCACTAAATTTTCCATAAAGAACGGTATTTTTACTTTTTAGTTCTTCTCTCCAATCTGTTACTGATTCCGATGGAATTATCGCCGATTCAAGAAAAGTATTGTCAACAAAAGCTATGATCTGTGAATTGAGCAGGGCAACTTGAACCTTAGTTGGCTTTTCTATTCCTTCATAAACAGCTATATCATCAGAAAAAAATAGGTTTTTTATAGGATTTGATACAACCAGAAAATTGTATCCAAACAATCCCTCTTGCATAGAAGTATCAACAAACTTAACCAAATTAGCCGGGATAGAAGAAATAACAATCAAACCAAAAATAATTATACCAAACATCAAAGAAAGCATTAAAACTCTCACTGGGAATCTCTCAACATAAGAAAATCCTAAAAGAAACGGAACACTCTTCTTTGAAGAAAATACCTTAGAGAATCTTTTTAAAATAGGAATTATAGATGTAAAAAAAAGAACAACGATAAAGCCGAATAAAAAGGCTCTTTGAAAAATAAAATTGAAAGTTAACGCTCTGGAATAGAGATTAAAAGATGTTTTACTAAGTATCATAAGAAAAATGGATAACCCAACATTAAATAAAGGGTTTTTGAATACAAATACTAATCCCAATGAAATTAGAATTAATCCAACAATTTCAAATTCATTTGCAAAGGAAGTTAACAGAAAACCAGATATAATAAAAAGAAGGGAAAACCAACCGTTAATACTATGAGGAACATACGCTTCCACATCTTTTTTCAAAGACTCCACCGGAGAATTGTTGGAAATATGTAACCCTTTAATCATAAAAATAATCAACGGAATTACAATACCTATTAAAAAACCAAATATTATTGTTTTAATACTCAATTCATAAGGAGCAATTGTAAAACTTCCTAAAGTTTCGAAAGTTAGACCTGATGCAATTTCACCAAGTTGATTTAACAAGGCGGCTCCTATTTTCGCCCCCAAAATAACCCCTATTAGAGAAGATATCCCAAAATACAACAGGGACTCCATAAAGAAAAGAAATAAGATCTTAAATCTCTTAACGCCTAAAATTCTTAAAATAGCCACCGTTTTTTCCTGCTCATTTGCAAAATTATTCCCGAAAACAATAACTAATATTAAACCTGCCAATATTGAAAAAGAACTAAAGGCAAAAACAATGTATCCTAGAATTTCATTTGCTGGGGAATTTAAAAAATCCTCTTTTATATTATTAATCTCCAAATTTGAAGGAAGGGAAATATCAGAAATATGTACATTTTCAGATTCAACGAAATCTACGTAAGCCTTTGATGGGAAAACTGTATTACCTTTGAAATCTGATACATTAACAAAGACTGATCCCGGATACTGTGCCATCTCTCCTCGATAATTCAAAAAACCCTTCTCACCAACATAGGAAATCTCTAAATTCTTTGAACCCCCAGGCATATGAATTACAATGGTTTCTCCCTCATCAACTCCAATTTCTTTTGCTATCTCTTTAGATACAACTACTTTACCAGGGCTTAAATCAATATTTTGACCCACAAAGTTTGAAAGATCTTCTTCTTTAACCGCAACAACCAGAACTTCTAAAAAATGTCCATTATTTTCTATTCTTCCCAAACTTTCTGAAACCGGCAGAATATTTTTTATTTGGGGATTGCTTTTAAGATCGTCTAAAATCATTTGCGACAAAGGAAAAGAGAAAAATAAAGATGTCCTGTTATTAACAATAAAGGCATCTGCTTGGCCAAAATTAACTTCCACTTGAGTTTTTCTATATGAAACTATCGAATCATTAAGGGAAAGAGAAGAAACAGTTAACAAAGAAGGAATGATAGCCCCCAATACTAGCAAAATACTTACTTGCCATCTCTTTAAAAAATTACGAAGGGCAAATTTCCAAAAAAACACTAAACCATCTCCCAAAAATGCGTTCTTCAGTGCATAGTGTTATTTTATCAAATTACATTAAAAAATACTATAGCATAATAAAAAAATATATCAAAATTCATTGCATCCTAAAATGAGTTCAAGAGCTCAACAAAGTTCTCTATATAAAAATAATAAAAAAACAGAAAATTAACCTTCAAAAAGATTCGATATAATTGTTTTTTGGTTAGAGTTTATAAATACACTAAGATTCTAAAAAGCAGGAGGGAAAATAAATGCCTGAAGTAAAAGAATTTCAAGCAGAAACAAAACAATTACTCAATCTAATAATAAACTCCATTTACACTCACAAAGACATATTTTTAAGAGAGTTGATTTCTAACGCATCAGACGCGCTTGATAAAATCAGATTCTTATCTTTAAAAGACCCTGGCGTTCTACAAAATGATACTGAATTGCAGATAAGGATTGAAATAGACCAAGATAACAACACTTTGATAGTTGAAGATAACGGTATTGGAATGTCTTATGAAGAAGTAATCGAAAACTTGGGAACTATTGCAAAATCAGGCACTAAAAACTTTCTGGAACAACTAAAACAGGCTCAATCTGAAAACACTATTATAAACCTCATAGGGCAATTCGGAGTTGGGTTTTATTCGGTATTCATGGTTGCGAAAAAAGTTATTGTAGAAACAAAAAAATGGGATCAGGATAAAGGTGTGAGATGGGAATCCGATGGAATAGGAACTTATTCAATTGAAGAATGTGAAAAAGCCAATAGAGGAACTAAGATTACCCTAATATTGAAAGATGATCTAGATGAGGATGAAAATTATTTGGACCAATATAAAATTCAAGAATTAGTCAAAAAACACTCTAACTATATAAAATATCCCATAAAAATGAAATGGGAAGAAGAAGTAGAAGCAGGTAAAAAGAAGATAACCAATAAAATACTTAATTCGATGGTTCCCTTATGGAACAAAAACAAAGAAGAAATATCTCAAAACGAATACAACGAGTTCTACAAAGAACATTTTTACGATTGGAACGATCCTTTCGATGTTATTCATTTCAAAGCTGAAGGAACTACGGTTGAATTTACAGCTTTGCTTTATATTCCTTCTAAGTTACCCTTTACTTTTTTCAGTAAAGATTACAAAAGGGGCTTAAACCTCTATTCAAAGAACGTGTTTATAATGGAAAACTGTGAAGAAGTTCTCCCCAATTATTTGGGTTTCGTTAAAGGATTGGTGGACTCTCCCGACTTCTCTTTGAATATCTCAAGAGAAATACTCCAGAAAAACAAGCAACTTAAAGTAATAAGAAAAAATATTGAAAGAAAGATATTAGACGCTTTAAAATCAAAACTTGAAAACGAAAGAGAAAAGTACGTGGAATTTTGGAAAGAATTTGGAAAGGTTATAAAAGCAGGATTATATCAGAATATACAAGAAAAAGAAAAAGTTCAAGACCTACTTTTATTCGAAAGTTCTACATCTGATAAAAATATGGTGACCCTTAAAGAATACATTTCAAAAATGAAAGAAGATCAAGGTAATTATATATATTACGCAGTGGGGGAAAGTAAAGAGATTATTGAAAACCTACCTCAAATGGAAACTTTCAAAGAAAAAGGTTATGAAGTGTTGTATTTAACAGATGAAATAGACGAATTTCTCATCAAATTGATGCATGACTACGAAGGAAAAGAATTCAAATCGATCAGCAGTTCAAATGTAAAAATAGATGAAAAATTTAAAGAAAAAGAAGAAGAAAACAAAGACTTGCTCCAAAAAATAAAAGAGTATCTTAAAGACAAAGTAAAAGATGTTAGATTAACAGATAAATTGAAGGAATCCCCCGCATGTATAGTAAGTGCCAACGAAGCAATATCCTTGAACATGGAAAAAACCTTAAAAAATCTAGAGCAACTACCCTTTGAAGCTGAAAAGATCTTAGAGCTAAATCCTGATCATCAAGTATTTAAAATATTAACAGATATATACCACAAAGATCAGAACTCAGAAGAAATTAAAGATTACGCTGAATTACTTTACAATCAATCTTTGTTACTTGAAGGATTAGAAATCGAAGATAAAACTACATTTGCAAAACTGATCACAAAGCTAATGATAAAATCAAAAAAATAAAGACGCCCTAAAAGGGCGTTTTTCAATTTCAAAAGAGTTACAACGCAAATGACTATTAAAGAGAGTTTTTAAGTTTTTATGGTATAATTAAAGTAATAAGAAAATATTCTAAAACATATCCATATTCTAAAACTTTCTAAAGGCATTTTTTAAACCCAACTAAAATAACAAATTTATACTGTTTTTACTGAATTTTAAGGGGGTCTCATGCCGAGGCAGAAGAAATCTCTTTTCTTTATTTTTTTACTATTACCTTCATTTTTCTTTGGTTTTTTCATAGATTATGACTCATCCACCAACGCCAATATCGTATTTTTTGAAACGCAAAGTAAGTTTGAAATTTATCCAAACGATTCAAAGACCATTTACAAAATTTCTTTCGAAGAGGAAATTTTTGAACAAGCTAATTACAAAATCAGTAAAGGGCCTGTAAAAGAAGTCTCTACTTCAAAAAATGTAATTACAATCAAATTTCTTTATCCAATGAACAATTTCGAAATAAAGGATGATAGGATAATCTTTTTTGGATATAAGCCATACAATTTTCAACAGATAAACTTTGAAAAAATAAAGTTAAATGACGCTATAGATATGTTGTTTACATACATCGGTTGGAATTGGATAAAAACTGAAGAATTACCGGACACTTTTTTCGCCATAAATTCAAATGAAATACACATAGAACATTTTTTAAGAATGCTGAATGAAGTTTATTCTTTAAATACAATCTTTTACGATGAAGATACTGTATTAATAGGTAAAAAAGCTTCTGCCTTTGAAAATGACTTGCCTTTATTCATTGAAAATGAAAATATCTCTGAAGAAAGTTCATCAACAAATTTTATGCGAGTCTCTTCAAAGGAAGATTCTTTAGATAAAAATCAAGAATATTTGCTTTTCTTTGAATCAAAGTATGACCTAACCCGTTTAGAAAAAATATTTGATTGTAAAGTAGCCTTTTTTGAGGATAGTTACTACGCTGTACTTGCTAAAGAAGGGGAAAAGGATCAAATTAAAGAACTAATAAATTATTTAAACGAAATTCCAGAAACATACGATGAGTCTTTACTAATAGCATCACAAGAAATTAATGAAACGCCTACTCATATTGAAAAGAAAGAGAATTACGATGATGAAAGTTATATTGTTTTAACGTCCACCTACGATATGACATTTTTAGAAGAGATTCTACCTATAAAGACTTACAAGTTAGACGAACAAAATTTCTTTTTAATGGGAAGTAGTGAATCAATAAAGATAGCGGAAAAAATCAACGAACTTGTTCAACCTCAAATTATTCCTAAAAAGACCCAACCTGTAATTAACAAAGAACTTGTTACCATTTCTGTTAAAAAGAGTACAATTTTTGAGAAATTATTAATCCAAGAGAATATCCATTTTTCAAAAATCACAGCACAGGAAGATTATGTTCTATATATGTTAGAATATGAAGAACCCATAACAAATTTTGTAAAAAATATTCTGGATTCATTCCCTTATGAAAAGGGTGATATTGAAGTTTCGTTAAAAGAGTTAATTTCCTTGGTAGCAAAAGCACAATCTATAAACGTTATATCAGATTTTGAAAACGATAAAAAGATAACTATCAATGATTTTAATTTAGATATGTCATCATTACAGCCTTATCTGGTATCTCAAGACATATGGTACGAGAACATCGGGCATAATACCCTTAGATTTTATGAACAGAAAAAATTATTAAAATACGAGATTTTCGTCTTTTCAGGACAAAATGTTGATAGATTCTCTGTAGAAGAACTTTACTTATTAACTTTACAATTTGATGGTATAATAAGTGGTAGCAAAGATAGAGCTTCATTAATATCAAAACCTGTAATATATGTCAATGAAGGTGAACCAGCATCAATAAAATCTGTCTTATCGGTTCCCGTATTCGATGAGGAAGGTAAGATAGTTTCAAAAATAGAATCAGGTTTTATAATGGAAGTAAGTGGTGAATACGACAATATTACAAAATTGGTCAACACTGAATTAGATATAAGTATAAGCGAATTAAAAAACGAGGATAAAAACATAGTTGATGAAAGAAATATGAGTAGTAAATTCACCATACCCAACGGTGGTTTTATAAAATTAGGTGGATTGAATTTTACCAGCATAGTTGAAAACGAAAGCGGTATTCCTATCTTTAAAGAAATACCAGTAATAGGACAATTATTCACTTCGTATGAAAAAACAGAAAATGTATACGATTTAGTTATTCTTATACATGTTGAAGTATCTAATAAACCTGAAATAGAGAATTATTTCTGAAACATCTGTCTCTCAGGAGGCGATTAGAAATATGGAGAAGATAAGGAATCCTGTGGTTGCAGGTACTTTTTACCCTTCGAATCCAGAAAATTTAAAAAGTCTTATAAAAGAGCTTTTCGGTGATAGTTTTAAAGTAAATTCTGAAAAATTAATTCCTCCTATGGGGGTTATAGTACCTCATGCTGGTTACATATATTCTGGGGAAACCGCAGCAAAAGCCTATAAAAAGATATTTGAAAAAGGTATAGCAAAAAGAGTATTTTTGTTAGGGCCTAATCATACAGGATTAGGGTCTAAAATATCAATTTTTACAAGTGGTAGTTGGGAAACCCCCTTGGGAAAAATAAAAGTTGACGAAAAAACCACAAGAAAGATTTTGAAAGAGTTAGATATTTATAACGATGAATTTGCACATTTAAATGAGCATTCACTAGAGGTACAGTTACCTTTTCTTCAGTATGCTATGGGAAATGATTTTGAAATTGTACCTATTTGTATGATGGATCAAAGTTTAGAAACCTCCAAGAAACTAGGAAAAATTTTAGCAGATATAATAGAAGACGGAGATTTAGTCGTTGCTTCTTCGGATATGAATCATTACGAAAGTCATGAAAAGACATTGCTAAAAGATGAAAAAGTTATAGAAACATTAAAAAAGATGGATTTACAAGAAATGTATGATAGAATAAAAAGATATAATATTACTATGTGTGGATACGGTCCCGTCGCTGTTCTTTTAAGTATAGGATTTGATGATATTGAAATAATTGACCATACGACGAGTGGCGAGAAAAGTGGGGATTATGAAGTGGTAGTTGGATACATCTCTGCAATAGTTAGTAATTCACAAAAATAATAAACTATGGAGGTGAACCTCATGTTAATAGAAACAGAATTTGGTACTGTAGATATAAAAAACGAAGTTATAAAAGAATTGGTTTATAAAGCTGTTATCGAATCCTATGGGACGGTTGAAATCTCTGGAAAACAAGGATTTTTTGATAGGATATCAAGTTTATGGTCAAAAAGTGAAGATAGAGGAATAAATGTATCGGAAAATGAAGAAAGCATAGTAATTGATCTCTTCCTCGTTTTTGAATATGGTCTCCCCATTAAAAAAGTCGCTCAAAACATACAAGAGAATGTTCATCATAGAGTTACATCTATGTTAAATTTTGATAATATCAAAGTAAACGTGAGCATATCTGGCTTGAAATATTGAGAGAAGGTGTTTGTCCAATGCTCAAGTTTTTGTATGCAAAAGACCTATATCTGGCTTTAAAAAAAGGTACGGAAGAATTAGCTAAAAACAAAGATGAAATTAACGCCTTAAATGTCTTCCCTGTCCCAGATGGAGACACAGGTAATAATATGTTAGCAGGTATGCTCGAAGCTTGTAAAAGTATGGATGAAGTTGAAGATAAGAACGATATGAAATCTATGATGGAAAGTTTAAGAAGAGGCCTTTTGTTAGGAGCAAGGGGAAACTCAGGTGTTATTTTGTCACAAATATTTCGCGGAATAACTGAAATTCTCGAAAAAAAGAAAAGAATTAGCACACAAGATTTTATAAAGGCTCTCAAAAATGCAAAAGATAGAGCTTATAATGCCGTTATGAAACCAGTTGAAGGAACAATGTTGACTTTAATACGAAGATTGTCAGAAAAGATGGAAGAAACTATGTCCGAAGAAAAAGATTTTTTGATTTTTTTTGATACTATGGTAAAGTATTCATTTGAAATAGTAGAGGAAACCCCTAAATATTTGAAAAAATTACGCGATTCGAATGTTGTGGATGCTGGAGCAAAAGGACTTGCTTACATTTTAAAAGGGATGAACGATGCACTTCACGGTGATATTGAAGTCGAACTAGAGGAATTAGAATCCGCCACACCTGAACAAATAACAGAAATAGCCTATGAAGAACTAACATACCAGTATTGCACAGAAGCGATAGTAAAATTCCAGAAACAGCCTATACAAAAAAAGACCTTAGAAGAAATAAGGAGTTTTTTGGAAGGTCTCGGTGATTCCATCGTTTTAGTTAATCAGGATGACATATTAAAAACACACATACACACCAATCATCCAGGACTTGTCTTTGAAAAGTTTTTAGAACATGGCGAATTGATCAAAACAAAGATAGACAACATGAAAGCTCAACATGAACACATTATAACAAAACAAAAAGAGGGCAAAACAGCCGATATAGAGCAAGCCAAAGTGGCCGTTAACAATAATTTGAACAATAAAAATTGGGGTGTGATTGCAGTCTCTCCAGGAAAAGGAATTTCAGAAATTTTTAAAAGCCTGGGAGTGGATCAAGTTATTTTTGGAGGTCAATCTACCAACCCTAGTGTAAAAGATATCTCAGAAGCAATTAATAAAATTACACAAAAAAAAGTAATCATACTTCCCAATAACCCAAATATAATTCTCGCTGCAGAAAAGACCGCAGAGTTAACAGATAAAGAAATATTGATATTACCAACAAAACATGTTCAAGAAGGCATAAGTGCCATGCTTGGTTTCGATGACAATATGGACAAAGAAGAACTAAAAGAATCCATGATGGGATACGTTAAATCAATCGTTCCAATTGAAGTTACTTATGCGGTCAGGGATTCTACCATTAAGGGTGAAAAGATCAAAAAAGGCGAGTACTTGATATTTCTTGGGAAAGAATTAAAAGCTCATGGAAAGAATGTTTATAAAGAAACGGAAAAAGTTTTAGAAGAACTAATAAAAAAAGGCTATGAAATCATTACTATAATTTACGGTGAAGGGGCTAAAAAAGAAAAAATCGATCAACTAGTAAAAAATCTGACCCAAAAATACACCAATATAGAGGTAGAAATTCACAACGGTGGACAGAGACATTATCCACTTCTCATTTCCGTTGAGTGAAATCTGACAAATAATCATTTAATAATTTATCCTAGAAGAATGGAGGATTTGATTTGTATATTCAAGATGTGATTATGAACTTAGAAAAATATTGGTCCGATTTAGGATGTGTTATAGACCAACCTTATGATATAGAGATGGGGGCAGGTACATACAGTCCTGCCACTTTTTTTAAGTCTTTTGGTGCAAATGAATGGAGAGTTGCCTATGCTCAACCTTGTAGAAGACCAACAGACGGTAGATACGGCGAAAATCCGAATAGAATGCAACGATTTTATCAATACCAGGTAGTTATCAAACCTTCACCCAAAGACATTCAAGATCTATATATTAGGTCTTTGGAATCTTTAGGGATATCCCCTAAGGAACATGACATAAGGTTTGTAGAAGATAATTGGGAATCTCCTACTTTAGGTGCGTGGGGAGTTGGATGGGAAGTATGGTTAGATGGTATGGAGATTACTCAGTTCACGTACTTTCAACAGATGGGGGGCATCCCATTAACTTATATTCCCGTTGAGCTTACTTATGGAATTGAGAGAATAGCTATGTATTTACAGAATATCGACAACGTTTATGAAACCAAATGGAATAAAAATGTAAAGTACAAAGACATATATAAAGAAAATGAAAGGCAATTTTCTTACTATAATTTTGAAGAAGCTGATATAGACATGCTTAAAACACTTTACAATATGTATAAAAAAGAATTTCAAAGGCTAATTGCAAAGCAATTATATTTACCTGCATACGACTATTTAGCAAAATCAGCACATGTATTCAACTTATTGGACGCAAGAAATGCCATTGGAGTTAACGAAAGGCATCAATACATATTGGATATAAGGAATATGGCGAAAAGCTGTGCAAAACTATATATCGACAGTTCAAATGCGGAGGTAATTGATGTTGAATAGAGCAATTTTTGAAATAGGTGTTGAAGATTTACCCCCATCAGAATTTGATAATATCCGAGCTCAATTAGAAGAAGGATTAAAAAAATCCATGGAAAAAAATGATTTAAATTTTTTATCCATGAATATCTTTATTTCCCCTCGTAGGTTTGGAGCTTACATCGTGGGCCTTCCAGATAAACAACCTGATAAAAAAGAAAAAAGAAAAGGTCCTCCAAAAAAGATTTGCTTTGATGGAAATAACCAACCCACAAAAGCACTCGAAGGTTTTGCTAAAAGCCAAGGTGTCCAGGTAAAAGATGTAAAATTTGAAAACAATGACGGCGCAGAATACGCATATATAGAGTCTGTTAAAGCGGGAGAGCCTACCAAAATTATTTTACAAAATATCATTCCGGAATTGATAACCAACATGAATTTTGCCAAAAGCATGAGGTGGGGAAAAGGTAATTACACCTTTGTAAGACCAGTACATTGGGTCTTAGGTTTGTACAATAGAGAGATTTTAGAATTTGAAATATTCGATGAAAAATCATCTAATAAAAGTTATGGTCATCGGTTTTTTGGTGAAGAGATATTGATTACAAATCCTCAAACTTTCTTTAGTGAATTAAAAAAGAACTATGTAATTCCTTTATATGAAGAAAGAATAGAAGTAATAGAGAGAGAAATTCATGAGTTAGAAGAGCAAAATAATATAAAGATTTCTTTGGAAGAACATGAAGATTTAATTCAAGAAATTGCCAAAATGACAGAATTTCCTAAAGGGGTAGTTGGAAGTTTTGATGAAAAATATCTTTTTCTACCCCCAGAAATTATTATTGTCACTGTAAGACACCATCAAAGAAGTTTTGTGGCGATGAAAGATGGAAAGGTAATCAATAAATACATAGCTTTCCAAGACGGCTTTGGCAGGAAAGGCAACGTTACAAATGGCTATACTAGAGTAATAAACGCAAGATTAGACGATGCGGCTTTTTACTATGAAGATGACTTAAAAGCGGATATACAGAAGAGGCTTGAAGATTTAAAGAGTATTACTTATCAAGTAGAATTAGGAAATTACAGAGAAAAATGTGAGCGAATATCAACACTCAGTTCAAAAATTGCCGAAAAACTGGGTTTCGAAAATTTAGATGTAGTTAAAAGAGCCGGGTTGTTATGTAAAATTGACATTCCTTCCAAAGTTGTATATGAATTTCCTGAATTGCAAGGAATTATGGCGAGAATCTACTTGAAACACAAAGGAGAAACGGAAGATGTTTTCTTAACGGCCCAAGAACACTACAAGCCTCTTTCGGAAAATGATGAAATATCTCAAAATTTAGTCGCTAACCTCGTCTCCTTAGCTGATAAAATAGATGACCTCGTTGGATACTTCGGTATTGGAAAGATCCCTTCAGGATCAAAAGATCCTTTTGGATTGAGAAGAAAAGCTTTTGGAATCTTAAGAATTTTGATATCGTTGGATTGGGACCTGAATCTTAAAGAACTTATCGATTTATCAGAAAAGACCTTCGTTGAAAGTGGAAAATCTAATATCTCAATAAAATCTGTAGAAAATGAGTTAATAAATTTCTTATCCAACCGTTTAGAAACCATTTTAGAAAGAGAAAAAATATCCAAAGAGGCTATAAATTCGGTTTTAATAAATATATATAAACCTTTAAGAGCTTACTTGGCTGCAAAATCTTTGGACAAGTTTATAAAAAAAGAAGAATTTCGAGATTTTATTATTGCGTTTCAAAGGGTAAACAACATTTCGAAAAATCATAAATCACATGAATATAATGGAAGACTATTCATAGAAGAAGAGGAAAAAACATTATTTCAAAAATATTTAGAAGTCAAATCCCATTTTGAAAACTGTTTGAAAAAATTAGATTACGACGGGGCAATTGAAAGCTTAATCTATTTAAAAGAAAATATTGACAGATATTTTGATAGCATCTTTGTTATGTCTGAAGACGAATCTATAAGAAGCAATAGACTAGGTTTTTTAAAATCTTTATCTGCTCTGTTTTATGAAATTGGAGACGTGGAAAAATTATACAAGGGCTAAATTTTAAGATAAGGCGTGTTTGAACAATGGATTTACTTTACTATGAAAATTTTAAAAGTTGTAGTTATTTTGTTCCTACCTATAAAAGGCAAGGCTCCTACTTTGATATTAACCTAAATGGTTTGAACGTTGAAGCTAATTTTGAAAGTATTAACAACGGTGTAGTGAAAATCGTTAGAATGGGGAACAATTTTAAAAAGTCTTATTGGTTACATATATATACCGTATATAGATATTTCAAAGATAAAGGTGAACATATAAAAAGAATAGTTTTAGAAACATCCAATGGAAGTTACGAAATAAATGTTTCAGATATTCTTTTAAGAGAAAAATGGATAAAGAAAGAACTTAACAAACTTAAAGCAACGAAAAAAGTCCATGGGTCACACTGCAAGTTTTGCAAAATTAAAAACCAATGTCATTTGGAATTTTTAAGGGAAGGAGATTATTCTGTAGTCCCAAATTTAAGTAAACCTATGATTGAAGATTTAAAAAACATGAATATGGATCCCTTGACAGTTATAAAAACCAATCAAATAGAAAAGTTGGACAAAAGATTCAAAAAGCCTTTATACAATCTAAAGTCTCTAATTGAAAACCAAGTTTACGTGATTGATAAGCACTTTCTTCCAGAAGATTATATAGTCTTTGATGTAGAAACTTATTTAAATAAAGACTTTTTGTTTGGATTTTTAGAGAATGAAACTTATGTTCCTTTCTTTTTAGGAAAAAACGCATACAAAAACGCTGTAAAAATGGTAGATTTCCTGTATGAAAGAGACAAAGTGCTATTGCACTACGATAAAAACGATCTTACAGCCTTAAAAAAACTTTCATCTAAATATCCTATATTGAGAGATAAATTAAATAAAATCTCCTCAAGAACTTGTGATCTATACGAAATAATAAGAAAAAATTATAGCTTACCTGTTGTCTCTTATTCATTAAAAGACATCAGCAAATACTTTGGTTTTGATTGGAAAACAGAGTTAAATGGTTTTGCTGTTATACCCGAATACAAAAGCTATTTGAATGGCAATAAAAATGCTTTGAAAAATATTTTTAAATACAACGAAGATGATTGTCGAGCCACAAAATTAGTATTAGAAAGTCTTAAGACCATTTAATCCGTTCATAAACTCTCTAAATAAGACCTATGTATAGTTTATCAAATGCTGTACATAAGTCTTTTTTAATGTTAGCACAAGCAATTCTAAAAATTATATAGAAGGAGCTAATAGCATTTATGAAAGATTTATGGAATTTATTTATCACTTTTGCACGTATCGGGAGTCTAACTTTTGGCGGGGGCTACGCAATGTTACCAATGATTCAAGAAGAAGTTGTTAAAAAACACAATTGGGCAACTGATGAGGAAGTAATTGACTATTATGCCATTGGGCAGAGTACACCCGGAATAATCGCTATAAATACAGCTACTTTCATAGGTTACAAATTAAAAGGAATCCTTGGAGGAATATTTGCAACCTTAGGGATGGTCTTCCCTTCTATCATAATAATAACGATTATTGCCATATTTTTCGAACAATTTCAAAATTTGCAAATAGTACAACATGCTTTCGGTGGCATTAGGGTAGTTGTAGTTGCACTAATGTTGAACGCTATAATAAATATGTGGAAAAAGTCTATCAAAGATTACATAGGTATAATTATATTTTCAGTTGCTTTTATTGTTGTTGCCTTCCTAAAACTATCTCCAGTTGTAGTTGTGATAACTTCTTTCATAGTCGGATTGATTATACAACAAAATAAAGATGATGATAGAAAGTGAATTACATTATACTTTTTTTTGAATTCTTTAAAATAGGACTTTTTTCTGTAGGTGGAGGTTTAGCAACTATACCTTTTCTTCAAGATCTAGCTCGTAAGTATGATTGGTTAACCCTTAATGACTTAGCTGATTATATAGCTATATCCGAATCTACGCCGGGACCTATTGGAATAAACACAGCAACATTTGTGGGTTACAACTCGGGAGGTATTTTTGGTGGTATAATAGCTGTGCTGGGGATAGTGACACCTTCAATAATTATTATTACTACAATTGCCCATTACTTTCAAAGGTTCAATGAAAAACCATTTATACAAAGTGGATTTTATGCTTTAAGACCGGCAGTGGTTGGGCTGATAGGTGCCGCAACGTATGAAGTAGCAAAAGTTTCCTTATTTTATCTTGAGAGGCTTACAGAAACTCAAACTTTGGTTTCTGTGTTCAATTTTAAGGCTATAATATTGTTTCTAATCATCATTTATTTAATGAAACGATTTAAAAAGCATCCTGTAGTTTATTTGGCTTTAGGAGCGGCTGTTGGAATCATTTTTAAGTTTTAACTTATTAACTTAGTTAATCAGTAAAATAAGCACAGACACCTGTGCTTAAACGGTAGGAGGATATTTATGAAAAAAGGAATGCTTATTGTAATAGAATCTGGAACGGACGCAAGTGGCAAAGCCACACAAGCAGAAATATTGTCACAAAGATTAAAAGATGAAAAAATCAAGGCATTTAAAGTTGAATTTCCAAATTACAAAAGCGACTCTTCCGCTTTGATAAAAATGTATTTAAAAGGTGAATTTGGAGAAAACCCTGAAGCAATAAATCCCTACGCTGCTTCCACATTTTTTGCTGTGGACCGATTCGCAACTTATCAAAAAGAATTGAAACCTTTATATGAATCTGGTGGAATTTTAATATCTGATAGGTATACAACTTCCAACATGATATATCAATCTTCAAAATTCGAAAATCAAAGTGAAAAGGATGAATTTTTGGAATGGCTTTTGGATTTGGAATTCAACAAATTTAATTTGCCAAAGCCTGATTACGTAATATTTTTAGATATTCCTCCTAAAATAAGTATAGAATTGCTCAGAAAGAGAAAGGAAAAAATAATAGATCTAACAGGAAAAGATATCCACGAAAAAAATATTGAGTATATAAACAAGACATATGAAAATGCTAAATATGTTGCCCAAAAGTACAATTGGAAGATAATAAACTGTTTAAAAGAAAACGAAGAATTAAAAACAATCGAAGAAATTCACGAAGAGATTTACTCTATATGGAAAAACATAAGAGATTTAGGAGAAATATAAAATGGCCTTTGCTATAATTTTCAAATTTGGTTTTTGGACTTTTTTTGTATTAATATATGCTGTTGTTGCTACGACTGTCATCATCTTGGAAAGAAAGAGACCAGAAAAAACGATAAGTTGGCTTTTAATATTCGCCGTAATCCCACTTATAGGATTTGTAATCTATCTTTTTTTTGGAAGAAACTGGAAAAGAAGAAAACTTACCAGTGATATTTACTTGAATTCAAACACTACTTTATCGCAAGAAGAAAAAGAATGGCTAAAGAAGGTACTTGGGGAAAATGATATTCAATACTTACAACTAATTAATCTTTTAAAAAGGAACTCTAAGTCACCTTTATTTTTGGGAAACGACATAGAAATTTTTAAAAATGGGAAAGAAAAATTCTCTTCTTTCTTTAAAGAAATTGAAAACGCAAAAGAATCTATCAATTTAGAATACTATATTGTAAAAGACGATGAAACAGGAAAAAAACTCAAAGACCTCCTGATAAAAAAGGCTAAAGAAGGAGTAGAAATTAAATTTATTATGGATAAAATAGGTTCAGGACGTCTAAAGAAAAGCTATATAAAGCAATTAGAAAATGCAGGAGTTGAAATTGCTTTTTATAGCTATTTTTTATCGCCCTTACTTAAATTTGTAAATACTCAGGTAAATTACAGAAATCACAGAAAAATAGCGATAATTGACTCTAAAATCGGATTTATCGGAGGGATAAACATTGGAAATGAATACATTGGTAAAAGTAGTTTGGGATATTGGAGAGACCTCCACTTAAAAGTTAGAGGAGAGGCTGTAAACGGACTTCAAAAAATTTTCTTTGAAGACTATCAAACAATTGTAAAGGCAGAGAGAAAAAAAGAAAAAATAGATCCTAGTAAATACTTTAAAAAACAAGAGAGAAAAGGGAACTCTTTAATACAAATAGCGGTGAGCGGCCCAGAGTCAGAAAATTCATCCATAATGCAAACGATCCATAAGATGATTACTATTGCTAAAGACCATATATACATAGCTACCCCGTACTTCATCCCAAATGATAGTATTCTTTCGGCTTTGAAAATAGCTGCTCTTTCAGGTATTAAAGTAAAAATCTTATTTCCAGGAAAGATGGATCATTTTTTAGTATATTTTGCTTCAAGAACATATTTGGAAGAAATTATAAAATATGGTGTAGAAGTGTATTTTTACAGAAAAGATCGATTCATACACTCTAAATTTGTATCGATTGATGGCTTAATATCCACCGTTGGAACGGCAAATATAGATATTCGAAGCTTTGAACTAAATTACGAGGCAAATCTCTTAATATACGATAGGGAAAAAACTAAACAAATAGAAGATATTTTTCTTGAGGATTTAAAAATTAGTTCTCACATTTCTCAAGATTACTTTAATAATCAGCCTTTCCCCATCAAATTTACAGAAGCATTCAGCAGGATTTTCTCCAATCTTTTGTGAAAATTACAATTTTTACTTGACAATCCTTATTGATTGATGTATAATTTGGAAAATTAAATTTCAATTAAGCGAGGGTTACTATGAAAAAAATTTCATTGCACTTTTTAACAAATCCTCTCAATGATGTAAAATCAAAAAATAATCAATATTTCTACTTTTGGTATTGGAAAGACACCCAACTTGGTGCCTTCCGTTACCTATTAGCTAGCAAGTAGGTATAAGAAGAAACAAGTGGGTGTCTACGAAAAGAGTAGACACCTTTTTTTATAATAAATACGGAGAAAACAAAATCTCCAGGAGGTGTGAGGGTATGAAAAAAGTATTAACAACTTTGGTAATCGTTTCTCTATTCACATTTGCTTTCGGTGTAAAGATTGGCATCACACAAATTGTGGAACACCCTGCTTTAAACAAGATTTATCAGGGAATAGTTGATTACCTTGAAGAGTCCGGTGTAGATTTTGAATATGAGCATCAAAGTGCTCAAAATAGTTTTCAAAATGCGATAACTATAGCTAACAAATTCAAAACAGATGTAGATATAGTAGTTGCAATAGCTACCCCCTCCGCTCAAGCAGCGGCAACTGAAATAAAAGATAAGCCGGTGGTATTCAGTGCCGTTACTGATCCAATCAGTGCAGGTTTGATACCTAAATTTGGTAAAAATCCAGGAAATGTTGTTGGAATAAGCGATATGGTCCCTGTTGAAACTCATGTAAACCTTATAAGAACAATATTTCCTGATGCCAAAAATTTAGCAATCCTTTACAATACCGGAGAAGCTAACTCGGTTTTTTTAGCAGATCAAACCAAGAAATTTGCACCTCAACTTGGATTCAATGTAATAGAAATTACAGGAACGAACGCTAACGAACTTGTAACTTCCCTAAACGCTCAGGCAAACAGGATAGATGTTGCCTATCTATACACAGATAATTTGGTTGCTTCATCAGCTGAAATCTTAGGACAAGTATTTGAAAAAAATGAGATTCCGGTAGTTGCAGGAGACATTGATATAGCTAGAAAAACATCAGTTTTAGGTTTTGGCTTTGATTATTATCAAGTAGGAATAGAAACAGGAAAAATTGTCCTTGATCTCATAAACGGCAAAAAACCTTATGAAATTGAATCTAGGATAGTAGGAGCAGATGCGCTAACCTTTTATATAAATTTGGACAGAGCTCAGGCGCTTGATATAAATATACCTCAACAATTTTTAGACATTGCAGATGAAATAGTAGATACAAAATGATCGTGAAAAAATTTTAGGAGGAAAATTATGGATTTAGTCGGTATATTAGAACAAGGATTAATAGCCTCCCTAGTTGCAATGGGCGTGTTTATAAGTTTCCGAGTCATCGACCTTCCGGATTTAACACCTGATGGATCGTATGTATTGGGAGGAGCGGTAACCGTTGCGTTTATGTACGCAGGCCTGCCTTGGATACTGTGTATGATTCTAGGTGGTTTAATGGCCGGTTTTTTTGGAATAATAACCGCACTAATACATAACAAATTAAAAGTCAATTCTTTGTTAGCTAGCATATTGATTATGACCATGCTTTATTCGATAAACATAAGGGTCATGAATGGACCGAACGTTTCTGTTCCAAAAGAAATAACAGCCCAGCAAGAAGCACAATACACAGAAAAAACGAAGTTAGATGACATTTTAGGCATGAGTAGCTTAAATGAAAGTCAAAGTAATTTACCAATAAACGATACCAAAAAAACCTTATCTCCATTCAGAGAAAACTCTGGATATAATTCTACCATCCTAATAGCTTCGATAGTATTTGTATCTGCTCTTCTAACAATAATCTTTTTGAGAACGGAGTTAGGAATTGCGCTCAGGGGATACGGAGGTAACAAGGCAGGAATCAAAAACCTGGGTATGAACCCCGAAATTATGAGTATAATCGGATTATTTTTAGGAAATTTCTTCGCGGGGCTGTCAGGATCCTTGTTCTCTATGTACGGTGGATTTTCAGATGTAAATATGGGGCAAGGCATAGTTGTAACTTCTTTAGCCGCGGTTATTTTGGGGGAGATCATATTTGGCAGGTTTAATTTGTTCTATAACATGTTATGCCCCATAATTGGAGCTGTTGTCTATCAATTTTTACTGGCATTAGCTATGAGATATGGTTACATAATCGGCTTCCAATCAAGCGATATGAAACTAATAACTGCGTTGTTCATAATAATAGTAATAGGATTAAGGAGGGTAGAATTTAAAAAATGGTTGAGCTTAAAAACATCAGAGTAGTATACAATAAAAATCAAGTTAATGAAAAAAAAGCCTTGGACAAATTTGAACTAAGCGTTAAAAAGGGAGAATTCGTCACTATCATAGGTCCCAATGGTGCTGGGAAGACAACGCTTCTTAAAGTTTTAACCGGAGAGGTAGTGTTAGATGAAGGCAGTTTCACGCTAAATAACAAAAGCATAAAAAGAACCAAGCCCTACAAACTCTTTAGAAATGTCGGTATAGTGTATCAAGAACCTGATAGAGGTGTATTCCCTGATTTAACTCTTGAAGAAAATTTGATCTTGGGATCCAAAAAAGGCAACAGATTCTTTTCATTTGGAAAATACCAAGGATTAGAATTGTTGAAGTCTTTAAACATGGGATTAGAAAATAGGCTTAAAACAAAAGTCAAAGAATTTTCCGGGGGACAAAAACAGGCTCTCGCCATGGTACTTGCATCTATAACGAAGCCTGATCTTCTGCTATTAGACGAACATACTGCAGCTCTTGATCCCAAAAATGTCGAAAAGGTGATGGAACTAACAATGAAGATAAATAAAGAGCTTGGACTAACCATCATAATGATCACGCACAATATGAAAATAGTAGAAAAATATTCAAGTAGGATAGTGGAAATCAAAGACGGAAAAGTTACAAAAGATTTTGTCTACGAAAAAATACACAACAAAGAAGAATTTAAAAAAATTACAGCTAATTAAAAAATAAAAATAATTATAACTTATCTTCTAGACGCTCTATCCAGCAGGGCGTCTTTACTTTTTTAATCAATAATATAATTATGGTATAATATTTAAAACGAATTGTTTCAAAATTTGAAAGGACAAGATACTAAATGACTGTAAAAAAAGTTGATGTTTACAAAGAGATAGATGATCCAAACAGGAATTTCTTCATCTCGGCATCAGCGGGAACGGGCAAAACTTATATTCTTACACAATATTTTATAAAAGTATTAGAAAAGAATTTCCCAAATGCTGACATAGTTGATAATATTCTTACGGTTACCTTTACAAATAAAGCCGCCTCTGAAATGAAGAATAGGATTATGGAAGAGGTTTCAAACAAACTGGTTAAAAAACCTCCATATGGCATCAGCAAATTAGAATGGTACCAATATTGGAACGAAGTAAAAATTAATTTATCCCGCTCATGGATTAAAACTATAGACAGCTTTTGCTCAAGGATAATAAGAGAAAACAACATTTCCATGGGGGTAGACCCAAATTTTAGTATAATAAGCGATTTTCAAAGAGATCGAGAAGTTGAAAGATCGGTTTATTCTGCTCTAAGAGTCGCCTTAGAAATATATCAAGATAAAGAAATAGATTGGCTCAACTTCTTATCCACAAAAAGAAAGGAAAAAATAGAAAAGTATGTTGAAACTTTGAACAGAGAAAAAACAAAATTTAAAGAATCCTTTAAAAATATACTTTCTGAAATAGGATTGGACAAGTTTGAAAAAATAATTCAAGATATTGTTTCCAACTGGCGTATTGAAATGTCAAGAGTCTTATTAACTAATGACTTGGAATTAGCAGATAAAGAACTCACCGAACTTTACAAAGACTTCTTATGGCTTGTCAAAATTATTTCTCTTATCGCTAGTGAATTCTATTTGGGATTAACCATCGATAATTTTTTGTACGACTTCAAAGCGGTTTTAGAAAAGGTTGTAGAAGAATTCGAAAATAACCCCGATCTTCTTAAAAAGTACCAAAATAAATTCAAATATATCGTAGTTGACGAATTTCAAGATACTAATTATCTTCAAAAAGAAATCTTTGACAAACTCCATACCACAGATAATTACTTTTTTTATGTTGGAGATAGAAAACAATCCATCTATCGTTTCAGAGGAGCAGATGTTTCTGTATTTTCTCGTTCTTTAACAGAAGCTCAAAACTCCGATGAAGAAGTTCTTTTAGGAAAATTAACTAAAAACAGAAGATCCCATCAACAAATCATAAATTTCGCGAATCGTCTTTCTGAATTCTCTTTATTTAAAAGAGATAATTTACAGATGTCAGATATCGATCCCACCCTTTTAGAAAATCTCTCTTTCCAAGAAGAAGATATATCAGAACCCGAAATCCCTCCCCAAGAGACCGAAACGATTCCCACCTTGATTGAAGATGATACTAAAAGAGTTAAATACATAATAATTGAACCCACGGATGACAACGGATTAAACAACCAAGAAAATCGTCTTGCCATTGAAATAGAGACGTTGGCAAAAGTTATAAAAAAGTTGTTAGGACAAGAAATGGATTTCAAAGTAAGAAAAAATAATAAAGTATATTATGAAAGAAGAAAAATAGAACCAAAAGATATCGCTGTCCTTTCAAAAGAATTAAAAAATACAGAGAAAATACTTAGAACAACCTTTTTTAAATACAATATACCATTTTATATATTCGGCAGCAAATCTTTTTACAACAGACCAGAAATTCAAGCTATTTTCGCTGCTCTCAACTCAATTCAAAATCCTCTCAACGACTACCAGTTTGTAAGGTATATGATGTCACTTCTAGTAGGTATGAGTTTTCAAGATCTTTCCAAATTAGTAGAAAAAAGGCAAGGAAGTTTCTTTGAAACCTTTGAAAATATGCAAAGCGAATTCCCTGAAGATGTAGTGGAAAGTTATAAAGTGCTTAAAAAGTACAAAGATCTCAAATACTATTTAACTCCTTCTTCTATACTGAAAGGTATAGTAAACGACAACAATTACTTCTCAAAACTTGCTTTAACAAATGATCCTGAAGTTTCAATATCAAATATAAAAAAACTTATAAACCAAGCCGAAGAATACAACAATATGGCAAATTCTTTTTCTGAATTGGTCAGATTTTTGAAAAATGCTTCTAATATCTCTGAAGAAGAGGCTTCTATAGAAGATGAAACATCTAACAGTGTGAAAGTAATGACCATCCATAAATCTAAAGGTTTGGAATTTCCTATTGTATTAATGATCGGTTTACACAACTCTATTTCAGGCACAAAAAATGGTTCTAATGCAGAATTTTCGATCCCTGATGCGACAGGAAATAGATATTATATCTTGAACAATGTATATAAAGAGAGCGTAGAAAACAGTGATCACTGGCTGTTCAAATGGTTTAAAAACAATGAGTTTTTGGATAAAACCGAATCCAATAGATTAGTATATGTGGGAATAACAAGAGCGAAAGACTTGCTGATACCTATCTTAGTGTCCAATGAGAAAGCCGATACATTAAATAATTTCTTCTTAACTGTAAAAAATTCAGATATGATAGATATAATTCAATCTGATCATATTCAACAAGCACAAGAAAACGCCCTCCAACCTCTAAACCAAGATGAAAAAAATACTTTGTTTAAAGCAATACCTCAACAAAATCTTAAAGACTTAACCAATCTCTCATATAAAAAGTATATAGCCCCAACTTACATAATCAAGGAAATAAAAACTGAAGAATTAGATTTAATCGAAGACCTCAGTGGAACTATTCTATCTCCTTCAACTTATTTTGATCCAAAAAACATTTTTTCAGATCAAGAGCTTATCTTTAGAGGATCTTTTTTACACTCTAAACTAAGAAGTGCTCAAAACATAAGCCACATAAAAAATATGATAAAAAGCGGAGAGCTACCACAGGGTTTTGATGAATTAGATATAGTGAAAAAAGCCTTCACACCCACCGAGAATAAAATAATAAAAAATGAATGGAGACTCATGAAAAAATTGAATTTAGGAAAAAAAGAATACATGTTATTTGGGATTCCTGATAAAGTCATCATAGAAAATGGTGATATTGAGATTTTGGATTACAAATACTCAGAATTGAGAGATCCAAAAAAAATCAACGATTATAAATTTCAAATATTATTCTATCTTTATCTATTATCCGATTTTGGTAATCCAAAAAGGGGTCACATAATAAGTATCAAAACATTACAAGATCCCATAACTTTTGAATACGACCCACAGTTTGAAGAACAATTGATTACACTACTTTCGAAAGAGAAAGTTACAAATGAATTTTGAGAATATGCCAGAATTGCATTGGAAATTTGGGTATTTTATAATTTTAGGTATCATGGCAACTATAGCTATAGCTATAACTATGATCATTATATTCAAAAAGAAGAAATGGTTTTGAATTACAAATACCTATAGGGAGGTATAATTCAATGAGAGAAAGTATAATTAAAAAAGTAGAAGAATTAAAAGAAGAAATTATTGAAAGTTCAAAAAAGTTTACATCAATTAATTCTGTCAACCCACGTGCAGGAGGACCTGGGGAAAAGGAAGCTGCAGAATGGCTAGAATCTTTGATTAAAGGATGGAATTTCTACAAAATTAAAAGATACGATGCTCCAGACGATGCTGTTGAATATGGATACAGGCCAAACATAGTTGCAACCTACAAAGGTCAAAATTCACAAAGAACTATTTGGTTTGTAACTCACATGGACAAGGTACCTGCTGGTGATATCAAATCGTGGGAAACAGATCCTTTTCAGCCGGTAGTAAAAGATGGAAAGATTTTTGGAAGGGGAAGTGAAGACAACGGAGCATCTCTAATATCAACATTGTATGCCGTGAAAAGCATTATGGATTTAAAAGTGAGGCCAGAAAACAACATCGCCTTAGCTTTGGTTTCAGATGAAGAAACGGGTTCAGAATTTGGAATAAAATACTTATTAAAACAAGGATTATTTAAAGAAGGAGATTGGTTCTACGTACCTGATGCGGGAGAACCTGATGGAAGTTTCATCGAAGTTGCAGAAAAATCGATTATGTGGTTAAAAATAACAACTATTGGGAAGCAAGGCCATGCATCAATGCCCAATATCTCCATTAACGCCCATAGAGCGGGTATGGATTTTGCAGTTGCGGCGGATAAATATTTCCATGAAACTTACAACCAACGAGATGACCTCTTTAATTATCCTTACTCTTCTTTTGAACCAACAAAAAAAGTTTCAAATGTTGAAAACATAAATACCATTCCCGGAACAGATATTATATATTTCGATGGAAGAATTCTTCCAAATTATGACGTTGAGCAAATAATAAACAACCTTAAAAACCTGTCAAAAGAATACGAGAATAAATGGAATGTCAAAATAATAATTGAAGGGGAGCATCTTGAAAAATCAACAAAACCCACACCAAAAGACCATCCCTGTGTAGAAATGTTGAAAGAAAGTATAATGAATCTTAGAAATATAGAAGCTAAAGTTGGTGGAATAGGTGGAGGTACCTGTGCAGCGATAGTCCGTGGTGCAGGGTTTCCTGCTGCTGTTTGGTCAACAATTGATGGAACAGCACATCAACCTAACGAATACGTGAAAATTGATAATTTAATTAAAGATACCCAAGTTTTCGCATGCCTTATGAGTAATTTATAATTATATTGTTTTGAGCCTTACAGATTATATTGGGGGTTGTATGATGTATGTAAAATTATGGCAAAATGATACTTTTCAATCAATTGAGTATACCGAAACCTTGCAAAAAGCCCTTGATAAAATAAGCAGTGAAGAAGAAAATTTGGTCGTTGTGAGACGAGATGGAACTTTGTACAACCTCATCACTTTCAACGATATACCTACATTTTCTTCTCATGATTTAAATACGAAATTAATAGAATTATTAGATCCTACCGACTCTTTTTTATTTGACACTGACTTATTAGAAGATGCTCTAGTTTTGATGTTAGAAAACAGAGCGAGAGTTTTACCTGTTGTTAACAATGAAATGCGCCCTGTAGGAGTCTTTGGACTTTTTGAAGTTTTAAAAGCCTTTAAAACCATCTCAGCTATTGATGAAACAGGAACACGGGCATTAATAAAGATAAATGATGCTCCCGGTGAACTCGGCAAACTCTTGAGCATATTTGCGAATCGAAAAATCAACCTTCTCTCTCTAATGACCGCCAAAATAAGTGATGAAAAGAGAATGATCAGTCTTAAATTAGGCATTAAAAATATTGACCTCATTTCTGATATATTAGACGAAGAAAATATAGAGTATGAAGGTATATACGAAGAAAATGGAGATAAAGACAGGTAAAAAAGCTAATGCGTTTTGCTGTTCTGGGCAAAAAACTTTTTAAGTTTGCCGCAGTGTGCAAACGATGTTTTTAAATGTTTTTGACCTTGAACTTGGGGTTATTAAGGGGTTTACCCCTTAACGTCTGGAGCGGGGTAAAGTCCTACTCCACCTTTCCTTATGGGTGGGGAGCGGGGTGAAAGGGCGCTAAAACAGTTTTTAGAATTACTCACTAGGAGGCGATACATATTATGAAAATAGCTTACGTATCCTACGAAGTCTCTCCCTTTGCTAAAGCTGGAGGCTTGGCAGACGTAGCTGGAGCCTTACCAAAATATATAAAAAATGCAGGAGAAGATATATACGTTGTGATGCCTTTTCATAAAAACATAGAAAATAATTTTAATACTTCTAAATTTCAGCTTGTAAAAACAGGTTTAATACCTGATTCCCATACACATAAGTCTCCCTTTAGTGTTTATAAAAGTTATTTAGAAGGTTCCTCTGTAGTAATTTATTTTATTAAAACGAACACCCTCTACGATTCAAAAAACATATATGATGAAGAAAATATCTTTTTGAAGACTTCGTACTTTTGTGATGCTGTTTTAAAAACTATAAAAGAATGTGAACCGGACACAAACGTTATCAACGCAAACGACTGGCATACTTCTCTTATACCTGTATATCTAAAAACCGTTTATTTACAGGACAACATTTTAAAAAAGATAGCCACAATATTAACTATACACAATATAGGTTATCAAGGGCTTTTTAACCCCGAAGTATTAAATCAGGCTGGATTACCCAATTATCTTTTCAACATAAACGCCCTAGAATATTATGGAAAAGTAAATATATTGAAAGGTGGAATTTTGTTCAGTAATATCATAAATACAGTGAGTCCCACTTATGCTAAAGAAATACAGAGTGAAGAATACGGATACGGACTAGAAGGTATATTGAAGGTTCGATCTGAAGATTTGTTTGGTGTATTAAACGGCATTGACTACAGCATTTATGATCCTATAAAAGATCCTCACATTTTTTATCCCATTGAATCATACAAAGACAAATTAAAAAATAAAACAAGTTTGCAGGAATACTTAGGGCTCGTTAAGGATGAAAATATAACGCTAATCTCTTTTATTGGTAGGCTCTTTGAGCAAAAAGGAATCGATTTAATTTCAAAAATAATAGACCTTTTGTTACTCACTGATATTCAATTTGTGCTTTTAGGAACAGGAGATAAAAAATACGAAGATTATTTTGCTACTTTGACAAAGATCTATCCTAAAAAAGTCTCCATCAACATAACCTTCGATGTAGATCTAGCTCAAAAAATATACGCCGGATCTGATATATTTTTAATGCCCTCTAAGTACGAACCATGCGGATTAGGCCAAATGTACTCGATGAGGTACGGCACAGTTCCCGTTGTAAGATACACAGGGGGATTGAAGGATACGGTTTCGGAATACAACCCAAAAGATAAGAAAGGAACAGGATTCGGATTTTATGAATACCAAGAAGCGAATTTATTATACACTTTAATGAAAGCCGTGTACTTTCATCAAAAAAGGAAAGATGACTGGACTAATATTTTTGAAAACTGTATGAAAGAAGACTTTTCTTACGAAAAAGCCGCCAAGAAATACATCGAATTATACAAAATCGCCTTTGACAAAAAACGAGGTTATTAGAATGATGGAATTGAGAAAAGATCCTATAATAAAAAGATGGGTTATAATATCTTCCGAACGATCGAAAAGGCCCATGGATTTCAAAAAACAACATCAAAAAACAGAAAACTCCTTCTGCCCTTTCGATTACGGAAATGAATACAGTACACCTGAAGAAATAATAGCTTTTAGAGATGCTAACTCTACTCCAAACTCCCCGGGATGGTGGGTTCGTGTTGTTCCGAATAAATTTCCAGCGCTCGACTCTGAAAACGAATTGAAAAAACAGGGTGTCGGGATATATGACCAAATGTCTGGTTATGGATACCATGAAGTAATCATAGAAACACCACAACACAACGCAAAATTAGCTGATATGCCAATGGATCAAATAAAAGAAATAATATGGGCTTACCTAAAAAGGTTTCAAACAATAAGAAAAGACAAAAACATAAAATACATTCAAATATTCAAGAACAAGGGAGAAGAAGCTGGCGCTTCCCTTTCACATCCACACTCACAGCTCATCGCCACTCCAATCGTTCCCATCACGATTAAATCCGAAATAGAAGGATCCAAATCTTATTATGAGTTTCGAGAAAGATGTGTCTATTGTGACATAATAAACCAAGAGTTAAAAGATAAACAAAGGGTCGTTTTCAAAACAGATGAGTTCATTGTTATAGAACCTTACGCCTCCAGATTTCCATACGAAACATGGATACTTCCACTCAAACATTCAAATGACTTTGGGTCCTTAGAAAACAATCCGGCATTAGTTGAAGATTTAGCAAAAACCCTTTCGATTATAACCAAAAGATTTGACAAAAAGCTTGACGATCCACCATTTAATCTGTTCATACACACTTCACCGTTTATTGACGGGCTGGAACTATATTACCACTGGCATATAGAAATATTACCTAGATTAACTAATGTTGCTGGTTTTGAATGGGGTACAGGCTTTCACATAAACCATGTTTCTCCCGAACAAGCCTGCAGTGACCTTATAGAAGAAAAAGACATTCTTTGAAAACGAGGGGGAATGAGATGATAGACTTAAAAGATATATTTTATGAATTTTCTTCTAGAAATGCCTTAGAATTAATTAGAAAAATATCAAATTTTCATAGAGCAAAAGGTAGTTTTGAATATTCCAAAGCGAGAGAGATAATTCAAAATTATTTGAAAAATTCAACTTTGCTTACCTTCCCTATGGATAAAACTTACAACACATGGCAAAGTCCTCCAAGTTGGAATCTAAAGGGGGGTTATTTAAAATATCATAGGGGGAAATACATAGTCTCTGATCTTTCTCTAACACCTATCTCGGCAATATTTCTATCAGATAAGACTGATGGTGTAGAGAAACTGGAAGTCTTCGATGTAGGAAAGGGAGAAACAGAGGAAGACTACAAAAATTTTGAACCGGGAAATGCGGTATTGGCTGATGGTAATCCGACCCTTGTGTATCATTATGCAATAGAAAAATTCAACGCGAGGTGTGTCCTCAGTTACCATATGAAAGCTCAGGATAAATCCATAGGAAGAACTCCAGAACTTTTACCTGATACCATTAATTATACTTCTTTCCCAAGTTTTAAAAATAAGTACGCCTTTGGTTACGCATTATCTTATGATCAATTTCAAGAGTTAAAGGAAAAGCTTAAAAAAGAAAAAGTTTTGATAGAAGCATTTTTGGATGCAGATCAAGGAACAAATAACCTAGAAGTCTTACAAGAAAAAATAGGTAAAGATACCGATCAACCAGCTATTATTCTAACTGCTCATCTGTGTCATCCAAAGCCAGGAGCCAACGACAATGCAAGCGGTTCCGCACTACTGGCAGAAATAATGAGAGTATTAGAAAAGTTCCAAGACCACTTAAACAGAAAAATCATCGGTCTTTGGGTAGCAGAGATGTACGGTACAGCCACTTATTTAACAACAGAATTCCCAAAAAACGCTTACGTTATAAACTTAGATATGGTGGGAGAAGATCAATTTAAAACGGGATCAACTCTTAAATTAACTCCATCCCCTTGGGAAATACCTTCTTTTTTAGCAGAACTTCTTTACGTGAATTTAGAGTATCCTGATTTTAGATTATCTTTCGAAAAATATTCAGGAGGCTCTGACCATTACATGTTTTCAGATCCAAACTTGGGAATACCGGCTGTCTCATTAACGAATTGGCCAGATAGGTATTACCATTCAAGTGACGACACAGTTGATAAATGTTCAAAAAATACACTTGACTGGATAGGAAAAGCTGTTTTAAAAACTATCTACGATCTAGACAACATGAGTCAAGAAGTTTCGGCACAAGTAAAAGGCAAAATTATAAACAATCATTTCAAGTTAGTCAATGTTCAAAGCAAACTCATCACTAATTATGTAAATTACATGACTTACCTAAAACTTAACCAACTTTCCAAATATGGGGATGTAGAAGAAGAATTAATTGAATTTTTCAAAGAAAAAATTGATTTTAACTTGATCCCCTCACAAAAAAGAAAGGTAAGAAAAAATATTGGACCGATTTCTGATTCATGGTACAATATCGAAGATATAAAATGGATGAACCAAATAAGAGAAAAAATACCTACCTTTAGAGATTTTTTGGACGTATTTTTGAACGTATTTGAACTAGGATTTTCAAAGGAAGAAGCTATTATAATAGCCAAAGCAGAGCTGGGAATTGAGGAAGACTTAAAGGCAGAAGTCGAACATTATCTGCATAGATTAAAAGAAGAAAAATTAATAGAAAGTAAAGTTTAAAAACACTATCTATCAAGTCCTAAAGTTTTTAAAAACTACATATTTATTTGGCTGGAGGAGGATTTACCTATGTTCACAAAGACGCAGTTAACGCAATACACTACTTTGTACAGAAGTGGCAAACCTTTTAAAACCGGGGCGGTGATCGTTGACTTAGAAAGCAAGGATTTTCAAAAGAACAATGCCATCCCATATTTTCAAGTTGAACAAGAAGACAACAAAATAAATTTCATATACAAGATGTCAAAAGAAGATATTGTATATGGATTAGGAGAAACTCTTGGGGCATTGAACAAAAGAGGTAAAATTTACAGATTTTACAACACAGATGATCCTGAACATACCCCTGACAAAATGTCTTTATACGGTTCTCATCCTTTTATAATCTTGGATGGAAAAATTACTTTTGGATTGTTCATCGATTATCCTTCTGAAATTATCTTTGACATAGGATTCACAGATAAAGATATTTTGAAGATAACCGTTCCTTCAAAAGATTTTGATTTGTATATCTTTGATTCTGATGAAAAGCTATCCATAATAAAGGAATACTTTAATTTAACAGGTAAACCTTACATTCCTCCAAAATGGGCTTTTGGATTTCAGCAATCAAGATGGAGTTACTTTTCAGAAGAAGAAGTTAGAAATGTAGCAAAAAAATTCAGAGAAACTGGTATCCCTTGTGATGTCATTTATACAGATATAGATTACATGGATAGTTACAAGGTTTTCACCATAAACAAAGAAAAATTCCCTAACTACGAAGGGATGGTAAAAGACCTAAAAGATATAGGAATAAAAATTATACCCATCATAGACCCCGGGGTAAAGATAGAAAAGGGCTATGAAATGTACGAAGAAGGCAAGGAAAAAGGCTTTTTCTGTGTGGATGAAAAGGGTAATGACTTTGTTGCAGCTGTTTGGCCAGGACCTACGCACTTTCCAAACTTTTTGAACTCAGAAGTTAGAAGATGGTGGGGTAAGAAGTATAAACTCTTTACAGATATGGGAATAAAAGGCTTTTGGAACGATATGAATGAACCTTCAATATTTTACACCCCTAAAGGATTAGACAATCTTTTGAAAATCTTAAAATATTTAGAGGAAAATAAGGAAAATGCCGGTATAGAGGTTTTCTTGGCAAAGGAAACACTTTTGAACATAGCCAGCAACAGAGAAGATTATAAAAGCTTCTACCATAAACTAGACGACAGTAGTTTAATAAACCACGATACGGTTCATAACTTATACGGATTCAACATGACAAAAGCAACTGCGGATGAGCTTAAAGAGTTATGCCCAAATGAAAGATATCTGTTACTCTCAAGAAGTAGTTATCCTGGCCTTCACAGGATGGCTTCAATATGGATGGGGGATAATAAATCTTGGTGGGAACACATGCTTGTTAATATAAGGATGCTTCAATCTTTAAACATGATGGGATTTTTCTATACGGGAGCTGATGTTGGTGGCTTTGGAGCAGATTCATCTGCCGAATTAGTCATAAGATGGATGGAGTTAGGTGCGTTCACACCTTTTTATCGAAACCATTCTGCGCTAAATACAAGGCCCCAAGAGCCTTGGCAGTTCGATGAAGAATCATTGAACATCATGAGAGATATAGTAAGGCTCAGATATGCTTTTCTACCGTATACTTACTCAGAATATATGAATTCCGTCAAAGAATCGGTTCCATTTGTAAAACCCTTATCTTTTGTATTTGAAGGGGATAGGGTGAAAGATATAGAATATCAATACATGTACGGAGATTCTTTGATGGTGGCACCGGTTCACGAACAAAACAAAAAGGGAAGATATGTACACTTGCCAGAAGTTAAGTGGTTAAATTGGACGGCTTCTAAATTCGAAGAAAGAAATATGAAAGTTTATGAAGCAGGAGATTATTACATTGAGGCAGATTTAAATGAAATTCCTCTCTTCATAAAAGAGAATAGTTTGATACTTCTTTCCGAACCCATGAATTATGTTGGTGAAAAAGAAATTACAGAACTAACAGTTATTGGTTTGGTAAGCGATCACGCTATTTACAATTATTATGATGACGATGGAACCACTTACAACTTTACAAAAGGTGAGTTTGGTAATTTAAAGATAGATATAACAAAAGTAGGTAATGATTTCAAAATAGATGTGAAAACATACGATCCAACGAATATCTTAAAAATAAAAAAGATCCATTTCGAAATATACGACAGTGACGGAAGTGTCATTAAAAAAGATATGATCCTTTAGAAAAGACTTGGGAGTATCCCAAGTCTTTTTTTGAATAAGAATTAACTATTCATAAATGGGTTTCACCTTTCTATTTTCAAAAAGTATAACTGGACTCTTAAATCGAATTCACTTTAAAGATATGGCAAAGATATGCATTGTTGGGATTTGAGGCAAAAAGATAGATTGTACAGGCACAGATTTCAAAGGAATCTTCAACAAATACATTTTCGGATTTATATTTTCTGTTATTCCTAAGCTATCGTATCTATAACCGAATTCTAAAAGAACCGTTTCACCATAAATTGGAGATTGGCACCAATCGGAAAAAGCGATGTTCACCTCTTGACTTAATCCATCTTGGTAAAGTATCATTATCTTACCTGTATAATTTCCATGGTCACTCGCTCCTACAATGTACATGTAATCAAATATTTTTTCCATATCTTTTAGATTTATAACCTGAGAAGTTAGTATTAGGTTGTCTTTTCCATCAATTTTAAATTTAAAATAAACATCTTCCTTTTCATAAAAGTACACATTATTCGTTAAATGTTTTATAAGCTCCTCTGTTGGATATTTTGCCCCTATTATTCCATCGTAATTATCAAAATTGCCGGATTTTCTGTCGGAGAAACTTACAATGCCGTCGTTGTTAAATAACTCTTCTATATCCAATAAAAAGCTATTGTCAATAACAACACTTTCAACTTCAGCGGTTTGAGCATATAAACTTTCTTCTGTTGTTGTTTCATAAGCTGTTTTTACAATTTTGCCCTTTGAGAATTCATAATAAAATTGGTCAAAGTCAAATATAAACATGGGATCAATTGGTTTCAAAATGACTTGATCAATGTGAATAAAACCACTTTCAGGTTTTAAGTACAAAATAATTTGATTTTCCTCCATATTTAAGTTCCCTACGTACATGATGCCCTCATTTGGATCTAAGTTTTTATCTGTTGAATTATCTCCAGAAGAAGCTTTAACGTAGGTTTTAGAATCAAAAGACCCGGATATGTAAACTTCATATTCACCATAATAAAAATTATCAATTTTTTGTCTTATCCTTATGCTTTCTTCAGTTTTGATCCGGATATTATTGGTATTATCCAATTCAAAATAATAAATGCCCGTATCCATTTTTTCAGCTTCAAATATTAGCGTTTCTCGACCACTAACTATTTTAGACAAAGTTAATGGTTGAACCTTGGAAGGTAAGGTTTTTAATCTGACTAAACTTAGCAAAGCAGATATTGTCGACTCAGCACCAGCATTGCTGTTTATATATATCGAGTGTAAAGAATCATAACCTTCACCGTTTGGTCCGTACATAGGAGAAGATAAATGGTTGTTCCTTTCAAAAAATCCTCCAAACAATGCGGCCATGTAGGCATATTTTTCTTCATGGGTAACGGAGTATAATTTCACCAAGGTAGAAATTATTGGTTCGACTGCATAAGCAATCTGAGGATACATTTTTATATACTTTCCTATTTCATAAACAGGACCTAGAGAAAGCAATAATGGATAGAATTCATCCGCTAAAAAGATTGCTGAATCTAAATATTTAGTATTTCCTGTTACCTTGTACAGTTCTATCAGAGATTCCCCTTGTCTACTACCCCAACTATGCCATAATTGGTAATCCGTTCCTTCGTTGAACGCCCCCTTCATTAGTCCTTCTTTTATCTGTGTATTAAGAATTGAATCTCCAATTTTTATAGCTAATTCTTTTGCACTTTCATACCCCGTATATTTATAATATTCAATAACCCCTAAAAGGAAAACGGAAGAAACATCCGAATTTTTATTTAAAAAATAATCCTCATCCAAGCTCTTTGATAAAAAAGTATAAGCTAATTTGGCAGAATTGTCTAATTTCTTTTGGAAATCCCGATCCTCATCAAAGATTTCTAAGGCGTTTGAGATAGCCCAAAATCCTCTTGCCGCCCACCAATTTGCTGTTTTTCTACTCGTTACCCCTTGCTTATTAATACTCCCATTATCAAAAATGAAGTTGTAGAAATCTCCATCAGAATCTTGAAGTGCCATCACAAAATCTAAAGCTTCTTTTGCTCTTTGAAGGTAAAATTCGTTGTGATAAAGTTTATAAAGTTCTGTGTATAACACTGCAACCCTCGCTACATCATCTACGCAAGTTACTCCTTCACCTTTTGCCTCTGTGTGAACATATGTATCTCCGAATTTTTCAGCATATATCCAATAACCGATTTTTGTCTCGCCTTCTATTATGAATTCGTCCCTTAAAAATTCAAGATGATTAAGATTCATCTCCGGCACACTAAAAGAAATTACAGATAAAAAAAGAAAAGAAAACATGAAGAATTTCCTCCAATTCATAATTGTTCCTCCCTATAAACTTTGTGCTAACAAATATTTCTGCAGCATTTATAAATGCTGCAGAAATAAAAGGTTTACTGAATAATAAGTTTTAAGTTTTGTATCTCGCGTGTTCTTCCTTCAAGCAATTTTATAGCTTCTACAGTGTCCTTTGCGGAATAGATTGAGAAATATCTCGTATAAGTAACTTTGTCTCCGGCTTTGAATTTCATCATCCAATCAGCTTCATTAGTTCCTTCAAAGATGCCTTTTGTAGCTTCATAATTATTCAATTCTCCTGGGATCCATCTAAATATTCCATCTCTAAATTCTCTACTTTCATAAAACCAAAAATCATTATAAACAAATTTTTTAAGGTCAGAATAAACAACGGAGGTTTGTGGTAATATTTCTGTTGCTATCAAACCATATTTCTCTGAAAAATTAGCTCTCCAATCTTCCATGGAAACAAAGGCATATGTCGCTCCCCACCATAAAGGTTTCATAGAATCGATAGCTGGAAATACCACATAAGCATTTTCATCAACTATTTCTATGGCGTCTCTTTCCTTCCAATATTCATATGGAGTTACTCCTAATTGCTCTGACCAAATCATTCTTCTAAATATAGGAGTGATATGCAAAGAACTATCATCAACGGTTGTTAAAGGTGCTGTAGACATAACTTGTAATTTCATTATGTCCACGTAATTGGAGAATGAAAATTCATTTTCTACTAACACATCACCAGTTTTAAAAATATGTGTGGTTAACTTTTGTGTGAGACCAGGAAGATCTTCATAGGAAAGTACAGCCTGAACAGTTACAGCGACAGGTCCTGGATCAAAAACTTTTAAATCCTTCACGGTTAATCCCATAGATGTTGTTTCAACGTGTTTACCTAACTTCCCGTCTACATAGTATGTGCTACCTGACCACCCTGCAATTCTCGCTGTCCCAAGTTCATTGTACAAGATTCCTTCAACATTGCCATATTTAGTAAAATTTGCTAATCCGTGGTTATTTACCTTGACCGTAAAATTTTTGTTTATTACATTGTATTCCCCTTCTTTTTCCTCAATTGTGAAAGCTGGTTCGAATTGTAGTAAGTCTAAATCCCAATCATCCGATACAACTATGTTGGCTTCATTCTTAAATACAAATTGGAGAAAATCTGAAGAGGAAATCCTTCCGTTTTGATCAACATCCACAATCTGATAGGGAAGATTCTTCCCTTTCGAATCTTTTATTCTGATAGAATTCCAGTTTGCATCGAAATCATATCCAACAAAATCCAACAACTCAGAAAAACTCACCACAAATGGAACCTCAAGGTTTGTCATTTGCTCGGTAGAAACTTTTAACACCTTTTCCTCTGCAAAAAGAGTGAAGGCTACAAGAAGAACCGTCACTAAAGTTACAAACATCCTCGCTTTTTTCACTTTTGTTCCTCCTCCTTTCATTTTTCATAAATACATTTATTGGGATACTCCAAACCAACCAGACTTTGTGTTTTATCGTTATGTAAGCGCTTACAATCTTATTGATAATTATAGCACCTAAAAAGAATCTATGCAAAGTCGATTATAACTGTTTAAATGTAATTAAAAGCAATTATAGACCTTTAGCAGTCGAAATCTCCTATTTTCTTATTTTTTGATTTTCTAAATACATTTCATCGAACCCAACTTATTAGAAAAATGGAGATTTTTTCAAATAATTGAGAATAATTACCTTTAATTGGCCTTATTTGGTTATAACCAGGTTTGACTTTCTTTTAGGATGCTGTTATAATTTTCTTGTAAGCGCTTACAATATGGAGGTTTTACTAAATGTCAAAGATAGATGATGTTGCAAAATTAGCTGGTGTATCTATAGCCTCAGTATCAAGAGTTTTGAATTCAAAAGACAATGTTTCAAAAAAAACTAGAGAAAAAGTTTTGCAAGCTATCGAAGAATTAGATTATAAACCCTCGAGAATCGCTCGAAATTTAGCCAACAAAAAAAGTTCTTATAACATTGGTTTAGTCATTAGTAAAAGGATAGACAAAATTCTCAAGGGAAATGATTCATTTGGTATAAGAGAGTTCTATACAACTGTTTTAGCAGGAATTGAAAGTTTAGCAAAAGAAAACAACATCCAAATAAAATTGGAAACCTTTGATAATGGAAACAGAAAATTATTGGAAGGGTTGGATGGCTTGCTTATAATGGGAGGAGACCGTCTACCTAAGTTAGTCGAAAATTCAGATTTACCAAAGGTACTTGTAGATAATTATATTCCTGCTTTAAAAGTTGATTCCGTAATCTCAAACGGCTTTGATGGCGCCTATTATACAATAAAACAAATGCTCTCACGAGGATATAAAAAGATTGTACATATTCACGGTCCACTTACATATTGGGGATTTAGAAATAGATTTGAAGGATACACGGCAGCGATGACTGAATTTCGATTGCTGCCTCAAACATTCGAGTGTGACGAAACTCCAGAAGGTATATTATATGCATTAAATTTATCTTTATCCAAAAAACCTGATGTAATTTTTGCTTCAAATGATGTTATAGCTTTAATAATTTTAAATTTTTTAAAAAAGAAAAAAATTCATGTCCCAAAAGATATTCAACTAATTGGATTTGACGATATTATCTCTTCTTCAGTTTCTGAACCTAAACTGTCAACGGTAAAAGTTTTCAAGTTTGAGATGGGGAATATCGCTTTAAATAGACTAATTGATTTGATCAATGAAAAGAATCCTCATCCAGCAATGATCTCGTTATTCACCACCTTTATTGAAAGAGATAGTACGATAAGAGCTAAGAATTAGGAATAGTGATCAAGCAATACAAGAAATAAAATGACTTATTTTAAAAAATTACAAATAATTATTGGTTAGTAACCCAATTCAAAGGAGGTATGATCAGTATGAAAAAGTTAACAGTGGTGTTTATTGCGTTATTGCTGACGGTTTTTGCCTTTTCCCAGACAAAACTCGTTTTTTGGACCGCGCCTAATCCACAACAAGAAATGTTTTGGAAGGAAGTCGTTGCTGAATATGAAACTTTACATCCTGAAATCGATATCGAGTGGTCTACCATTCCTGCAGCAGGAAGCTCAGAAGAAGCTATTCTAACAGCTATAGCTTCGGGAAGAGCCCCGGATATTTCCACCAACATCTTTTCAGGATTTGCGGCACAGTTAGCGGATATAGGCCAATTAGTAGCTTTAAATGAATTGGAAGGTTTCGATGAACTTGTTGAAACACGAAAGATGGGAAGTATCATAGAAGGCTGGAAAATAAACGGTAATGCATATGTTATACCTATTTATTCAAACCCTGTTCTGATGTGGTGGAGAGATTCTTTATTGAAAGAAGCTGGCTTTGATAATCCCCCAAGAACGTACTCGGAGATCTACGAATTTTCTAAAAACTTTGTGGTACCGATGGAACGATATTCCATCCAAGTAATTGCGGGTAGAAATTGGTGGGATAGATGGTTTGACTTCATTACGTATTACTATGCAGGAGGTCAAGGAAAATCATATATAGATACTGAAAGAATGAAAGCAACATTCAACGACGAAGTTGGCCAAGAAGTAGCTCAGTTTATCAAAACAATGTTTGATAACCAATGGACTGCTGTAGACTTAGGTTCTGATCCATTTTATAATGGAGCAATTGCTGGAACATTGATGGGTCCTTGGAGCATCGCTTATGCCGAGAATCAGTATCCAGACGTAGTTGATGATATTGTTATTACACCGCCACCAGTTCCTGACAATTATCCAAGTGATCAACCGATTTATACTTTTGCAGACGCAAAGGGGCTTGTAATTTTTAATACTACAAAAAACTTGGAAGAGGCTTGGGAATTTGTTAAATGGGTATTTTCGAGAGAAGATTTCGATTCGAAATGGTTAGAATACACCAAAATGCCACCAGCAAGAGAAGACTTGTTATCTAATGAAGTATTTGCTGATTTTTGGGAGACAAATCCTTTAGCGGCTGAATATGCCAAATATGTCCCCTATGCTGTTCCTCCCGCACCAATTACAACAACTGTTGACGTACAAGATATCATGACTGTTGAATTGATTGAACCTTTGATGCATGGCACCAAAGATGTTCAAAAAGCTTTGGATGATGCAATTAAGGCTATAAATAGAATCCTTTGGTAAGGGAAGGTTAAAACAATGAGTAAAAAAATAGGGTTAGCAAAAAAAGAAGCAAGGAAAGGCTTTAGTATTTCATCAATATATTTAATCTATGCGGCAATATTTTGGGGTTATCCTTTTGTATGGTTGTTTATACTTCTTTTTTCTAAATGGAGGTTTGTCGGATCACCCCAATTCGTTGGCTTTCGCAATATTACGAGGGTCTTAACCGACCCTCTTTTTTGGAAAACAGTAACTAATGTTTTTCGTTTTATGATGTACTATATTCCTCTTGTGTTAATAGGAGCTTTACTCTTTGCCATTGCTTTGAACAAAATAAAGTTTGGCAAAACATTTGTAGCTCTTTCTTTTTTGGTAGCCAATGTTTCATCAGGAGTTGCTTATTCAATTATGTTTTCAAACCTTTTTTCTGTGAATGGACCAATAAATAAAGCCCTAAATAGTCTTTTTGGTATCACTATTCCTTGGTTTACAAGCCCACAATGGGCGATGTTTTCCATTGCGTTGATTGTTATTTGGAAATTCATTGGCTATTATGGCTTAATACTATATGCTGGGTTAACCGCTATACCAAAATCTTTATATGAAGCAGCAGAGTTAGACGGAGCAGGAAGTCTTACAAAGTTTTTTAGAATTACATTGCCACTATTAAATCCTTCTATAATAATGGTCTTGGTATTGGCTATTACTTTGGCTTTTGGAATATTCACAGAACCTTATATGATAACCGGTGGTGGACCAATGAGAAGTACTTTAACCCCGATGATGCATATGATTACTACAGCATTTCAAAGAATGGACCCAACTTACGCTGCAACTATGGCAGTGTTTGTAGCTATTATAAGCTTTGGAATGATTTGGGTAATAAGGAAAACTATGGAGAGAGAAGTTGATCTAGTATGACAAATAAAAAAATACAGTCTGGAAATGTAATTCTTCATATATTGATGTTCTTTTTATCTCTAATCTGGTTGTACCCTTATGCATGGCTATTCTTGGCATCGGTAAAACCCTCTGCTGAAATCTATACCAGATTCCTACCAACGAGGTTCACTTTAGAACATTTTAGATTTATATTAGAAAGCGCCGAAAGAATGAATAGACCGTTTATAAGGGCATTTTTTATAAGTTTATTTGTGTCAGTCACCGTTACAGTATGTGTTATAATAACATCTGCTATAATTTCTTTTGCCTTGTCAAAATATAGATTTAAGGCAAGAGATGGGATATTTAATTTCATTATCTTCCAAATGGTGTTTCCGGGATTCATGTTTACCATACCTTTATATATATTAATGAGAAACATGCATCTGTTGAATTCGTTGGCAGCTTTAATCGTTCCTTTTATTATGAGTGGTTGGGGCATTTTTATGATGACTCAAAGCTTTAGAGGGACACCAAACGACTACATCGAAGCTGCAAAAATGGACGGAGCCTCTGATATGTTTATTATTTTTCGAATTATGTTACCTTTAAATAATTCAGTTATGGCCATTGTTGGGCTATTCACTTTCATCGGAGTATGGGATAATTTTATGTGGCCACTCATTGTTATTCAGGACTATTATAAAATGCCTCTTTCTGTCTTGCTTGCAAGCTTTAATCACGAGTACGGTGCGTATATTGGACCAGTAATGGCAGGTTCGGTGATTCAAACTTTACCAATGGTGCTCATTTTCATAATCTTCAGAAAGGCATTTTTGCAAGGAATTTCAATGTCTCTGAAATAATCACAATTAAAAAACTGTCGTTATAAGGAAGGGATATATATTGAATTTGAAATTGAAAAGGCATTTGTCAAACCCATTGTTTGGACCTAATCCAATGCATTTGTGGGAGTCTAGGTTTGTTTTTAATCCTGCGGTAGTTTATGACGGGAAAGTTTTTCATATGTTGTACCGCGCCCAAGGAGAAGATATGGTTTCTCGGATTGGCTATGCGGTAAGTTTGGATGGTATACACTTTAATAGAATGGAAAAACCGGTATTTGAACCTTCAGATGTCTCAGAATTGTACGGCGTTGAAGATCCAAGAGTAACGTATATAAACGGAAAATATTATATGTGTTACACAGCTTATTCTCCGAGAAATATCAAAATATCTTTGGCTGCCACAGAGAATTTCTTTATGTGGGAAAGATACGGAAGTATTTTACCAGAAAGTCCTAATAAAGATGCTGCCTTGTTCCCAGAAAAAGTTAATGGAAAATATATCTTAATTCATAGGTTGGAACCAGATATTTGGTTTGCATATTCTGATGATTTAATACATTGGGACAATTATGTAAAAATTGCTTCTCCAAGAAAAGATTATTGGGATAACTTAAAGATCGGAGCAGGCGGTCCACCTTTAAAAACCCCTTATGGGTGGTTGTTTTTGTATCATGGTGTTCAAGAAGATATTAGACCTATCTACAGGTTAGGTTTTATGCTCTTAGATTTAAAAGATCCAACAAAGGTCTTAAAAAGAACAGAAGAACCTATTTTAGAGCCTCAGGAAAACTGGGAGATTTTCGGAGGAGTTCCAAACGTTGTATTCTCAGATGCATTGGTTGAATATGGTGATCAATACTACGTTTACTACGGTGGAGCTGATAACTACATAGCTTTGGCTACTATTTCAAAAAAAGAAGTTTTCGACTGGATAAAGAAGTGAACTTTTTTAGGTAGGAGGTGGTTAAATTAACTACTTCCTGCCTAAAAAGTTTTATTGATACCTTTTTAAAAAGAGAAATTCCAAATTTTTTACTATTTTTTCTTCATCAACGCTCATCTTATATTTGTTTTGTACAATATGTTTGAGAAGCCTTCTTTTAGTTTTTTCATCTAATTACCTGCTGCTTTCCTTGAGTAAATAATGTTACTACTTCTTCAGAAAATCTTTATCCTCATCTTTGTTGCTAAAATTCCAAACAATGTGATATAATTAAAATACCCTAGTAGGGTATCGTTAACTTTTAATAATTTTAGAAAAGGAGTTAACATTATGAATCCTCTTGCCATAACAAATTCTGTTAGTTTTTTAACAGCATTTTCTGGTGGGTTATTATCATTTTTCAGCCCTTGTGTTTTCCCTTTAATACCCGTTTTTTTCGCATTGGTGATCCCTGATATCTCAAACACTCGTTTGGTCATCAAAAGGAGTTTTGGTTTTTTTCTTGGTCTTTCTCTCTTTTTTGCCCTGTTAGGCAGTATTTCCGGTAGTATTGGTATGATGCTTGCAAGGTACCAAAGTGTTATCAACATAGTTGCTGGTGTTTTAATAATATTATTTGGATTTCTGTTTTTGATGAATAAAAGTTTGATTTCTGCAAAGAATATAGACCTAAGAAAATACAATAAAAATAATTCCTTTTTTTCCGCCTTTTTAATTGGGATTCTAATTTCTTTAGTATGGATCCCGTGTGCAAGCCCAATATTGGCTTCGATTCTTACCTTAGCAACGACTACTGGAGAAGCGATGAGAGGTGCTCTCTTACTTTTTATTTATTCTCTAGGTATTTCCATCCCGTTTCTATTTTTTAGTGGCATCGTCAGTAAAATATTATCTAAAGTAACCTTAGGAGAACCTAAATGGCAAAAATCCTTGAGAATTATTGGTGGTATTTTACTTATGGTAGTGGGTACTATGGTTTCCTTTGGGATTTTTAACAATATAAGTGTATTATAGAATGGAGGTATACATTATGAAAAAATTTTTCATTGTAACGTTATTTATTCTATCAGTAATTACAATATTTTCTGTCCCTTTAGATGAATTTGTTTTTGAAAATTTCAATGAAGCTTTCGAAGTTGCCGAATTAACAAACAAAAAAGTTGTAGTTATGTTTTCATCACCTACTTGCCCAGCGTGTACTCAATTTAAAGAAACAACATTGTTGGATGAAGAGATTCAAAAATGGCTACGCACAGAATTTGTTTTTGTTGAAATCTTTCCTACCACTGAAAAAGCCACATTTCAAGGAGAAGAATATAATTATGGTCAGTTGTTTTATGCCTTTGGTGCCAGATATACACCAACCTTTGTATTCTTTGACGAACAGCAAAATCCCTTTGGAGCAATTACAGGTGGGTATCCAGCTGAGATATTTATAGATATCCTAAAATATGTCTCCTATGAAAAAAATGAAGAGATTAGTCTAGATAAATTTATAGAAGATGGATTAGGAAAAGACATCCACATTCTTCCAAAAACCGTTCATTTATCAAAAGATGAAATCGAAAGATTATTGGACTTGGACCCAAATTCCAAATTATACGAACCCAACAAAAATTATGATCCATATACAAATATAGTTTTACTTCAAAACAATACAAACGAACAAGACATAGAAAATTTTTACGTGAAAATCTTTGAATCTAAGAATTAGAAAGTTTATTTCTGAAAAATAGCCCATGATTGGGCTATTTTTCTAATATTTTGAGAATATCTTCGAATTTTATATCGCCGCTTATGTTACCTCTTACTTCGCTTCCCCCACCTTTGATGTTGTTATTCATTTTTAATTTGTCTATAAGCTCTTTACAGTTAATATTGTTTGAGAAAATAGAAAAGGTTTTGTTCTTTTCATCCTCAATAATGAGTGTATAATCTTTTAAATCTACGTATTTGTGTAAGAAATCCGCTGTTTCGTCCTCTTTTTTATGGTAAACTACTTTATTTTTATTCACAACCACCGATTTTTCGATTAAATCTTTTGCAAGATAATATGCATTTTTTTCTGCTAACTTTTTAATACGATTCTTATAATCTTTGTTCTCATTTAATAGAATTTCTATTTTGTTTTCTAAATCATACAACCCCGATGTCAAAATAGAAGAAATGTTTTTTAAAATCGAATCTTTTTGTGAATAATCCTTAATGGCTCTAAGACCTGCTAAAAAATACACCCTCGTTAAATTCCCTTTCACTCTTTCTGTATTTGTTATCTTTAAAAGATTGATGTTACCTGTGTTTTTTACATGGAAACCACCACAAGCAGATATATCAAAATCATCGATTTTTATCAGCCTCACTTCACCATTTACTTTATCACTTAGAGGTTTTCTTAAATTGTATTTCTGAACTCCTTCTTTATCCGTAAATATTTCTTCCACTTTTATGCACTTAGAAATGATATCGTTTGAAAGTTCTTCGGCTTTATTTAATACTTCTTCCCCGATATTCTGTCCATTCAAATCTATAGTAGAATATTCTTCACCCATCTTGAAACTAACGGTTTTTAATGAGGCTATTTTTTCAAAAGCGGCTGACAATATATGTTGTGCAGTATGCTGTTGAGCTATATCGCATCTTCTTTTTTCATCTATTTCATATAAATAGTCACCAGGGTTTAAATATTTGTTTAAGACCACACCTTTTTCTGTGGTGCTTAAAACTCCAGCAGTATCAATTTTACCCCTATCTCCAAGTTGCCCTCCTTTTCCATCAGGATAAAAAGGATTATTCTCTATGGTAGCGAAATAGTTATCATCTTGTTTTATTACATTGATTATCTTTACTTTTTCACTCAAATTTAAAGCCTCCTTTTGGTCTTAGCCTAAAACTTTATATATAGCGCCCCTTCGCCAAACGTTAAGGGGTAAACCCCTTAAGATCCCCAAATTCAAAATTATGGTTTATTACATAAAAGCTTTTTGCATAAATCAGCAAAAGCTATTTCAGCGCTGTTTAATTTCTAAAGCCTTTAATTTTTATATTGGCATTCTTTTTAAGGCCATTTTATTATATAATAGGAAATAGAGAATCAAAAATCCATGAGAGAGAGCTGAGTGCTTTGAGAAAATTCTTCTTAATTTTTATCCTTATTTTTTGCAGTATAAACATCTTCTCCAATTTAATAGTAAATAATTTTGAACATTCGGAGATTATTGATTTTTTTGTAAATGAAAATACAGGCGAAATTTCTACAATTGTGGAGAATAATTACCTTAAAACTTATGATTTGAGGGAAAAGTGCATTACCCATTATTACTCAACTTCTTCTATACCAACGCATGTGGAATGGATCCTCGACAATAAATATACTATAATCGCCGAAAGTGATGGAACAATAGAAGTGTTTAACAACGATACCTCTCTTCTTAATTACAAAATTAACGTAACCGACGAATCTATTTCCTCTTTATCCAGTTTTAGAGATAAAATAATATTTACTTCCTTAGATAAAACGGTCTACGTATACAATATTACCAAAAGAAAGGTCGAATTTCAACGGAAATTTTCAACGATCCCAACGGTTGCAGAATTTTACGACGAAGGTACAATATTGGTAGCAGACCATTCAGGTAAGATTTTTTTGATAGATTATTTAAACAATAAAGAAATAAAATCTTTCAAAATTGATAATTATTCAATAAGTAAATTAGAGATGGTAAATAACAATGTATTTGCTTTTTCCATGAACGGAAATATTTATGTATTGGATAAAGATTTGAAGATAATAAATTCTTTTTCATTAGGTTTAACAATTAGAGAGGTCTCTTTTTCACCATTAAATGAAAATTTTACTGTTTTAACTATGAATAATCAGATTATCCTTTTTGATTCTTCAACTTTAAAAATACTCGAAGAACTAAAGCCGGATAATTTTAATATAAAAGCTATTGAATGGAGTAATGAAAAAAACGATATTCTTTATTTAAACGATGGAGTTAACATATACTCTTTAAATATCTATTCAAAATCAATTGAAAAATTACTGGAATTAAAAAAACCCGATGTTATAAAAATTATAAGAAATAATAATCATATTTATTACTTAACTTCCGACAGTGAAATAGGTGTATTTAATATTGATTCAGGAATAATTGAAAATCATTTTTCTTTTTCTGAAGAAATAGTTGATTTTGAAATAACAAAAAATGGATATTTGATACTTTCAGAAAATTCTGGATACCTGTCGCTTTACGATCCTGAAGGTACATTAATAGAAAATAAGAAGATAAGTGATTTTAAATTAACCACTTTGGAGATTTCTCCTTCGGAAAAGTTTTTAATTGCAGGGGGATGGGAGAATAATGTTTATGTACTTACGCTACCAGATTTGAGTGTTTATAAGGTAGTTGAAAATCTTCATAACAATTGGATAAAAGATATTTCTATTAATTACAACGAAACTAAAATAGCAGTGGCAAGCTTAGATAAAAAAGTAAGTATATCAGATTTTCCAAAATTTAAAAATACAATTTACATCGAAGAATTCCCATATATTATTTGGTCACTAGATTGGGCTAATAATTCAAATTTTCTTTCTATGGGAGGATTTGAAGGGATTTTACGATTATGGGATGGAAGATTTAATCAATTATATAAAAGATTTGAGATTATTACAGCTTCAATAAAGGCAATTGAATGGAGCCACGATGATAATTACATAGCCACAGGAACAACTGATGGAAATGTGTACATTTGGAATAGTAAAAACGGAAACTTAGAATCGACTATAAATGTTTCCAACGGAGAAATTGTTGATTTAACTTGGAGTAATGATGAAAGGTACTTGTATGCCTTGAGTAAAGGAAACTTATTGAGCCTTATAGATCTTCAGCAAAATAATATACCTTTGCAAAGTATTATTTTTGAAAAAGGATATTCTGTTTCCTATAGAAAAAATGGGGAGTATACCACTAATATCCCTGAACAAGTAGAAAACAAATTTTTCTATAAGAATAATCCTATAAGCCTTTTCGAAGCTGTAACATTCGAAAGGAAAGAATCTATAAACATTCCTATCATAGAGGGTCCTGTTATAAACGTGCCTTCAGAATTTTTGATCTCAGATAAAAACAACTCTTTGCTTCTTAGTGCTTTTGATAATAATTTTATTACAAAAGTTGAAATATTAGGTCAAACTTTTTTAGTTAACAGCCAATCTTACTATCTATCATTGGAGATAAATCCTGAAAAGCTTACATCAAATGTGCTTGAAATATCGGCTTATGACGATGATGGAAATAAATCCACAAAATATGTTCATTTGAAGTTTGAGAATATCTATCTGCAAGTATTCACTAATCAAGCAGAAATCACAAACGAGCAAGGAGAAATAATAGCTATTGCAAGTCGTGGAGACATCCTAAAATTAAAAGGAGTTTTAGGAGATACTTATAAAGTAGAATATATTGACAAAGAGGGATATATTAAAAAAGCATTTGTCACGCTTTAAAACATGCCCTCATTTGAGGGCATGTTTTTCCTAAATTTATTATTCTAATTTAAATTTAATTAAGCTTTTTGTGTTTTTTTACGCCTTTTTACCATACCAATAACAACTGGACTTGCGATATACAACGAAGAATAAGTTCCAATTATGACTCCCACAGTTAATCCAAATGCGAATGAAGCTATTGATCTACCTCCCAAAAGGAACATCATAAAAACAACTATGAATGTAGTCAAGGAAGTGTTTAATGATCTTACAATAACTTCGTTAATGCTTTTATTGGTAACTCCCTCTATATCCATCCCACGATTTTTAGTTCTATTTTCCCTTATTCTATCGTAAACAACAATAGTATCGTTTAAAGAATAACCCGCTAAAGTAAGAAATGCTGCTACAGCAGTTAAATTAATTTCTATACCAAACAGGGAATAAAAACCTAAGGTGATTACAACGTCATGAGCTAAAGCTAGAATTGCCCCCACACCGTAGGAAAACTGAAACCTAATGGTTATATATACTAACAAAACTATCAAAGCAGTAATTACAGCATACCAAGCATACGATCGAATCTCCCTAGCTGCATAGCCTGAAACATCGTTGAATTGTTCAATATTTAAACTAGAATCAGAAAAAGATTCTTCTAAACTATTTATAAACATTTGTTTTTCTTCCAACGTAGGGAAAGAATCTCTTACGGTAATTATGTAAAAGAATCGATCCGAAGTTCCTCCACCTGGGTTAGTTTGAATTATCTTAGCGGTGGTATAATCTGGATTTATAGTTTGCAAAGTGTTTCTCAATTCATCTATTGAATAATTTTTATCAAAGGATACGATTATTTCACTACCGCCAGAAAAATCAATACCAAAATTGAACCCTTTTACAAAAATCACTATAACAGAAAAAAATATCAACGCAAGAGATAAATAGATGAAAAAATTTCTTTTTCCCACAAAATCTATATTTGGCATTATTTACTCCCCCCTTTTTCCACAACAATTCCCTTCACATACTTTTCAGGTTTCAAAAAGTGAGAAGTACTTTCTAAAAGTAACCTACTAACCACCAAGTTAGTAAACATCGCACCTAAAACACCTATTATGAGTGTAACTGCGAAACCTCTAATACTTCCACTTGTTAAAAAGAATAAAACTAAACCAGCTAAAATAGTTGTTATATTGGCATCAAAAATAGTTGAAAAAACTTTATTAAATCCAAACTTTACGGCGGTTAAAGGGGGCCTACCTATTCTAAGTTCCTCTTTTATTCTTTCGTATATAATAATGTTTCCATCAACTGTAGTGCCAAAAGTTAAAATTATACCAGCAATACCTGGTAGAGTTAATATTGCTCCTGTCCAACTTAAAATTCCCAGTAACAAAAGTGTATTATATATTAGCGCAATATCAGCAATTATCCCCATCCATCTATAAACAATAATCATGTAAATCATTACTATTAAAAGCCCAATGATTCCAGCGTTTATAATCGTGGTCACAATATCTCTTCCCAAAGTAGGGCCGAGGGTTCTTTCTTGAAATTTAACCAAATCTACTGGTAAATTCCCTGACTTTATCAACACAGCAATGTTTTGCGCTTCTTCCATACTTTCTATTCCGCTGATTTCGGCTCTTCCCTGCGATATCCTTTCTCTAACAACAGGTGCAATTATTACTTCGTCATCTAAAATGATCGCAATTCTTTGATTTACTAAATTTGCAGTCGCTAATTCAAATTTTTGTCTTCCTTCATTATTGAAATTCAAATTAACAACGAATCCTGCCCCTTGACTATTAAGAGAAGCAACGGCATCACTGACATCTAAACCGGTAATCTGAAATGGAGCATCTCCAAATTCGAAAACATTTTTCACCCTATACCAAAGGTTAGGGTTATTACTATCTCTAACGTAACTATACATTTCTATTTCTTCACCATTTATTTCTATAGTCCTATTTCTCGTAATTTGTGGGGGTGTTTCAGATTCCACAACTTCCAATACTTCTGCAAAGTAAAGCTTTCCTTTACTACCTATGAGTTCTTCAGCTCTCTGAGTATCTGATATACCAGGAATCTCAACACGAACTCTGCTTTCTCCACCGGAAACAACTTCGGAAACTATTGCTTCTGTGTAACCAGCATTGTCCAATCTTCTCCTTAGAACTGTAATTACGTTACCTACAACCTCAGAAGTATCTACTCCTTCAGGTACATCTAAACTATACTCTAAAAGTACTCCCCCCTGAATATCCAGACCTAAATTTATATTTGGGAAAAACCGGAGTATGCTTATATCATTCACATTATCTGATAAAGGTAAAATTAAGCCTAAGAATGCAAAAACAAAAACTACTATAGTAAAGAATATTCGTATCCTTCGATTTCTCAACTATTTCACCCCCTGAACAAAGTCAATGTTAAAATACTATTTATCATCTTCAGTTTCGGGTTTTTCTGGTGCTACTTCGGGTTTATCGCTTTTAGAAAGAACCCCTGCAATAGCATTCTTCGTTATATCAATCTCTGTTTTATCTGCTGTTGAAATTCTGATTCTCTCGTTAGTTATAGATATTATCTTTCCTATGATTCCTGAGGATGTAACTATTTTATCACCTTTTTTCAAAGAGGAAATCATTTCCTTGTGCTTTTTTTCTTGTCGCCTTTGTGGAAGGAACAATAAAACCCACATTAAGATTATGATTATTAAAAAGAACAACAATCCACCAAATCCCCCACCTGTGGGAGCAGTTTGAGCTTGTTCAACTGTGTTACCGACATCTGTGGCACCTGCGGGACCAAAGTTTATAAAATCAAATACTTTTTCTAACATAAATACACCTCCAAAATTATTCTTTCTTTTTAAACTCTATTTAAAAATTCTAAAACTAGCCTTAGTAAACCTTCGCTTCGCTCTCTATCCAAAAGAGTTTTGCCGTTAAGAGTTTTTTTATAACACAAATTATTACAAAAAATGTTTACTGTTAGATTGTATCATATTTTTCTTTTATGGTCAATGAATTCTTTACAACCAACTTGTCAAATAATTTTTGATTATGTAATATTTCTTATATTTTATGTTATTATATATATAGTCATGGAATTTTATTTTTGATTTAAAAATTGTATTAGGGGGGGTTTAGATGGATGAACCCGTATATGCAAAAATTATGGACGGAGACATAATCTTTTATTTTTCGAAAGGGAACACGCAAAAAGATCTTTTTGAACATTTTAAAAAAGAACTTGTTAAGATGAAAAGTTTTTTTAACATTGGAGATAGTTTTTACGTATATTTCGAAGACGGTTCTCAGCATAATCTATTAAATAGAATCGTAAAATTCGCCAACAGTCTTGAATTGAACGTTGCCGGAGCCTATTTTGGAAAGCTTCCCGAAGGAAAAGTGGGAAACAAAGAGTTAACCCTTTCGAGTACCCAAATTTATAGAAAACATTTGAGATCCGGCCAAGTAATACAAAATCCTGGAGACATCATAGTTTTTGGAAATGTAAACCAAGGTGCAGAAGTTAACGCGGGTGGAAGTATTATAATATTTGGAAAGGTATTTGGAACTTTAAGAGCAGGAATTACCAACAAAAAAAATGCTTTCATTATAGCCTACGAATTAAATTCACCATTAGTAGAAATATCGGGTATCCCTTTCTTTAACTATGAATGGCCAAAGTCACCCGTTTCTATAAGGATAGAAGAAAATAAAGCATTGGTTGAACCCGTTGAACTGTAAAAAGATAGTGGAGCAAAGGAACATTAAATCAATTTTTTTAATTTTTAAAACAGTATTTATGCTGTGTGAAAACCAAAAAGGAGGTTATGAATGGATACTTCTATTTTACTAAAAAATTTATCCAATACGTTTGGGGTGTCTTCTTTTGAAAATTATACCTTTCCTTTGATTGAAAAAGAATTAAAAAACATTTCACCAGATGTAAAATCAGAAAAAGTAGGAATAGGTAATTTAGTGGCAACTTATGGAAATGAGAGTCCCAAAATTGCCTTTTTTTCTCATGTAGACGAAATTGGAATAGTTATATCAAAAATAGTTGATGAACATTTCGCTCGTATTTCTCCCGTTGGCGGAGTCGATCCAAGAACCTTGGTAGGAAAAAGGGTTCTTTTTAAAACAAATGACTCGGAAAAAACTGGTGTAATAGGGTTTTTAGCCCCTCACCTTCAAAAAAAAGAAGACAGAGAAAAATCTCCCTCCTTTGATGAGCTTTTCGTCGATTTTTCAATTTCAGGGGGAACAAGTAATATCAACGTTGGCGATATGGGCGTTATACAAGTCCAGGCTGTTGAACTTGAAAACGGGAAGATATCAAATAAGTCTTTAGATAACAGAGTCGGTGCTGCGGTACTTATTAAGTCATTAGAGTATCTACAAAATCTTAAATTTGAAGGGCAATTGATGTTATCTTTTAACAAAGGTGAGGAAGTGGGATTAGTTGGAGCACAAGGTAGTGCCTACCATCTAAAACCAGATTTTGCCATAGTAATTGATGTAACCTTTGGCGAAAAACTACCGGAAAATGTCGAGCCTATCAAGATCGGTGAAGGGCCAGTTATAGGTATAGGTACCACCGTTACAAGAAGTGTTTTCGAAGAACTAACAAAAACTGCAAAAAATAACAATATCAAATACCAAATAGAAACTTTTACTAGAGGCAGTGGCACCGAAGCAGATGTAGTACAAATATCTTCTACCGGAGTAAAAACAGGTGTTGTTTCAGTTCCAATCCTTAACATGCATTCTCCCAACGAGGTTGTAGATGTAAAAGATGTGGAAGAAAGCGCAAAATTATTATCTCTCTTTGCTTTAAACACTAGTTTAACTTGGAAAGGACGTCGAAAATCATGAGGAAATATTTAAAGGACTTAACCAATCTTGCTGGAATATCTTCAAGAGAAGAAAAAATAAAAGAGTACATCAAGTCAAATGTTGCTAACAAGGTCGATGAAATTACCGAAGACGACATGGGGAACCTAATTTGTTTAATTAAAGGTAAAGATTCCTCCAAAAAATTAATGCTCGATGCACACATGGACGAAGTTGGTTTTATGATCACCAGAATAAATGAAGACGGTACTTTTGGCATATCTCCCGTTGGGGGAGTTGACCCAAGGGTAGTAAAAAGTCAGAGATTAAAAATCGAAGAAAAAATATCTGCTGTCGTCAATTCTACACCTATTCACTTAGAAAAAGAAACCGACAAAGTTGAGCAATATGAAAGTATAAGGGTCTACGCTGGATTTTCCAACAAAGAGGAAGCATCTAAAAAGGTCCATTTGGGCGATATGGTTACATTTGATACTACTTATTATGAAGAAAATAACTATGCTGTAGCCAAAGCCTTTGATGATAGGGTTGGATGTTCTATTATGATGGATATAATTGACTATTTTTTTGAGAACAGCGAGAAACCTCTTTACGACACATACTTCAATTTTGCTACTCAGGAAGAAACAGGGCTGAGAGGTACAGGAACTGCAGCTTCAAAAATACATCCAAATTTCGCTATTGTATTAGAAGGTACAACTGCTGGGGACAACCCTGAAAACACCCCAGATAAATGGGCAACCCATATCGGAAATGGGCCGGTCTTAACATTCATGCATAGCGGTTTAGTACTTAACAAAGAGATCTTTGAAAAAATTGTAGATACTGCAAAGAAATTAGGGATTAAATTCCAATACAAAATGCGAACGGCAGGAGGAACAGATGCGGCTAGGCTCGCAAAGACTCTTTATGGAATTCCAGCAGGGGTAATATCTGTACCTTGCCGATACATACATTCTCCACAATCTATAATGAATTTACAAGATTATGAAAATACCTACCAATTGGTAAAACAACTAGTTGTTAACACACCATTTTAAGAGAGGTGGCAAAAAATTGAAAGAGCTAATAAAAAAAATTACGGAACTTTATGGACCAAGTGGAAGAGAAGATCAAGTGAGAGATTTTATAAAAGAACAGATCAAAGATCATGCGGATGATATTAAAACGGATAAGTTAGGAAATCTTATCGCCATAAAAAAAGGCAACTCTGGAAAAACCATACTATTTGACGCTCATATGGATGAAATAGGAGTTGTTGTTACGCACATTTTAGACAAAGGCTTTCTAAAAGTAGAACAAGTTGGGGGCCAAAACCCTGTAAATTTAATTGGTTCCAGGTTGATTTTTAATGGAAGAATAGGGGTTGTAGGGGTTGAGGGAGAAAGTGAAAAAGAATTAAAAGATAATTATAAGAACTTATCTTTGGACAATATATTTGTTGACATAGGCGTATCTTCAAAAGAAGAAGCGGAAAAAATTGCCCCTATAGGCACGTTTGGAACTTTCGCTGAAGGTTTTGTCGATTATGGTAATTATTGTATGTCAAAAGCGATGGATGACAGGATAGGATGCGCCATTTTAATAGAAACTATCAAAAATATGAAAGATAATCAACACACCGTTTTATTTGCTTTTACAGTCCAAGAAGAAGTAGGTTTGGTCGGTTCTTTTGTTTCGGCTTTTGATTACGAAGTCAACAGAGCAATAGCTATAGATGTCACGGATTCCTTGGATACTCCAAAGGCTCTTAAAAGAATGAGCATGGCCTTGGGAAAAGGACCTTGTATTAAAATAAAAGACAATCTTTCTGTAAGTGACAGAGAAGTTGTGGAATGGATAAAAAATGCTGCTTTGGCAAACAACATACCGTATCAGTTCGAGGTATTAACCTTTGGAGGAACAAATGCCGCAGGCTATCAAAGAACCAAATCTGGAATCCCTAGTGGTACTATTTCTATTCCTACTAGATACATACATTCACCTCACGAGATGTTATCCTATAGCGATGTTGAAAACACGGTGAAACTGTTGAACACACTCAGTAAAACCAATTTTTAGGAACTTATTTTTCACGTTAGAGGAGGAAGATTATGGTCAATGTAGCTTTAATAGCCCACGATAAAAAGAAGTTAGACCTTGCACTCTTTGCCAAAGAATGGAAGGATGTATTTAAAAATTGCAAACTTTATGCTACAAAAACCACAGGAAAGATTTTAAAAGAAAAGGTTGGTTTAGAGATACAAACTTTTGAATCTGGACCATTGGGAGGAGACTTACAAATAGGTGCTCTTGCTGTTGGTGGAAAAATAGATTTTGTGATTTTTTTAAGGGATCCGTTGACTGCCCAACCTCACGAACCTGATGTATCCGCTGTTTTACGAATTTGCGATGTACACAATATTCCACTTGCTACTAATTTAGCATCCGCTGAGGCAATCGTTCTTGAAATTCAGAAAAAACTTAATAATTAATGCTTATTTTATTATCTTGAAGATCAATCTGTTGATTGCCTGTACTTAATGGTAGTACAATATTTGGCAATGATGTCTTCATTAAAATTTCGTTTAAATAAATTCTAAGATAGGGCCAAAGTACACTATCTACAAAATTTTTAAGGAAATACTTTTCGGCCCTTTTGTTTTTTGAAAAACTTTTGAAATCCATATCCGTTTCGAAAATCACTCTGAAGGTTAAAACGTAATAAGCTATTCTATTTTTTTCTCCTTCTAAAAAAATCCTATAAGTAACTATTAAGTTTAAGTCTCTCTTTTTTTGTTCATATACATATCCTCTTTTAATCGATATTTCAGCAATTTTTTCAACTACTTCTTTGCTTGTTCTCTCGAAAAATTCACTTTCCAAAAAAATATTCTTTAGAATTATATCTTTCAATATGTTTATTTTTTTATCATTATTTTTCACAAAAACTCCTCCTAAACTCTATAGATTATTGTTTTTAGAAATTCTAAAACTTTATATATAGCGCCTTTTTATAATTTTAAGTGAAATATTTTTTCAAAATTATCATTCTTAGAAAACTCATCTCTATTTATCTCTTTATTATCTCTAGTCTCAAAATATAATTTGATACTCCCATCCAGCACTTCTGCCAATCTTTGCAAAAACAAAAATGTTGGATTGTAGTTTCCTTTTTCAAATTTAGAAATTATCGCCTGCGTTGTTCCCATCCGCTCAGCTAGATCTTTTTGTGTAATTCCCATTTGTAACCTTCTTTTTTTAATCTCATACACCAAGTCTAATAAAGCTTTCTTATCTATAGCTTCCCATTTCTTCTCATTTTCATTCAAAGTTTTCACCTCCAACATGATTATAATTAATAAATTATTATTATACAACCTTTTCAGGACCCCTTATTTTGTCTTCGAAAACATTTTATTAGCAAACTAATTATATTATAAAATATCTTAAAAGATTTTTAGTGTTGATTTTTTACTTAATTGTAACCTATTTATATTTTAAAAAGATTAATAATGTGTTATAATATTTATTACGATGATGAACAAACTAATTTACAATAAGAAGAAGGGAGTGAAACAGTGGAATTTTTCGAATATATTTCTAGTAGTTCAAGTATCATAATTAGAGAGTTTCTAAATCATTTGAAAATCATAGGTTTATCTTTGCCTTTTTCTATAGGTATAGGAGTACCAACAGGAATTTTCATATCAAGGCATCCTAAAGCTGCAAACATAGTTATTTACATTGCCAGTATTCTAATGACTATCCCAAGTTTAGCCCTTTTTGGGATTATGGTTGTGATTTTGTCTCCTTTTGGAGCTGGCTTAGGGGTTACACCTGCCGTGATTGCTTTGATTATATACTCTTTACTTCCGATTATAAGAAATACATTGGTAGCTATTCAATCTCTTGACCCACGAATGATAGAGGCTGCACGAGGGATGGGAATGACTGAATCCCAAATATTATTCAAAATCCGTTTACCTTTATCGATCCCTACTATAATGTCCGGGGTAAGAAATGCCGTAGTAATGGGAGTTGGAGTTGCTACTTTAGGATATTTTGTAGCTTCGGGAGGATTAGGATACTTTATTTTTGCTGGATTAAGTAGGTCAAGGTATCCAATGGTAATAACAGGGGTAATATTGGTTTCAATTTTGGGTGTTTTGGCTAATTATCTTTTACTAAAATTTGAGGATGTAATTACTCCCAAAGGTCTTAAAATAAAAGATAATAAATAAGATAAAAATCATAGGAGGAACATTGACATGGCAATAAAATTAGTTAATCTCACAAAAAAGTATGGTGATTTCACCGCTGTTAATAATTTAAATATCGAATTTGAAGACAATAAATTAACTATTTTAATAGGTCCATCTGGATGTGGAAAAACAACTACCTTAAAGATGATCAATCGTTTGATTGAAAGAACATCAGGCGATATCCTCTTCAATGGAAAATCGATAGATGATATAAATCCCATACAATTAAGAAGAAGTATAGGTTACGTTATACAAGAAATTGGATTATTCCCTCATATGACTGTATTTGATAACATTGCTGTAGTTCCAAGGCTTTTAAAATGGCCTGAAGAAAAAATAAAAAAGAGGGTATACGATCTATTAGATTTAGTAAATCTTGATCCAGATACTAACGCTTATAAGTTTCCAGCACAACTATCTGGAGGCCAAAGACAAAGAGTAGGAGTAGCAAGGGGACTTGCAGCCGATCCGGACATATTACTCATGGATGAACCATTTGGTGCAATAGATCCTATCAATAGAGAAACATTGCAAGATGCATTTCTTGAAATTCAAGAGAAGATCAAAAAGACTATTATATTTGTTACGCATGACATAAGGGAAGCTATTAAATTGGGTGACAAAATTGCAATTTTCAAAGATGGTGAATTAGTACAGTACGACGAGACACAAAATATTGTTCAAAACCCAAAAAATGATTTTGTAAAGGACATATTAGGGGAAGATAGTCAATTCAAAGCTTTGGAATTTGTTAAGGTGAGCGAAGGATTGTACAAAGATATGCAAGTCTTTAAAATTGATGAGGACCTGTCAAAAATTAAAAATGCTATACAGAGTAAGTATCCTATCACAATATTTATTGATCAAAATAACAATTATAAGGGTTTTATAGAAACTAAAAGATTGAACAGAATTAATGATTCATCTAAATTGCAAAGCTCTTTGAAAAAAGATTACGTTACCGCAAAATCAAGCCTTTATGAAGCCTTAAACAAAATATTAAGTTCTTCAAGTACAAATATCCCTGTGGTTACTGACAAACAAAAGGTAATAGGCGTGATCAACTTAAAAGCTATATTTGAACAAATGTCAAGTAATGAAGAGGTTTGATGAGAGGAGGATAACATGGAATTTTTTACATACGTTGCTGAAAATCTTGGTTATATGGGAATAAAGGCTTTGGAACATCTTTATTTGTTCGCAAGTTCCTGGGCAATTGCTATCGTTGTCGGAATGGCAATAGGAATCTATGTTACCCGCCCAGGAAGAGAGAAAAGCGGAAGAATAGCCCTTTCAATAACAGGAATAGCCCAAGCCGTCCCAAGTATTGCTGTTATTGCCCTCGTTTTTTTATTCATGGGAATCGGTCCTGCCCCTGCAATTTTCGCTTTATTTTTATACAGTATAGTGCCTATAACTTTTAACACCGCATCAGGGCTTTTCGGCATCGATAAAGGTATGATTGAAGCAGCAAGAGGAATGGGGATGACTAACAGGCAAATCTTGTGGCAAGTAGAAATCCCAAACGCTGTACCTACTATTTTCTCAGGAATAAGAAATGCAGCGATAATAAATTTAGGAACAGCTACAATTGCATCAGCCATAGGTGCTGGAGGATTGGGAGAATTGATTTTTATAGGTCTTGGGACTTTTAAATTCGAGATGATATTAGCTGGAGCTATTCCAGTATCTATAATGGCCGTTTTAATTGATTTCGCGCTTGCAACAATACAAAACAAAATGACTTCGGAAGGTATTAAGTTACAAAATGAATAGTGAAAAAATTTTTAAATGGAGGTGTTAACGTTGAAAAAATTGGCAGTACTTATGTTAGTTGTAGTGTTTTCTTTAACTGCACTATTTGGTGCAACTTTAACCGTAGGTGCAAAAAATTTCACAGAACAGTATGTCCTTGGAAACTTAGCTTCACTGCTACTTGAAGAGAACGGTTTTAACGTTGTTGAAAGGTTTGGTCTTAGTTCTCTCGTCGCAAGGCAAGGTTTGACAACAGGTCAGATTGATCTATATCCAGATTACACTGGAACCGCGTGGGTAACTTACCTAGGCCAAGAAGAATTGATCACTGATCCAGATGAACTTTTAGAAAAAGTTAGAGAATTAGACGCTGAAAATGGAGTTGTTTGGCTTGATAGAATAAACGCTAACAATACTTATGCCCTTGCTATTCGTCAAGAAGATTACGAAAAATACGGTTTCGAAACCTTATCTGACTTAGTCGCTTACTGGAACGAACATCCAAAAGAGTTTGTGGTAGGAGTGGGCTATGAATTTTATGAAAGACCGGATGGCTTCTTTGCCTTCGCTGAACACTATGGTTTAGATATTCCTGAATCTCAAGTATCAACCATGCAACTCGGATTAACCTACGAGGCAATTGCAAACAAGAAAATAGATATCGCTATGGTTTTTGCTACCGATCCAAAAATTTTAAAATACAACCTACATGTATTAGAAGACGATAAAAACTTCTGGCCTTATTATCACATTTCTTTCGCAGTGAGAAAAGATACACTTGATAATTACCCTGAAATTGAGGAAATTTTAAGACCTCTCACACTGTACTTAAACCAAGACATTTTAATAAGGCTAAACTACAGAGTAGATGTTGAGGGTCTTGAACCAGAAGTCGTTGCAAGAGAATATTTAGAAGGATTAGGTTTAATAGATTAAACGATCTAATATTCAATTTCACAAACAAGGGTGAAGGGTATCTCTTCACCCTTATTATTTGATGAAAAAAACCATTCGCTAATGGTATTGTGTATCTAATATCATAAAGGATATTTCACAACAGAAAGTCTCATAATTTGAAAATGAGAACAGTAAAACTTAGTTATGGAGGTATTTTGATGAAAAAAACGATCTTACTGTTGTTAATAATGGTATTTACTTTAAGTACATTTTTTGGTGCAACTTTAACTGTAGGTATAAGATACTTCACAGAACATTATATCCTTGGAAACCTAGCTGCACTGCTACTCGAAGAACATGGTTTTAACGTTGTTAAAAGGGATGGCCTTCATGCTCTCCCCTCTAGAGAAGGGTTAATAACGGGTCAGATCGATGTACTTGCAGAGTACACTGGAACCGCGTGGGCAACTTACCTAGGCCAAGAAGAAATGATTACCGATCCAGATGAACTTTTCAAAAAAGTCAAAGAACTAGACGCTAAAAATGGGGTCGTTTGGCTTGATAGAATAAACGTTAACAATACTTATGCCCTTGCTATTCGTCAAGAAGATTACGAAAAATATGGTTTCGAAACCCTTTCTGACTTAGTCGCTTACTGGAACGAACATCCAACTGAGTTTGTGGCAGGAGTCGACCACGAATTCTATGAAAGACCTGATGGCTTCTTTGCCTTTGCTGAGCACTATGGTTTAGATATTCCTGAATCTCAAGTATTAACTATGCAAACCGGATTAACTTACGAAGCACTTTCAAACAATAAAATAGACATCGCTATGGTTTTTACTACCGATCCACAAATTTTAAAATACAACCTACATGTACTAGAAGACGATAAAAACTTCTGGCCTTATTACCATATCTCTTTTATAGTTAGAAAAGATGTACTTGATAAATACCCTGAAATTGAGGAGATTTTAAGACCTCTCACACTGTACCTAAACGAAGACATTTTAATAAGGCTAAACTACAGAGTAGATGTTGAGGGTCTTGAACCAGAAGTCGTTGCAAGAGAATATTTAGAAGGATTAGGTTTAATAGATTAAACGATCTAATATTCAATTTCACAAACAAGGGTGAAGGGCACCTCTTCACCCTTATTATTTGATGAAAAGAACCATTCGCTAATGGTATTGTGTATCTAATATTATAAAAGATATTTCACAACAGAAAGTCTCATAATTTGAAAGAGAGTCAAGTACTTTTCAATATGTAGAGAGAAAAAGCTAATAACAATAAAACTTAGTTATGGAGGTATTTCGGTGAAAAAAACGATCTTATTCTTGTTAATAATGGTATTTACTTTAAGCACATTTTTTGGTGCAACTTTGACTGTAGGTGCTAAAAGCTTCACAGAACAGTATGTCCTTGGAAACTTGGCTTCACTGTTACTTGAAGAGAACGGTTTTAACGTTATTAAAAGATTTGGCCTTAATTCCTTCGTTGTAAGGCAAGGTTTGACAACAGGTCAGATTGATTTATATGCAGATTATACTGGAACCGCTTGGGTAACTTATCTAGGCCAAGAAGAAATGATCACCGATCCAGATGAACTTTTAGAAAAAGTCAGAGAATTAGACGATAAAAATGGTGTTGTTTGGCTTGATAGGATAAGCGTTAACAATACTTATGCCCTTGCTATTCGTCAAGAAGATTACGAAAAATACGGTTTCGAAACCTTATCTGACTTAGTCGCTTACTGGAACGAACATCCAAAAGAGTTTGTGGCAGGAGTCGACTATGAATTTTATGAAAGACCAGATGGCTTCTTTGCCTTCGCTGAACACTATGGTTTAGACATTCCTGATTCTCAAGTATCAACTATGCAAACCGGATTAACCTACGAGGCAATTGCAAACAAGAAAATAGATATCGCTATGGTTTTTGCTACCGATCCAAAAATTTTAAAATACAACCTACATGTATTAGAAGACGATAAAAACTTCTGGCCTTATTATCACATTTCTTTCGCAGTGAGAAAAGATACACTTGATAAATATCCTGAAATTGAAGAAATTTTAAGACCTCTCACACTGTACCTAAACCAAGACATTTTAATAAGGCTAAACTACAGAGTAGATGTTGAAGGTCTTGAACCAGAAGTCGTGGCAAGAGAATATTTAGAAGGTTTAGGTTTAATAGATTAAACGATCTAATATTCAATTTCACAAACAAGGGTGAAGGGTACCTCTTCACCCTTAATATTTGAGTTAAACATTATGGAGGTGTTAACGTTGAAAAAATTGGCGATATTTGTATTGTTTGTTGTGTTTTCTTTAACTGCGCTTTTTGGTGCAACTTTAACCGTAGGTGCTTCCAATTACACAGAACAGTACCTATTTGGTGAACTTATATCTGCTTTACTTGAAGAAAACGGTTTTAAGATTGATAAAAGATTTGGCTTAAATACATTAGTGAAAAGAACAGGTATGTTGAACGGCCAAATTGATGTTACTGCAGATTACACAGGAACAGCGTGGACAACATACTATCATAAAGAGGAATTGATTTACGACCCAGTAGAATTATACAACCAAGTTAAAAACATAGATAAAGAAAAAGGGTTAGTATGGTTAGATCTAACTAGTATCAACAACTCATATGCCTTGGCCATGAAAAGGGAAAGAGCAGAAAGTTTAGGCATTGATACCATATCCGAACTTGCTGAATATGTAAATGACCATCCTGGAGAATTAAAAATAGCAATTGATTATGAATTCTTCGAAGGCGCAATGAATATCTTCGAAATGGCAGAAGCATACAACATGAACATATCCAAAAATGATGTAAAAACTATGCAGTGGGGTTTAACCTATGAGGCTGTGAATCAAGGCGATGCTGATATAACAATGGTCTTTACCACCGATTCTCAACTACTGAAATACGATTTAAAGGTTTTGGAAGACGATAAACATTTCTTCCCTTTTTATTATGTAGCTGTAGTTGTGAGAGAAGATACTTTAGAAAAATATCCTGAGATAGCAGAAATTTTAAGACCTTTTGCTATGTACTTAAATCAAGATATAATCATAAGGTTAAATTATTTAGTAGATGTCGAAGGAAAAGAACCAGAGGAAGTTGCACAGAATTATCTAAAAGGGTTAGGATTGATAGAATAATCTCGGTTATCACATTAAAAGCCAGGAGATTCCTGGCTTTTTATTTTCTTAAAGAGTTCGACAATCTTGACCCAATAAATTGGATTATCTGAGTTAAGAAGATTAATATAGCCACGTCGTAAAGAAGAACATCCATTCTAAACCTTTGATATCCATAATTTATCGCCATTGCACCAAGGCCTCCTGCTCCCACGGCGCCTGCTATAGCTGTGTAAGTTATTAAGTTTATAATCAACAAAGTAATATTTGAAACCATCTCTGGCGCAGTTTCAGGTAGTAATACTTTAAATATAAACTGTCTGTTGGTCATACCCATAGAAACAGACGTGTCTAATAATCCTTGTGAAAGATTGTTAAAAGAAGTTTCAGCCAATCTTGCCATAAAAGGAATCGCTGCTATGGATAGCGGAACAATCGCCGCAGTTGAACCAATGATTGTTCCTGTTAATAATCTAGTTAAAGGGATTATCAAAATAATGAGGATGATAAAAGGTATTGATCTAAATATATTGACAATCCAATCTAAAACGGTATACCAGGTTTTTGCAGCTTTCTTATCACTCTTAGACAACATATAGAGTGCTATACCCAAAGGAATACCTAACAAAATAGCTATAAAACCAGAAACAAAAGTCATGTATAGCGTTTCAAGAGTAGCTATAAATAGATCTTGGATCATTTATTTCAACACCTCAACTTTGTAAACATTGGCAGAGAGCTCTTCTAAAAACTTTTCCATTTCCTTATGATCAGAAATAACCTCAACTATTAATGTCCCATAGGGATTGTCTTTCAAATGTTCTATCTTACCGTAAAGCATATTCAATGTGATGTCATATTTTTTAGTGATATTATGTAAGATAGGTTCATGTGTCTTTTCTCCCCAAAAAACTATCTTTATCAACCTATGGTTTTCTCCTTTAACCACTTCTTTTACCCTTTCCCAATCTATGTTTATTTCTTGATAAAATTCTTTATTCAGTTCATTTTCTTTTTCAATAAAAAATTCGTGGACTTTACCAAAAAAATCAACCGTTCCATTTTTTAAATAAACGACCTTATCACAAATCTTTTTGATCACGTCCATTTCATGAGTAACAATCAAAATTGACTTTTTCATACTCTTATTGATTTCCAATATGAGATCTAAGATTCTCTGTGTTGTACTTGGATCTAAAGATGATGTGGGTTCATCAAACAAAATAATATCAGGATTATTTATCAATGCTCTTGCTATAGCTGTTCTTTGCTTCTCTCCTCCCGATAACTGTGAAGGATAAGAATCCTTTTTATGAAGAAGATTCACATCTTCCAATATCTTATTAACACGAACTTCTATTTCCTTTTTAGGTACCTTTTCAATTTCAAGGGGAAGAGATACATTTTCGAATACCGTTCTAGAACTTAACAAGTTGAAATGTTGAAATACAATACTAATCTTTTTTCTTACGTTTCTCAACTGATCTGTATTTAATTTCGTTATATCTACTTTATCCAAGAAAATCTCCCCGGAAGTAGGAGCTTGGAGCAGGTTCAATGTTCTCAAAAGAGACGTTTTCCCCGCTCCAGATAACCCTATAATCCCCAAAATTTCTCCATTTTCAACTGAAAAATTTATGTTTTTTAAGACATGATTTTTGTTATCATATACGAGATTAAGATTTTGTATTTTTAACAACTGCGTTTCTCCTTTTGCATTATTTTATGAATGCTCAAAATACTGGTACTACGGCACCATTGTACTTCTCTAAAATAAATTCTCTCACCTTATCTGTTGTTAGTACTTCAACCAAAGCTTTTACTAGTTCATCGTCGACACGACTTTCCTTCACCGCTATTATGTTGGCATATGGAGATTCGGATCCTTCGTAAAATACCGCATCTTCCAATGGATTCAACCCAGCTTCTATAGAATAATTTGTGTTAATAACTGCCCCAACTACATTTTTATCTTCTTTATAAGTTCTTGGCAAATATGGTGCTTCAAGTTCTTTGAATTCCAAACCATATGGATTTTCAACGATATCTTTGATTGTTGCCACTAACGGATCTTCTCTCTCCCTAAGCTTAATTATACCGTGCTCTTGAAGAAGTAACAAAGATCTACCTTCGTTGGTAACATCGTTAGGAATTATGATTAAATCGCCTTTTTTGAGGTCTTTTAAGTCTTTCTTTAAATAAAATCCCATAGGTTCGACATGGATCTTAGCAGCAGATACTAAGTCTGGCAGATTACGTTCCCTTTTAAAAGTTTCTAAATATGGTTCATGTTGAAAATAATTTGCATCTATAGAACCATCTTCCAAAGCCAAGTTAGGTTGAACATAATCTGTAAAAATTACTATCTCAAGTTCGACACCCGTTTTTTCTTTGAAATCATCTTTTACAAACTCTAAAATCTCGGCGTGGGGAACTGGAGTAGCTCCAACTTTGAAAGTATTACCACCAAAACCAAACAAAGCATATCCTTCAACGAAAAGCAATGTTAAAAAAACAAATAATGAAGCCAAAACCTTTACCACACTCTTACTTTTTTTCATACTAAATCCCTCCCTCGTAAAATATATTTTAGTTCCCTTTCACCCCGTAACCCTTTTAAAATCAAAATCTTATTCTTTAAAAACTTTCTCTAATTAGAACTTTATATATAAAAAACCTCTTCCGGTAGAATGGAAGAGGTGTATTTTTACAACTTTTATCCTCTCCTTATCTCCCAGAATTACTCTGCAGGATTTGGCACCATTGCATAATTTTGTTAAATTATGCAGGTTGCCGGGCTTCTTCGGGCCAGTCCCTCCGCCTCTCTCGATAAGGAATCAAAACTTATTAATTTAACTAATATTATCATATTATTTTTTGAAAGTCAAGCTAATTTTACCTCTTTTGCCATCGCTTTTGCCAATTCAGCTAATTTCTTAAAATCTTCTTCTTTAGCAGATAATCTTGCTTCAATTGGCTCAGCAACAAGCGGCCATTTCATTTGATCATTGTACTTAACCAGTGTCGAAACTCCCCCACCGCTCCAACCATAAGTACCAAAGATACCTAAAACATGATTTTTTATATTGGTATGGGATAGCCATTGAACCAATGATTCCATGTATGGGAAAAGACCTTGGTTATATGTTGAGCTTCCAAAGATTACTCCCTTGTATCTCCAAATCTCGTTAATTATATAAGAAATATGGGTTTTTGATACATCCATTATTTTGATCTCTTTAATACCTTCTTCAGCCAATTTCCTTGCAACATAGTCAGCCATCTCTTCTGTATTTCCATACATCGATCCGTAAGCTATTACAACCCCTTCTTCGGTCTCATATTTACTCCATTTATCGTACAAAGAGTAAATTCTCTCAGGATTCTTCCTCCAAATTGGTCCATGGGTAGAAGCGATTATTTTTATATCTATATTAGCCTCATTCAATTTTTTTAATGCCCTTTGTACCATAGGAGAGTACTTTCCAACTATATTAGAAAAATATCTTCTGATTTCATCTTCGAAGACATCCACCTTTACTTCATCATCGAATATTCCCCCGTCTAAGGTCCCAAAACCCCCAAAGGCATCACCAGAAAACAAAATTTTATCCGTTTCATCGTAGGTCATCATCGTTTCTGGCCAATGAACCATCGGAGTTAAGTAAAACTTCAGATTATGCTTTCCTAAGTTCAGAGATTCACCATCCTTTATCTCATGAAAATTATCTTCAACCTTATAGAGGTTTTCTATAAATTGAAAAGTGGTTCTATTACCAACAATTTTTAAATTAGGAAATTTTTGCAAAAGTTCTGGAATAGTCCCAGAATGATCAGGCTCCATGTGGTTGATGATTAAATAATCAAGAGGCTTACCGTTTAAAAGATTCTTGATTTTATCAAAAAATTCAGTTACCTTCGATTCTTTAACCCCATCGATTAAAGCTGTTTTTTCATCTAAGATTAAATAAGAATTATAGCTAACCCCTCTATCAAGAGGCCATAAGCTTTCAAAAAGCTGCGTATCTCTATCGTTTACCCCAACATAGTAAATACTGTCGCTAATTTTTATAGAACCATTCATAATTCCTTCCTCCTTTGAATTTTTACGTTTTATTTTAAGGTTAACTTACTAAATTGCTCTTATTTTTTGTCGTTCTAAGTTTGGTATAATTGAATAAACGAGGACATCTTTGCCTCTTTTTTCTTCAAAATATATTATAGCACATGAACCCGCCTATTTTATGCTTAAGGCTAACTGGCGCTCACTTTACAAATTGTATATGGAGGATAAAATCTATGAAAAAAAGTTTTTCACAAAGGTTCAACTTAAGTTTATTTGTTTTTATTTGGCATGGATTTTTCTTGTCTTTGACTATGTCTATGATTGATTTTAACACAGTTTTTCCTGCTCTAATTACGGAATTAACCGATAATAAAATTATTTTTGGTGTATTGTACTCTATCCTGTTGGGAGCTCCATTATTTTTCAACGCAATATTCGGTTATTTTATGCAATATTACCCATATAAGAGGAAATTTCTAATGTTAGGCATTTATTTGAGGAGTATTTCTTTTTTAGGGATGGCTCTGTTCACTTATTATTTTGCGCAAAGAAATCCTTTGGTAGTAATAATTAGTTTATTTTTTTGGATATTCCTTTTTTCGATAAGTGGTGGCTTTGCAGGACTTGCGTATACAGACATCATCGGTAAAATTTTTAAAAAAGAAGAACGTGGTAAGGTTTATACTTACAAACAATTTTTTGGTAGTATTGCAGCTCTTTTAGGTGGATTAATAATTGCAAAAATTTTTAGTCCAGGTTATATTGAATATCCCTTAAATTACACTCTTTCTTTTTCAATAGGATCTGCTGGTTTATTTATCGCTGCCTTGGCTTTTTGGTTCATAAAGGAACCCCAAGCAAAAGTTACCAATCAACAAAAAGAACCTCTAAAAACCTTTATCAAAAACATCCCTGTTCTTTTAAAAAAAGACGAACATTTTTTACATTTTATAATCGTGGAGAATTTGTCAAGTTTCAGCTTAATGATTTTACCTTTTTACATAGTTTTTGCTAAAGATACTTTTTTAATTTCTGAAAGTTATGTCGGACACTATTTACTTTTTCAAATAATAGGCACTATTTTTTCCAACATTTTTTGGGGATATATTTTCAACAAATATTCCTCTAAAACAGTTGTTTCCACATGTATATTTTTGGGAGCCATTATACCAATAGTTGCTATCGTATTATCTTTCTTTGGACCTAATTTATATTCTATCGTCTTTTTTCTAGTAGGTTTTGTTATTAGCGGAAGAAGGGTAGGTTTCGACCCATACTTTTTGGAGATAGCTCCTGAAGAGGAGAGATCTATTTATTTAGGAGTAAGAGGTACTTTGAATTTCATGACAGTAATTATGCCCACAATCGGTGGATTATTCATTCAAACTATGGGATATTATACTACTTTTATTATCGTTACCACAGTTATGTTAACAGATCTTTATCTGATAAAACACAAAATGGTAAGTTAAAATAATTCATCATTTTGTAAATTGCTATCATTTTTGTCGTGTTATAATACAAATAACAATTAATTTATAAAATATTCTATAAACACTGTGGGCTAACTGTGGGGTGCGGAGCGGGGCGAAGGGGCGTTAAAGCAGACTAGATTTAACTAATTAAAGTAGTTTTTAGTGTTTTTAAGGACAATAAAATATTCTAAACAAAGAGGTGGACATTAGTACATGGAACAAATAACAAAACATCTTTCAAGAAAAAATATCTGTGAAGAAATAAAACCTGGAGCTTCTTCTTTAATTATATTTGGGGCCTCCGGGGATTTGACTTTTAGAAAATTGATCCCTTCTATATATACGTTGTTCAAAAAGAACCTATTGCCTAACGAATTTTTCTTACTGGGAATAGCAAGATCTAAATTCACTGATGAGGAATACCGCCAAGAAATCAAAAATAGATTATTGCAAGAAAACGAGGATAGCTATATAATTTCAAGGTTTGTTGAAAAAGTTTTTTATACTTCAGGTTTCTACGATGATGATGCCCTTTATGTGGAATTAAAAAATAAATTAAATTATTTGGATAAACTCTTCAACACACAGGAAAATCATCTTTTTTATCTTTCCACACCGCCAAATGTCTATTTAGAAATAATTAAACGTTTGGGAAAATTTAATTTGACCAAAGAAAGTGAAAATTCTTATTCAAGAATAATTATAGAAAAACCCTTTGGCAGTAATTTTAACACATCAAAAGAATTAGACGAAGAGCTTCATAAGTATCTAAATGAAACCCAAATATACAGAATTGACCATTATCTCGGTAAAGAGACCGTTCAAAATATAATGATGCTTAGATTTGCAAACATTGTCTTTGAACCTATTTGGAATTATAAATACATAGATAACGTTCAGATAACCGTAGCTGAAACATTAGGTGTTGAACACAGGGCGGGTTATTTTGAACAAGCTGGCTTATTAAGAGACATGTTTCAAAACCATATGATGCAACTTTTGACTCTGGTAGCTATGGAACCACCAGCTTCCCTTGAAGATACAAGTGTTAGAGACGAAAAAACGAAACTATTGAAGACTATAAGGCCTTTTGAAAAAGACAAGATAGACGAATACTTTGTAAGAGGTCAATACATTGATGGAGTGATAAATGGTAAAGAAGTTCCCGCTTATACAGAAGAAAAGAATGTTAATCCAAACTCCTTTGTAGAAACATTTGTAGCGGCTAAATTTTTAATTGATAATTGGAGATGGAGTGGGGTGCCTTTCTATTTAAGGGCAGGAAAAAGGTTGAAAAGAAAAGTTACAGAAATCGCCATAATCTTTAAAGACGTTCCCCATTCAATATTTGCTAAAAATGATATAACCTTAGAAAAAAATGCTCTCATTCTAAATATACAACCAGACGAAGGGTTTTCACTGAAGATTCAAGCCAAACAACCCGGTTCCAAGCTTTGTTTAAATACATTAACAATGGATTTCAATTATGACGAATTCTTCAAATTCAAAGGTCCTGATGCATATGAAAGGCTTCTTTTGGACGCCATGTTGGGTGATCAAACACTTTTTGTAAGAAGTGACGCAATGGAAATTTCTTGGAAAATCTTCACCCCTGTTTTAGAAAAATGGGAAGAAGAAAAACATAATGGGCTGAGATTATACAAAGCTGGTACCTGGGGACCAAAAGAATCTTTTGAGTTATTAGCAAAAGATAATAGAAGTTGGCGAAACTTAGACTTTGAAAGTGAGGATTTATATGCAAGCAAAGTTTTTTGAAGATCCCCAAAAGTTCCACAAAGAGACCGCAAACCTAATTTATAAACTATATAAAAAAAGCATAGAAGAAAATAAATTATTCACCTTAATGTTCTCAGGCGGAAGAACACCACTTCCTGTTTATGAAAAATTGGCATCAGAATACAAAAATAAAATAAATTGGGAGAAAGTCCACATTTTTTGGGGAGATGAAAGATACGTCGATCAAAAAAGTGAAGAAAGTAATTTCAAATGGGCACACGATTTGCTAATAAGCAAGATTAATATTCCAACAAATAATGTACATAGGATAAAAACAGAACTACCTATAGAAAAAGCATCACAAGAGTACGAAAAAGAAATAATCAACTTTTTTGGAACACAAAATCCCGTTTTTGATTTAATACTACTAGGAATAGGAGAAGATGGCCACACAGCATCTTTGTTCCCTTCAAGTGACACTTTAGAAGAAAATACAAAGTTATTCACTGCCACACCACCATCTGGAACACCAAAAGTACCGAGAATTACCGCCACGTACAAATTGCTGAACAACGCAAGAAATATCCTTTTTCTAAGTTCATACAAAGGGAAAGAGAAAGTAATAGATGAAATCCTAAACCACCCTAAGATAGCAGAAGAAAAATTTCCTGCTGCAAAAATAAAAGTTAAGAATACTTATTTTTTCATAAAAATATAGGGACTGTTTGACAGTCCTTTTTAATTTAATAATTATTAATTGAGAAATTGTCTAAAATTTCCCCATTATTCAGTGGTAAATCTAAAAATCTCTTCATTTTTGATTTTTGTAAGTTTTTTGTAATTAACCATATGATTGTTTGTTTGGTATAATTATTAAAAAACTTTTAATGGATTCAATGCCGCAAAAAGGGAGGGGAATTAAAAGTGTTCAACATCGCTGTCATTGTAAACACTTTAGCCGTTTTAATTGGGGGTACATTGGGAACATTTATTGGGAATAAATTGCCAGATAACTTGAGACTTATTTTATTTCAAAGTGTTGGTCTGACTACTTTTTTGATCGGAATAGGGATGGGGTTAGATGCAAGCAATTTGATCGTGGTTTTGGTATCTTTGGCACTGGGAGGAGTAATTGGAGAGTTATTGAGAATTGAAAACGGTCTAGGAAAATTGGCAAACATCGTTGAAAGATCACAGGGAGAAACACCTTTTGTAAGAGGATTTATTACCGCTACCGTTCTTTTTGTTATAGGCCCTATGACGATAATTGGATGTCTAAATGCCGGTCTTTCAGGAGATAACTCTGTTATTTTCTTAAAATCTGTTCTGGATGGAATTTCTTCTATGGTCTTGGCCTCGGTTTATGGTGTGGGGGTTACCTTCTCTGCTGTGAGTGTATTTTTGATTCAAGGTTCGATAGTTAGTTTGGCTGGAATGCTTTCTTTCCTTTCAAATCCTTACTATTTGAATGATTTTACAGCCGTTGGCGGGGCGATGATAATTGCCATTGGAATAAGACTTTTGGAGATAAAAGATATAAAAGTAGGAAATTTCCTTCCTTCTTTGATAATTGTCGTTTTGATAAATTATATTCTTACCTTTTTTGGCAAGTTTTGACAAATTCCTATAAAATATGTTATAATGTTTAATAGAAAGACTAATAAATGTTTTCTTCTTATTTAAACTACTATTCATATCTTTGCCGCCCTTACTATATTCACCTATATTTCTAATACTGATGAATTAAACAAAACTAATTATCAAACCTTTTTTCGAAAGGTCCTTGTTTTTGTTACTTGTTAAAAAGGCAGAAAGGAGGAATCTAAATGCTTAGATTAGAAGATGCTTTATGGAAACTGGAAAAATATGAGGATGAACTGTTATCTAATACGATACTTTACAATCAGCTTCCTTTAAAAAACTTCGACGAGCAAAAAAATTTTATAATAAACAGATTGAGAGAAATGAATCTACCCAATATTAAGGAAGATGATGAAGGGAATGTATATGTCTCGTTTGTTAACGACGATACATCTCCTACGGCACTTGTTTTCACAACTATAGATGAGATACACGATCCACTTGTTGAAAGATTTGCCAGGGTATTAAAAGGAAAAATAGAAGGTTTAAAAATTGTTTCGTCTTCACTTAAAGTAGCAGCTCTCTTAACTATGATAAAGTTTTTACACTCAGAAAATGTAGACTTAAGAAAGAACGTATTTTTCCTCTTTCTTAACCAGGCAAGAAAAAACAAATTTTTGAGTTTAGGACAGTTTTTACAAGAAAATATCAAAAGTTTGGACTATGCCATTAAAGTCAATGGTATCAATTTAGGAGATCTCGGTCATCGTTCTTTGGGAAAATATGTCTACAAATTAAAATTTTATTCCCGAGATTCAATACACAAAACTTCTAAAACTCCATCAACCCTAGAAATATTGTACAGAATAACTTCTAATCTGAAAGAAAATGCAGATATGGAAGGCACGTCTGTAAGCATCTTAAAACTTGACAGATTTGAGGACAACACTGAAGTGATAATGGAGATAAAGAGCGAAGGAGACCAAGATTTAGAAACTATAAGTGAAAATTTAAGATCCACCGTCACGGAATTGGCTGAAAGATACAATTTAAAGATAAAATTGAATCTACTTTCATACATTCCGACCACTTTCATACCAAAAGACCATCCCTTGATCGAACAGATCAGAGAGGTTCACAGTCATTTAAACATCAAAACCAAATTGGTTGCTTTAGACAAAGATGAAGCATTGATAATTAAATCAGGTATTCCAGCAGTTTCCCTAGGTATAGCGAAAGGTGAAATATTAGATGGCACAGAATATTTTGAAAGAGATGGTGTAATGAAAGGTCTGAATCAAATTTTGATGGTAGTTGATAATGTAACAACAGAAAACTTTGCTGAAGAAGAGATAGATCAGGACATTATAGGAGAAGAAAAAGATTAAACAGAAAGGAAGATAAAAGATGAAGGACAATATTTTAAAACGTTCTTTTCACCATTCAAAGTTTGAAAACATTAAAGAGCTTGTTAAATTAAAAGAAAAACAAGATGTAAAAATATCCCTTGCCTTTCCTTCTTTAAACGAAGAAAAAACAATTGGTAAAGAGATAATCATTATGAAAACAGAACTTATGGAAAAATATCCATTATTGGATGAAATCGCTGTAATTGACTCTGGCTCAGAGGATGAAACAGTTTCTATAGCAAAAGAGTACGGTGCAAAAGTTTTTTACTCCAGTGATATTTTACCCGAATACGGTTTTTACAAAGGAAAAGGAGAAAATTTATGGAAAAGTTTATACGCACTTAATGGTGATATAATCGTATGGGTGGATTCAGATATAGAGAACATACATCCAAAATTCGTATACGGTTTAGTTGGTGCTTTGTTGAATTATCCAGAAATAGGCTACGTCAAAGCCTTTTATGATAGACCCATTGTTGGAAAATCAGCAATGCAACCAACGGGTGGAGGAAGGGTTACCGAATTGGTTGCAAGGCCTTTATTTTCTTTGTTTTACCCGGAGTTATCAACGATAATTCAACCGTTAAGTGGTGAATATGCAGGAAGAAGGGAAATTTTAGAAAAACTACCGTTTTTTGTGGGGTACGGTGTGGAAATTGCTCATCTCATTGACATAGCTGAAAAATTTGGCACCGAGATAATAGCTCAAGTGGACCTTGAACTTCGAATACACGACAATCAACCTTTACACTCACTGAGTAAAATGGCTTTTGAACTCACAAAGGTAGTATTAAAAAGATTGGAAAAATATGGAAAATTAGATTTAAAAACCGAATTGAACGATAAACACCTAATGATTCAAAAAAAAGAAAATGAGAAGATATTAGTTCCAACGGAGATACTAAGTGTTGAAAGACCTCCTATCATCACCATCCCAGAGTACAAAGAAAAGTTTTCAAAAGGGGAGAAGGTATGAACAACCTTTACATCTTCCACTATCATTACATAAAAGGCGGAGTTTCTACCGTTGTTAGAAATATTGTAAAATCTCTAAAAGACGAATACAAAATTACTCTCTTTGGTTCAAAAAAAATGGGGATAGATGGGATAGAAGAGGTCTTATCTTACAAAAATGTTGATTTTATTGATTTCCCAGAGCTCGGATACATATATTATGACAGCACCGATTATAAAACTTTTCTTGAACTCAAAGAATCTATAAAAAACAAATTGAACAATTATCACGATGAAAGGGCTATATATTGGGCCCATAACTATAATTTAGGCAAAAATCCTGCATTCACACAAGCTTTTAAAGAATTTATCACAACAAAAAATGTACCCACAATTATTCAAATTCACGACTTTCCTGAATGTGCAAGATGGGAAAACTATTCTTTTATAAGAAAATTCATAAATTCTTCCCTATACCCAATAAGAGAGAATATACAGTATGCAACTATCAATCTATCCGATTACAATAGGCTTATAAAAAGTGGTATACCTTCAGAAAATACTTTTTATCTTCCAAACGCTGTTGAATTTGCTAAAAATAAAGATAAAATAAAAGACATTGACAAAGATGAAGTCATAAATAAACTAAAGAAATTGGGATATAACGTTGATCCCACAAATAAAAACATTTTGTATCCTACAAGGACGATAAGAAGAAAGAATATCTTAGAAGCGGTACTTATAAATCGTTTGTATGGAAAGAGTAATCTTCTTGTCACATTACCAGCTAATTCTGATAAAGAAAGGCCTTATGAAAAAGTTGTAAAAGAAACCTTTGAATCTGAAAAAGTTAAAGGAGCTTGGGCTATTTCAGCAAAAGATCCTTCACTTTTTCCATATATACTGAATATTTCTGATCTTTTCTTTTCTTCTTCAGTATTAGAAGGATTTGGAATGATATATTTAGAATCCAAATTCAACGAAAAAAACTTTTTAACCAGAAAATTAGATGTGATAGAAGATTTCAAAAATATACAAGAAATAAGTTATTACGATAGATTTTTGGTTAGTCTTTCTCCTAAAGAAATAAACAAAGTAAAAGAAAAATACGAAGAACAAATTAACAAGATACCTATCTCTGAAGAAAACAAAAATCACTTAAGGCAAGACTTAAAAAACAAATTTGATAAAGATTTAATTGACTTTTCATTTCTCCCCGTAGAACTTCAAAAGAAATTTTGTACGGAAGAAGAAACAAAACTTAAAGATTTGAAAGAAATCAACAAAGAAATATTTGATAAAATAGAAACGTTGACTACAACAAAGCACGTTGACCAAGGAATAAACATAGAAGATTTCTCATTGAAGGCGTATAAAAGTAAAATATTTTTATTATTAGATAAAGTGCAATCTAAAAAAGGTACTACAAAGGAAATAGAAGATACAATAATTGACGAAAATATTCTAAAATCTTTTCTAACGTTAGACAATATAAGATTACTCTTTTCTTATTGAGCGGGGGAAGGGGCGCTAACACAACTTAGGAGGCTATTCCCATGTATGAAGATATTAAAAACATTCCCACAATTATAATTAACGGTATGTCCAAAGAACAAATCCTTAGGATAATGAAAACAATAAAAAATATGGAAAACTTACCTGAAAATATAATTTTTGCTTCCATTACTCCTACAAGTTCTCAATGGACAGTCGAAGAACTAATCAAAGAGCTAAAACAAGAAGACATAGAAATGAAAAAAGTAACAGAAAATCTCAAAAAAGGGGTATACGATAATTACAAAAAAGACAGCAAGTGAGAATAAAACTCTCATCGCCTATGTCGATGGAAGTTATGACGTAGAAACAAAAATATACGGTAGCGGCATAGTATTTCTAGATGATGAAGAAAAACATCTCTTCTTTTCTGGTAATAACCCAGAATACTCCTCTAGCAGAAATGTTGCCGGAGAAATAAGTGCATCAATCTACGCAATGGAATACGCCAAAGAAAAAGGTTACGAAAAGATAATAATAAATCATGATTACATCGGATTAGAGAAATGGTGTACTGGAGAATGGAAAACGAATAAAAAAATAACCATAGCCTATAAAAATTGCTATGATTATTTTAGTAAATTTTTAACAATACAATTCCATTGGGTAAGGGGGCACTCAGGAGACCATTACAATACATTGGCAGATCAATTGGCTAAAAAAGCATTAGAAAGCAAAAATTTCCGTGATTTAATAACGAAATATATAAAAAATTAATAAAAATTTCTTCCTTTACTTTCCTTAATACTTCCTCTGTTACTTTAGGAACCATTTTTTAACCTATTTTCTAGAATGGTAAACATTTAAACTATCCTTAAATTTTTAAGAAATGTGAGATATAAAGAGTAAATGCTTTCTAATCAATTTTAAATGGTAATAATTGCTTATAAATTCATTTAATCGGATTTTACTTTCCGATATTTTTTTGATACAATAAATAGTAGTTACATAAGAAAGTTACTTATGTAACTACATTATGAGGAGAAGGAGGTATATCTTTATGAAAAGGTTTTTGGTATTAAGTTTCATAATACTCGGGATCCTAGGTGCTTCTACTTTTAATGCTCAAACCCTTTCTGTATGGATAGGAGGACATGTCGCAGAATTAGATGAAACGTGGAACGAAGTTATATCAAAATTCGAAGATAACACAGGTATAAAAGTAGAAGTACAATTGTTCGGATTTGATACTTACTATGACCATTTAGTAACCGCGCTTCAAGGAGGAGTAGGGCCTGATTTAGCATTTGCTGACTTGGGTGGTTGGGTTCCAACATTTGCATCTCAAGGATGGCTTGAACCATTAGATGATAAATTGAATTCCTGGGATGGTACGAATGAAATATGGGAAAATCTATGGCCAACGGTAACCTATGAAGGTAAAAGATACGGACTACCTTGGTATACAGACGCGAGACTATTGTTGTATAATAAAAAAATGTTTAGAGACGCTGGATTAGACCCTGAGAATCCTCCTAAAACTTGGGAAGAATTTTTGTATACCGCTATGAAATTAACCGATCCTTCCAAGAGGGTATATGGTTACGGTGTCAGCGGCACTAAAACTGAACATACTACTTTAGGTTATATGATATTTTTGTACAGTGCAGGAGGAAAATTACTTACAGATGATTATTCTAAAGCTGCCTTTAATACTCCAGAAGGACTACGTGCTTTAAAATTCTATACTGACCTTGCGTTGAAATATAATGTAAGCCCTAACCCTCTTTCTTACCATGAAGATGACTATAGGAATCTTATGGCTCAAAACAGAGTCGCGATGGCAGTAGGAGGACCTTGGTCATTCCCGTTAATTGAATCAGCGAATCCCGATATTGAATATGGAGTAAGTATCCACCCTTATGCTGTTACTCAAGCATCTGTATTAGGTGGATGGGCTCTTGTTATTCCCAGTTCCAGTAAAAATAAAGAAGGTGCATGGGAATTAGCTTCATATTTGACTAGTTATGAGACATGGATGTTTTGGGTAGAACAAAATCATGGACCAATGCCTACAAGGAGAGATGTTGCAAGAGACGCCCCATATTTTCAACAAAATGAAAATTGGCAAGTTATTTTTGAAGCATTCCCTAATGCTATCCCTAGACCACCTATTCCAGAATGGCCTCAAGTTTCAGAACAAATTCAAATTATGGTACAAGATGTTTTATTAGGTAATTCCACAGCAGAAGACGCCATAAAAAAGGCAGAAATAAATGTAAATAATATTTTGGGTAATTAACATGCTTTTTTATAAATAAGGGGGGAATCTCCCCTCCTTATTTAAAACTAAAAAAACAGAAGTATAGGAGATTGAAAATTTATGTTGAAAATCTCAAAAAATGAAAAAACAGCTTATAAGATGGTTCTTCCTTATGTTTTAATTATAGTATCATTAATAGTTTTTTTATTAACTTTAAATATATATCTCAGTTTTACTAATAACGAAGGAAATTTTACTTTTTCTAACTATATTGAAGCTATCAAAGATCCCGTATTTCTTATAATGTTAAAAAATACAGTTATATGGACAATATGTAGTGTGATAGGACAGTTATCTTTAGGATTATTGGTAGCAATTTTATTAAATCAGATAAAAAAAGGAGAAGTGATTTTCAGAAGTATAATTTTAATTTTACCTTGGGCAACATTAGACATAGTAGCTGGAGTCACATGGAAATGGATGTTCAACGATATGTATGGAGTCATAAATGATATTCTATTTAGATTTGGTTTTATATCTGATTATATTTCATGGTTAGGACAACCAAAAACTGCTTTAGCAGCGGTAATAATCGCAAATATATGGAAAGGCTTTAGTTTATCTGGCTTATTCTTTTTAGCTGGCCTTCAAGCTATACCCGTGCAACTCTATGAGGCGGCGGAAATTGATGGAGCCAATGTATTTCAAAAATTTACACACGTAACCATTCCGCAATTAAAGCCTATTTTAATTACAACTTTGATGTTTACCACTATATGGACTATAAATTATTTCCCACTAATATATACTATGACGGGAGGAGGACCTGGCTATGGAACCGAAACATTTGTTACTTATATTTATAGAATAAACTTTAAATTTTTAGAATATAATAAATCTGCTGCTTTATCTAATATTTTATTTTTAATAATATTATTTATTTCTATTCTATACATAAAAGTTTTAACAAAGGAGGAAAACTCTTGAAAAGAAGCAAAAGAATACAAATGTATAAAATACTTTCTTATTTTTTATTAATAATAATATCTATAATAATTGCTTTTCCTTTTTACTGGTTAATAGTTACTTCTTTTAAAACATATCCCGAAATATACAGTTACCCCTTAACTTATTACCCACATGATGTAACTTTTGAACATTTCAAGGAAATTATGAGGTTGGACATAGGAAAATACTTCATAAATAGTCTTATTGTTTCTATTACTACTTCTATTTTGTCATTAATAATAGCAGTTTTACCAGCTTATGCTTTTTCAAGATTTTCTTTTAGGGGTAAAAACTCCCTTTTAACAAGTGTTTTATTATTTCAAATGTTTCCAATGGTTATTTTTTTGATGCCAATATTTAACCTTTTGAAAAATATTGGATTATTAGATACATACTTAGGTTTGATTCTTTCTTATATAGCTTTTACAACACCGATTACTATTATTTTTCTTAGAGGTTTTTTTATTGATATACCAGAATCGTTAGAAGAAGCCGCTATGATAGATGGTTGTAGCATATTTCAAGCATTCTATAAAATTATTCTGCCTCTAACTTTACCTGGCATAGCATCAGTTGGTACCTATACTTTCTTATTTACTTGGAGTGAGTTGTTATATTCCATGTCTTTTTTATTGAGTAAAAGTAAGCAAACTATTCCTACCTTCCTCTCTCTATTCGTAGGACAGTATCAAACAAGATGGGGACCTTTGTTTGCAGGATCGTTGTTAGCAACTATTCCCCCTTTGATAATTTTTATAATCTTACAAAGATACTTTATAAAAGGATTGACAAGCGGAGCAGTTAAAGAATAATAACAAATAATATAAGAGAGGGTAAAATTAGAATGATTGATGACAAATTATTATTTGACGTCGCTGTGGATTACTATATTAATAAAAAACTTCAAAAAGAAATAGCAAAAGAATTAGGGGTATCTCGAGTACAAGTTAGTAAATACTTAAAACTTGCGTCAGAGAGAGGTATTGTTAAAATTGAAATTACACCTCCCGAAATCTCAAATGAAAACCAAAAAAAATATCAAGAACTATTTAATAATATCTTTGGATTAAATAAATTGCTTTTGGCTCCTAGTTACAGTAATCCAGAAAGGCTATTATATTCAATGTGCCAAGTAGCGGGAGAATACATTTCTTCTCAGCTACCTAATGAGCCTTACAATGTCGGTATTGGATGGGGTAATACTATGACCAAATTAGCACTTACATATGACTTTTCTCTTAAAAATGAATGGAACGTTGTTCCTCTTTCTGGAGGAATCTCTAAGATTTCTGATGAGAGATTTAACATTAATTACATAGTCCAAAGCTTTGCTAAAAATTTGAATTCTAAATTTACTTTAATTTATTTGCCTTTTATCTTAGAAAAAGGAATAAAAGAAAACATTACAAGCAGTTCGGAGTATAAGAAAATAGTAAATTTTTGGGAAAAACTGGATGTAGTTATTGCTAGTGTTGGATATTCTATATCTAGGTCTCCGCTTTTCCGACAAAATGTTATAGAAGGGAAATACATTAACCAGTTAGAACAATTAAATATAGTGGGGGATATACTAACTCACTATTTTGATATTCAAGGTAATGTATATGATTTGGAATTTATTGAAGATATAATCAATATTTCTATTAATCAATATAAAAAAGCTAAATTGAAGATTGTGGTAGCAGGAGGCTTGCATAAAGTCGAGAGTATTATAGGACTATTAAGAGGTAAACTAGTAGATGTTTTGATTACCGATCAAAAAACTGCCGAAAATGTTCTAAATTACGTATATGAAGAAGGAGAGGATAGTTATTAGTGTTTGTGTACTCAATTTAAACCCATGCTATGATCACTGGGTGATAATAGAAAAAGAATCCCCTATTCCAAATGTGTTAAGGGGTGATAAAGTTGTTAAACTTGTTGATGGAAAGGGTTTAAATATAGGAAGAGTTTTCAATACTTTAGGATTCAAAGACTATCTTTGTTTAAATATAGTGGGTGGTGAAGTAGGCAAAATCATTGAATCAGGTAGCCGAAAAGAAGGGATAAAATCAAAATTTTTCTGGATCGAAGAAGAAAACAGAATTAACACAGCTGTTGTTTTTGAATATGAAAAAAGAATGATAATGATAAACGAACCCGGTCCACATATTACAAACCTTGAAATAAACAAGTTTATATCTTTTTTTCAGCAAAATCTGAAAGAGGATGATAAACTTATAATATCTGGAAGCGCCCCTCAAAGATTCGAAAGTTATCATTTAATGGAACTAATAAATTTTGCAAAAAAAAAGAATTGTGAAATAGATGTTGACATTGGCGGCACATGGTTGAAAGAAATTGTTGAGTCTTCACCACCAGATATTTTAAAAATTAATTCAGATGAACTTAAAGTTGCTTTTGATATCGATATTAAAGAAACATCCAAAGTAAACGAATTTAGAAAAAAGAATCATATAAAAGAATTAATAATTACCCATGGAAAAGAAGGAAGTTGGGGTTTCTTTGATGAAATACTTATTAAAGCAACTCCTAAAAAGATATTCTCTGATTATTCAGTGGGATCTGGAGATTCTTTTTTTGCAGGTTATCTTTATGGAAAAGAAAAAAAATTTCCTCTAGAAGAATGTCTTAAAATAGCTACAGCTTGTGGAATAGCCAATACTTTACACTATGGAGCTGCGATTTTCAATAAGCAAGATTTCAAAGACCAATTAAAAAATGTAGAAATTAAAAAGGTGGTATTATGAAAGAAAAAGTTTACGTTGGAATAGATATTGGAACCACGAATTCAAAAGTTCTCATTTTAGGAAAAAATGGAAAAATATTAGATCTAATTAAAATTGAAACTCCAAGAATATTTATCAATAACGTTGAATATGTAAATCTTTTCCAACTAGAAAATTTAATAGACGAGGTTTTAAAAGATTTAAAAAATTTTTACTTAATTCAAGGAATGTCATTTTCAAGTTTTGGAGAAAGTGTTGTACCAGTAAAAGGAGGCTTCTCCCTTCATGAACCACTCATGTGGTATGAGGAATGTACACTTGATATAATGAAAGAAATTGAGCCGTTAGTTGTTAAATATGCTCCATACAAAATCAGTGGTTTAAAGAAAAGCTATACCTATTCTATATATAAAATATTATGGATGAAAAAACATCTAAATTTTGAAGAACCTGACTATTGGCTACCTTTATCCTCATATTTTGTTTATAAATACACAGGTAAAGCCATTTGGGACATTACACAAGCATGTAGAACTTTGTTTTTTGATGTACACCAAAGAAAATGGATAGACGAACTTTTAGACGTTGTTGGTTTAAAAGTGCAATTAGGACAATTAGCTTATACTTCGAACTACATTGGCAAAAATAATGAAGGAATTCCTATATTCTTGGGAGGGCATGACCATTTTACAGGTCTATATGGGATCAGTAAGATTCTAAATACAGAAAATATTGTATATGATTCAATGGGATCAGCTTCTGTTATAGCTGCTCTAGCGTATGAAAAAAGTAATGAACTCCACTTTGAAAAGCCTTTTATGGAACCTACTGGAATTTTAGGGGCTGCTTTTGAAGATAACCAATATTATCTTGAAAATTCCATCAAATATTATGGAAAATTTTTAGAATGGATTATGAAACTTATTAATATTACTCCCAATTCTGTTAATTTCAAAAAAATCAACGAAGAAATAGAAAAAATGGGGAAAATAGAAGAAAAAATTTATTTCATTGGAGGAGGAGACCTTATTGCTGGGGAACAAAAGTCTCGTTTAAATATTTTAAATGCCTCTCTCAACATAAATCCTCCTGAAATTGTTCAAAGTGCTTATATTTACCTTTGTGCAATGAGTAAAATGATATATGATTCTCTAGAGAGATTTATATCTTCAGACTCTATATATATTGCTTCAGGTGGAAATACGTTAAATGAAACTTTTATGAATTACAAAGCAACGCTTTTAGAAAAATATATATATATCTTTAGTACTCCTGAAACTACTGCTTTAGGTGCTTCCATAGCCTCAGTTATTGGAAGTAATGACATGGTCACCTTAAGTAATGTTTCAGAAAACTTAAATATAACTAAGGTAGAACCAATACCAAAAATTAAAAAACCTTTATTAGATTCTTTTGAGAGAATTTCTCAGTTATATGAAAAAGTAAAAAGAAATAGAATAACAGATATCTTAGAATAAAATTTTCCCAAAAAATAACACGAGGAGGAGTTAAAATGCCACTAGTTAATTTGAATGATGTTTTAGTCCCAGCATACAACGGAGGTTACGCTGTTCCTGGCTTCAATTTTCATACTTATGAAGATGCCAAAGCTATAGTCAAAGGAGCTGAATTGCTCAAATCTCCTGTAATTTTAATGGCATCAGGTAGTTGCATCAGACACTTGGGTTTAGACTTGAGCATAGAAATAGTTAAATTTTTGGCTAAAAATACATCTATACCCGTTGTAGCTCATTTAGATCATGCTACTGATATTAATTTAATTCTTCAAGCAATGACTAAGGGGTTCACATCGGTGATGTACGATGGTTCTTTACTTGATATCGAAGAAAACATAAAGAATACAAAATTTGTGGTAAAAGTAGCACGCGCTTTGGGAATAAACGTTGAGGCAGAAATCGGAAGAGTCGGTAAAAGTGAAGAAGGCAAAGAAGCAAAAGAAATATTAACGGATCCAGAAATAGCTGAAAGTTTTTTTGATGCAACTCAAGTTGATGCACTTGCCGTGGCAGTAGGAACTGCTCATGCAATGCAAAAACAAGAAGCTAATATCCGTTTTGATCTTGTTGAAAAGTTATCGAACATTTTGAATGTCCCTCTTGTTTTACATGGATCAAGTGGTGTTAAAAATGAAGATTTAATAAGAATTTCAAAAACAAAATTTTCAAAAGTGAATATAGGAACTATATTAAAGACTGTTTATATGGAAAAAATCCGTGAAATTTTAAAAGATAATCCAGAGTTGAGGGATCAAATAAAACTTCTAGAATCAGCTGCGAATGCAGTAGTTGAAACCGTTAAAGAAAAAATAAGGCTTCTTGGAAGTGATAACAAAGCATAAAACCTTAGAAGGAAGACCTTCTAAGGTTTTATGCTTTGTGACCGTAGCTTTTAATTACTTTATTGATAATTTGGGTTTTATAAAAGATTATAATCAATTATTAAGCCTATAATTTAAATTATATTGGCACCTTTTTCTAGATATAATCGTTTTACGTCTTCAGGTATTTGAGAATCAGTAATTATTCCTGTAACCTCATCTAATTTCGCAAACTTTACCATATTACTTTTACCAAATTTTGAATGATCTGAAATAACATATGTTTCTTTTGCATTTTTGTTTATTTCTTGAGCAATTGCTGCTTCATCCATGAAAGTAAAAGAGATGTCCCCCGATATTGATATGCCATTTACACCTACAAAATATTTGTCTATATTAAAATTTCTTATAGCTGATATCGTTATTTGTCCTACACATTCATAACTGCCCTTTTTTGGTATCCCTCCTGAAACTATTACTTGAAAATATTTATTTGAATCAATTATAAGCAACGCAACATTTAATGAGTTTGTTAAAATAGTTAATTCTGCCAAATTGGACGCAACAATCTCTTTCGCCAAAAAGTAACAAGTAGTGCCTCCGCTTAAAGATATAAAATCACCATCCCGAATAAAATTCATGGCTTTTTTAGCAATCTCTTTTTTTTCTAAGGTCATATAATTATAATTAGTGTAGAAACTAGTTTCTGCTTGAGGAACGTTCAATATAGCCCCTTTATGAGTTTTAATTATCAATTTTTTTGAAGCTAAATAATTTAAATCCCTTCTTATCGTGCTTCCTGAGACTTCGAATTGGTTTTCTAATTCTTTAGTAGTTACACTCGCTTTTCTTTTAATATAATCAAATATTTGTTTCCTTCTCTCATCTGAAAGCATTTTTATTCTCCCTTTTTTAATTCTTTTTTTATTGTTTCTTCTGAATTTTTAAGATTTTGAAGAAAGTTAGCATCCACTTCTTCTTTTAATAAAATTAATGCTCCAAAGACTGGCCAAAATTTAACTGCTCTTATATCCGCTGTGGGAATTTTCTGCCGAATGTAATTAAAAAAATATTTATAAAATACTGGAATGTTTTCTATTATTCCTCCACTGTAGGTAATAACAGGGTTAGGATCAAATTTTAAAAGTCTTATCGCGGATAACACGGATAATGATAATTCTTTTGCTGCTTTTTCTAATATAAACTTGGAAGAATTATCCCCTACACTACTTGCTTTGGAAGTTAAATAAGATATTGATGCAATTTCATGCCTAAAATTTTTACCTAAATTTTTTATCCATTCTAAGAGATCATACTTACTCTCAAACTTCATTTCTTTAAATATCAGTTCTGTTAGAAGGGTTTTTGGGACTCTCCCATCCAATTGCTTGGTTACTTCTCTCAATGTCTCTATACCAATGTAATAACCACTTCCTTCATCTCCAATTAATGGTCCCCAGCCTCCTACTCTTACATCTTTTTCTTTGTGTTTTCCATATATAATGCTTCCCGTTCCACAAACTGCATGAATACTATCTCTTCCTAAAGAACCTCCTGCCCAAGCAATCACCACATCGTTAACTAATAAGTTGGGAATTATCCCAAGTTGGCTTTGTATTAATTTTTTTAATCTATACTCTAATCCTCTATACTCACCAATAGCAGACATACCAAAACATGATTTTACAGTATCCTTGTCTATTTTCTTTAAAATTACAGAGATTTCATTCAAATTTTTAAGAAATTTCTTTTTCCCACACTCCATTATATTTGTGGGCCCTGTTTTTTTGAAATCTATTAAATTCCCCTTACTATCTACTAAAACAGCTAATGTTTTTGTACCTCCACCATCAATTCCTAAGTACAATTTCTCCATCATTTTCCTCCAAAACGGATTAATTAATACACATATATTTATAAATATGTGTTTATTAATTTTGATTCTACTGTATATGTAAAAGCTTAAAATTTCACTACTTTATCTAAGTTCCTGGGTCTATCTACATTTATACCCTTATTTTTAGCTATTCTCAAACCTAAAATTTGAGCAAATAGAATCTGCAAGAACGCAACATTTTTAGAAGGAATGTTCGTTTTTTTAAATAATTTTCCTAAATTTATAACGGTAGAACCAAGGTCACGAAGCTCTTTTTCAAGCGTTTGATTATTTTCTTCATCTTCTCCAAAAATGCAAACCAAGGTTTTATCATCTGCCAATGATTTTGGCCCATGGCGGTATTCGTAAGATGAAAAAGCTTCTGTAAAACTTAAAGACATTTCTTCTAGCTTGAGAGAAGCTTCTCGAGCCAGTCCTTCATACATCCCTAATCCTAAAAAAACAAAATGTTTAAATCTAATTAAATTAATTTTTGTTATCTCGTTCTCAAAAACTTTTATTATTTCATCTATCTTACCAAAAACTTTTGCATATTTTGATATATCTTCATTAAGGTTTATATCTACTAACATTTGAAAAGAGAGAATTATAGAGGTAAAAGATTTAGTCATGACAATTCCTTCTTCATTAATTGGAAGTATGAGGGTTTCATCCGAAACTTCGCTTAATGAACTATCTTTATTCAGTGTAATCCCAAGAGTTTTTAAATTATTCTCTTTGAACTTTCTGCATGCTAAAACAGTGTCCGTGGAATCTCCGGACCTAGAAATAAGTACTCCAGCTCTTTTTAAATAATGTCTGCCAATATTTTCTTCAAAAGCACCATGAATTTCTCCCCCTGGAAGAGCTTTTGATTCAATACCAGTTTTTAAAGTGAAGTATTTACTCAAAAAAATGGCTACGTAGAAAGAAGTTCCACAACCTATAAAATAGACTATATCAGATTCGAACAAGAAACTTGGTAATCCTCTTTCTTCAACAAACCTTTTTGTCGCAATATATGTACTTTCTATACTTTTTGTCTGTTCTTTTATTTCTTTTTCAACAGTGAACATCTAACTCCTCCTTCGAGAGATTTTTTAGCAATATAATCATAAAAAAGCAAATAAATTAGTTTTTTATGATTAAATAAAGCATAATTTACACTACAATATTATAACTTATATTTTTAATTAATACAACACCTAATAATTAAAATTGTTTTAAAAATTTCTGAAATTGCGTGATAAGAAAAAAATTAATCTCTCTCCTCCTATAAAAAAGAAAAACTAAGGATTTCGCTTTTAATTGTATTTAAACATCCATAATTGTGTCTAATCACTAATAATTGCGTTTTTTTCGACTTGACATTCCTTGTTAATTTATATATAATCAAATAAAGCATTTTAATATGAATAACTATGACTTTTAGTTACACTGTGTTAATAAATATTTTGTTGAGGAGGGGTAATATGAAAAAAGGGTTAGTTTTTGTAGTATTATCAGTGATGCTCTTATTAGCTATATTTGCTTTTTCGGATGAAACTCTAAGAGTACTAGTCCCTATAGGTGGAGGTTATACCATAGAAGACCAAGAAGCCATTGCCAAGGAATTCGAACGAGATAATCCAGGAGTAAATGTGGAAATGGAATATGTAGGATGGGATGAATTATGGAATAAAATTGTTACCTCAGTTGGTGTAGGCGCGGCGCCTGATGTTATGTATATTGGAAGCAGATGGATTCCAGCTCTTGCAGAAATGGGTGCTATTGAACCCATAGATGATTTAGTTACACAGGAAAAATACGATATGTATTGGGAAACTGTTTGGGATACTGTACGTTACAACGAACATATTTATGCAATAGTAAGAGCTATGTCTACTAAAGTTTTCATATATAACAAAGATCTCTTTAAAAAACATAATTTAGAAGTACCTAAAAATTGGGATGAATTGCTACACGCAGCCAAAACAATTCATGACCCCAAGAACGGTGTTTACGGCGTTGCTATGGCTGGACAAAAGTTTATTTCTACAGTTACTCAGTTCCAACATTATCTTTATGCAAATGGTGGAAGAATTCTTGACGAAGAAGGTAATGTTGTTATAAATGACTCTAAAGCCATCCGTGCTTTAGATTTCTATAAGGAACTTTCTTCTTATGCTCAACCAGCTATTATTGAATGGAGGCGTGAGGATTTAATTAAGCTTTTTGAAACTGGAAAAGTTGGTTTTTACTTAGACCATGTCCACAATGCTTTAGCAGCAATGGAAAAAGGCGTAGATGTAGGCTTGCTCAAATTCCCCGGTGGCCCAGATGCCGATCTTCCTTACTCGACAGTAATAGTTACTGATTCAATGGCTATAAGTGCTCAATCAAAAAATAAAGAACTAGCCGCAAAATTTATAAATTACATGACCACTCTGGAAAAACAAGCAGAATGGGACCTAACTCTAGGCTTCGTACCTCCTATGAAAAGAGAAGCTGAATTGCCAGAGTTTCAAACATGGTATTGGAAACCTTATATTGAAGTTATCCAATATGGTTACCCAGAAGCTGTTGGAATAAAAGATTGGGAAGCTGTTCAACAAGTTATAGTAGACGCAATCCATAGCGTTTTATTAGATGTTTCTGAACCAAAGCAAGCATTAGATAATGCTGCCAGAATAATATCCATATTGCAACAATGATTTAACACCATAGCTATTGGGGGGCTCTTCATCTTAATATAGAGGAGCCCTATAAATAAAAATAAGAAAAGAAAGGTGATTTTGTTTAATGCTTTCGAAGAAAAAAAGTACTCCAATATACTTTTTGCTTCCTTTAATAATCGCAGCAGCGATTTTTATAATTTATCCATTATATAAAGTAGTTGAACTCTCCTTTTACGATGCAAATTTCTTAAACCCTAACAATAGAACATTTGTTGGGTTAGAAAATTATAAATGGCTTTTTAATTTTAAACTTTTCAATCCAAATATTTCTTATTTTTTATCAGCTTTCTTGAGAAGTTTGTTGTGGGTTGGAGGTTCTCTTCTATTAAAGCTAGTGTTAGGAATTTTCGGTGCTATGATTTTTAACAGTGATCGATTATATGGAAAAAAGGTTTATCGAAGTTTAGCCATTATTCCGTGGGCAATCCCCTGGGCAATGGCTGCAATGATGTGGGCTTGGACTTTAAATAGTCAATTTGGTATAGTAAATTCTATTTTATTAAGGCTAAATATTATTAATTCTCCCATTTCATTCTTGTCTACTCCGACACTAGCTTTTATAACAACTTTCGTAGTAGATGCATGGGTAGGATTACCTTTTATGATAATTATGATTCTTTCTGGTTTACAATCAATCCCCGAAAGTTATTATGAGGCAGCTAAGATAGATGGAGCAGGAGATTTCAGAATTTTTTTTAAAATAACTTTACCTTTACTAAAACCTGTCATCTTAACAGTTTCGCTCCTCTCGTTAGTATGGACATTTAATTCTTTTGATATTATTTGGATTTTAACTAAGGGAGGACCTTTAAGTGCTACCGAAACACTACCAGTTGCTATTTATAATATTTCCTTTCTTTTCCAAAAATTTGGAGGAATTGGAAAAGCTTCTGCAATGACAATTTTTCAAGTAGGATTTGTTACAATAATTTCTTTATTTTATATTAAGACACTTGAAAGAGGTGAATTCTAATTGAAAAAAAATTGGAAGTCTATTATAAAAACTTTTCTAGTCCAGCTTTTTGCTATATTGTTAATAATTTTTTTATTGTTACCTATTTATCAAATGGTCATCACAAGTTTAAGACCCTCAGATTTATCTTGGGAAGTACCTAGTCCATTGTTTCCAGATAAATTTACGCTTTCGAACTTTGCTAAAGCTTTTGAATTAGTTCCCAGACTCCCGCGCTATTTGCTAAATAGTTTTGTATATGGAGCCGGAGTAAGCTTAATATCCTTAATTATTGCCATTCCTGCAGGTTATGCTTTGGGGAGGTTTAAGGAATTTAAATTTAGAAAACCAATTTTAATGTTTGTTATTTATGCAAATATGTTTGCCCCTATAATGCTCTTAGTTCCCATATACGTTATAATGAAAAGTCTAGGATTAGTAAACACCTATTTTTCTGTTATCTTAGCTGGTTCGATTTTTACTATACCTCTTTCTACTTGGCTAATGACTTCATATATTCAAACTTTACCAAGTGAAATAGAAGAAGCAGCATTAATCGATGGCTGTTCAATATTTAAAATACTTCCAAAAATAGTCATCCCTATGACTGCACCAGCAATAGTTTCTATTTTCATTTATTCTTTCATAACTGGCTGGAGTCAACAATTTATATTAGCCTTAGTTTTAATAACAGACGATAAGCTAATGCCACTAACTCAAGGTTTGTACCAATTTTTTAGTAGAAGTTCAGTTAGATGGAACGAATTAATGGCTGCCATTTTGATGTCGACTTTAATTCCTGTTGTTTTGTTCCTAATTTTCCAAAAATATATAGTAAAAGGGATGACCGCCGGGAGTCTTAAAGATTAACATCAGAAACTGTTTTTTCGACGTTGTAGCTTGATTACTATATTCAGCTTTAATAACTTAAAAATTATTCTCACATTTTCATGCAATTTCAAACCTGTATCCTTTCTCCACCTTTTCGCGCCATTCTGATTCTTGACCATAATTAAACTTTTTCATCAATTGTCCACAATGTTTTTCCACAATAACTGCTTCCTTATTTTTCCACTCTTTCCAATGAGGGATAACGTAGTTTTTAGAACTGGAGTTAATTTTTCTATTCAATAGTTGTGGTTTGAACTCATAATTCTTTGAAAAACCGTCTTCAAAATTGGTAATAAAATCCAAAAACTCTTTGAAATACTTTTCTCTATCCTGATTTATCAAGAGATCTTCATATCTAAAAACTTTAAAATTTGCTTTGCTGCTCATTTTTTCGAGAATAAAAGAATTAAGTTTGTTATAATACCAGCAGAGTTTCTCAAATTTCGACATATTTTTCCATTTTTGTGCGTAAGGATCATCTTTGAAATCAGTTGCCTTCATGCTCATATTTAAAAAAGGAAAATCTATTTTACTATACAGCAGGGATGCCTTCGTACTCATTACAGATCTGATCCAAGTTCGGGGATCTCTAATAACAAATACAACCTTGCTGTTTGGAAATACTTTCTCAAGTAAGTCTACAACTCCATGCAGATGGTTATTCGATTCAACATAAAGCTCAGGAATAACATCTTTAAGTACTGACTTTCGCATTTGTTCTATATACCTTAATGCCTTATCATCGTTAACCCTTCCCGCACGTCTGTCGCTACTAAGTTTATACATAGAATATTTTGGAGTTAATTGACCTATTGTCATTCTTAAAAATCCATATTTTTTAATATCTTTCTTCCATTTGTTCCTATCTGTCACAAAAACTCCAGCGGGCTCATGAGTAGAATAACAATCATCGATCATAGAAGGAAGAACTTTACCTATGAACTTAGTGCCGGTCCTACCTGTGGAGACAATGAAAACTGAATGTTTGTAAATTGGAATAAACTTCACCTCCAAACCTCTTTATGCTTTTAAACCAATACATCTTCAGATTGGCTCATTACAAACTTTGTAATCTGACTTTCTAACTCTAAAAAGTTTTTATCATAAATACTTTTCTCTTCTTCCGAAAGATTTATATTAAAAACATTTAATATTCTAGAAGGTCTTTGAGACAAAATAACTACTTTATTTCCCAGCATCAATGCCTCTTTTATGTCATGGGTGACCATTAATATTGAAAAATAATTTTTCTTCCACATCTTTTCTATATCTTTTATTATTGATACTTTAATATTTAGATCCAAAGATGTGAAAGGTTCGTCCATAAGCAAAATCTGTGGTTTGACTAATAAAGATCTGGCAATATTCACCCTTTGTTTCATACCTCCACTTAATTTAGAGGGTAAAAGATTTTCAAACCCTTCTAAACCTATCATATCGATAATTTGTTTAATTTTCTTTTCATCGTCTAAAACTATTTTTAGGTTGTCGTAAACCGTTCTCCAAGGTAATAATCGGGGTTCTTGGAAAACGTAACCGATCTTATCAACAAAGATCTCAACAGCTCCTTCACTTTGCCTTTCTAATCCTGAAACGATCCTAAAAAAAGTGGTTTTTCCACAACCAGACGGCCCCAACAAAACGATTTTTTCTCCTTCTTGAATATCAAGACTCCAGCCATCTATAACCAGAAGATCTCCAAACCTTTTGGTTAAACTTACAACTTTTAGTACATTTCCCATCTTTCTAACATCCTTCTTGAAATAATTTTAAACACACGCTCTGTAGTTATACCTAATATAACGGCTAAGATAGTAATGGCATAGATCCTAGGAACATCGACATACTGTCTAGCCCAGGCAAGTTCTACCCCCAAACCATTTCCACCAACTAGAAACTCTGTAACTAACACAACTTTCCATACATTCCCTATCGAAACTTCTATCGCTGCAATTACAAACGGAACGATCGAAGCTAAGTATACATGCCTAAATATTTTAGACCTTGATACTTTGTACAACCGTACCATCTCAAGTAATTTTCTATCGATGTTCTTAATCCCAGAAGTGGTTGTAAAAACCGTATTAGGTAAAATGGCCATAGTGCTTATTAAAATAGGGCCACGCCATCCAACCCCCCATAGAAATACAACAAAAGCAAGCCAAGAAACCACTGGTATGGCTTGTATCATCATCAGCATAGGCCTAAAAATTTCATATATCGTGTCGCTCATTCCCATAAAAAACCCAAAAATTATTCCAAAAAAAGAAGAAAGAAACAAAACAATCAAAGTTTTCCATACCGTGTTCCATAATGACACATAAAACCTCGGTGTACTTAGCTGATTTATTAAATTGCCTAAAACTTCATGAGGAAAAGGTAACACAAAAGATGAACCTATGACAAAAGAAAGAAAGTACCAAAGTAAAACGATCAACACAATTCCAAAAATAGTTTTCATAGATAATAAAATCCTTCTGTCGGTAAAGTAGGCAACCCTTCCGGATAAAGTTCATGCATCGTATTTAAAAAGTTATCTACTTCTTCTTTACATTCCACAATAGGAATATATTCAAAAACTAATCTATTCATAGCTTCTTTAAGTATTGGAACGGGGATAGTTAAGTATTCGTTGGTTATTTTTAATGATTGATCTAAATTTGCATTAGCCCACTCAACACTTTCAGAAAACGCATTCTCAACTTTTGAAACGATATCAGGTTCTTTTTCTAAAATCTCATTTTTAACAAAAAGTCCTGCTATAGGAAGACCATACTTTGAACCTGAGATTTTATTCCATTCATTTTGAAAGTCTAAAATTATTTCTCCTTCAGTCCCTGTTATAGCTAATGTAGCAAATGGTTCTGGTAAAGCAGCATATTCTACCTTACCTGCTTTGAACAGAGAAACTATCTCCTGGGGAGGAAGGTAGCTGAATTTTACATCTTTATCAGGAACCAAACCATTTCTCACCAAAAGATACCTCATCAAAACGTCTACAGTTTGACCTCGACCATGAGGAGAATAGATTTCACAACCTTTTAAACTTTTTACATCTTCAAAATCAACATTGCTACTTCCTATCAAATAAAATGCTTTCCATTCGTGAACGCCTAACAATATTATTTCTAAACCTTGAGCGTATAAATTTGCACCTACGGTTATAGGAAGCACGGCAAAATCTGCTTGATTGGATACCAACAACGCTACCGCTTCATTAGCATCCTTCCAAAGACTTACATTTATTTCTACCTCTTCTTCTATCGTATCTTCCATCAACCCTGTTACCGGAACGACGGTTGGACCTAAAGGATTAGTGACTGTAATAGAAAAGACCAAGAGTGTAAAGAAAAAAGAGACAATTAACAAAGTTATTTTTTTCATGGGTATTTTCCTCCTGCATCTCTCTAATTTAATATCTTTAGAAACTCCAAACTTTACATATAGCGCCCCTTTACCAGACGTTAAGGGGCAAACCCCTTAAAAACCCCAAAACCTTATTTTGTTTAAAAACTTCTTTTGCACAGAACAGCAAAACACTGATTACAGTCCTATCATTTTCAATATGGTACCAATTTCTGGTTCTACTGGATTGACCCTCGGTATCACACTAATTGCAGTATCGGGATCTTTTAAACCATGTCCCGTGAGTACCGCAACAATTTTACTTCCTTTTTTTATCTTATCCAATTTGAGCATCTTTTTAACACCAGCTACCGAAGCTGCAGAAGCAGGTTCTGCAAACACACCTTCGAGTGATGCCAATTCTTTATACGTGTTCAATATCTCCTCGTCGGTAACAAAATTTATAAACCCACCGGATTCTTTTGCGGCTTCTACAGCCTTCTCCCAATTAACTGGATTCCCTATTCTTATGGCAGTTGCAACGGTTTCTGGTTCCTTTATGACCTGATTTTTTACAATAGCTGCCGAGCCTTCCGCTTCAAAACCGATCATCTTGGGCAACTTGTCTGTTTTGTGATCTTTAAAGTATTCTTTGAAACCTTTCCAATAAGCTGTGATGTTTCCTGCATTCCCCACTGGAATCGCCAATATATCAGGAGATTTACCACCTAATTGATCACATACCTCAAAAGCTGCACTTTTTTGCCCCTCTATCCTGTATGGATTAAGTGAGTTTACAAGGGTTATAGGGTAATTGTCGGCAATCTTTCTAGTAATCTCTAAGGCAACGTCAAAATTACCTTTTATCGGTATAACTATAGCCCCGTGCATTAGAGCCTGAGACAATTTTCCGAGGGCAATTTTCCCTTCAGGAATTATAACCGCTGTTTTTAATCCTGCCCTACTTCCATAAGCCGCAGCGGAGGCAGATGTGTTACCCGTTGAAGCACAGATTATGGCTTTATCACCGTTCTGAACCGCTTTGGTTACGGCTAACGTCATTCCCCTGTCTTTAAAAGATCCCGTGGGATTAGCCCCATCATATTTCAGATAAAGCTCAATATCCCAAATATTACTAATTTTTTCTGCAAATATCAAAGGAGTGTTCCCTTCTTGCAAAGTAATTATTTCTGTTTTCTCATCGACGGGCATGTATTGTTTATAAGCATTTATTATACCCGGCCAAAAACTAAAATTTCTCATTGAAATCCTCCACCCTTATTATATTTTTTATTTCTATCACATCATCTAATTCTTTCAACGAATCGATTGCTTTTTTCATTTTTTTCTCTTCGATTGGATGCGTAAGTAAAAATATTGGTACAACAGGATTAAGTCTGTGTTTTTGAATTACAGAAGCGATGCTAACTTCGTTATCTCCAAAAGCCTTGGCTATTTTTGCAAAAACACCAGGTATGTCATTAACTCTCAATCTTATATAGAAAGAGTTTTCAATCTCATCTGTCCCAATTAACTTCAAGCCGTTTAACCTTCCGATACTGTATTCGTTTTCAATATGGTATTTAATACTTTTGGCAGCTTCCATAATATCTGCAACAACCGCGCTTGCGGTTGGCATCTCTCCGGCACCTTGTCCGTAAATCATTATATCTCCAACAACGTCTCCGTGAATCTGTACGACGTTGTATACACCGTTGATTTTTGAAAGCGGATTACTCTTTGGTATAAAAGTTGGATGGACCCTTATATCCAACATCTTGTCTTCGTACCTTTTTCCAATAGCCAATAATTTGATAGTATATCCTAATTCCTCAGCTATTTCTATATCTTCCCTTTCTATCTTATCAATCCCTTCTACATAGATTGAATTAACATCTATAAAACTCTCAAAGGCTAATGAAGACAAAATACTTATTTTATATGCACAGTCCAAACCACTTACATCAAAATATGGATCACTTTCCGCATAACCTAGGCTTTGAGCCTTTTTTAAAGCATCTTCAAAATCAATGGATTTTTCAGTCATTTGAGTTAAAATATAATTCGTAGTCCCGTTTAGAATCCCATAAATTCTTCCTATTTTATTTGCAATCATAGACTCTTTCAGAGTTTTAATTATTGGGATTCCACCACCCACGCTTCCTTCATAATATACCTTGACATTATTGTTCTTTGCTAGTTGAAATATCTCTCTACCATACTTAGCTAATATTAACTTATTGGCTGTTACAATATTTTTGTGATGGTTGATAGCTTCTTTAATATACCCTAATGTTGGGGTTTCTCCACCAATTAACTCCACCACGAGCTGAATTTCAGGATCTTCTATGATCTCTTTATAGTTTTCAGTAAGCAATGAAGCATCTACATCGTACTTCCTTTTTTTATTCTTTTCATTCACCAAGATCCTTTTGATTTGAATTTCCTCACCTAGTTTTCTTTCTATATCTTCCTTTTTAGTTGTGAGGATATTGTACACGCCTCCTCCAACCGTACCGCAACCAAGAAGACCTACTTTAATCATTGTAACTCCCTCCCTTTTCATTGACAATAACTAACCCCGGATGTTGATAGTTGAAAAAGTTATGAAATATTTTCTTGAGTTATGAAATTGAATGTTCAAAAGGTTTTTAATCAAAAGAATTCTATAACAACTTGGTTTTCAACAATTTTATCAACGTACTTTTCAACCTTTAATGTTTAAAAGTACTTTTTCACTAAATTTGTCGATATCTTAGTCGATAACAAAGTTGATAATCAAAGATATCAACATAACATTCGATAAAATCATTAAAAATTTTTTTTGAACATCTTAGTTGATAACGACGTTCAAAATTTTTGCCACTTTTGAACCTAAACAAACTCTCATTAAAAAAGAAAAATAGAACTTTTGAACTATCAACATTACTCTATCTTCACTACTATCACATAATTAAATACAAAAACAAATTTATAAAAATTCAAATTGTCTAACTTCAGATAAAGTTGGCATAGCATTCGCAGCACCTTGTTTCGTAGCAACAACAGCTGCACACTTATTAGCAAAATTCGCATAGTCGACAAGTTCTTCTACAGAAATACTGTAAAAATCCTCCTTAGATAAATCCCTTAACTTATACAAAATGCCTGCCATGAAAGAATCTCCACAACCTACAGTTTCAACAACTTTTACTTTATAACCCGGAACCCTTTCAATAATACCATCTTTATAAACCAAAGAACCTTCACTTCCTAAAGTCACAAACAAAATAGAACTTTCTTTGATAGAAAGTATACTAATAGCTTCTTCAACTTCTTTTTTTTCAGTTATATAAAACAGATCATCATCGCTCATCTTCAATATATCAACTTTTTTAATTATACTCTCCACAAGATTGTTGTAACTTTTCCTATTTTTCAACAAAGACTTTCTAACGTTAGGATCAAAAGAGGTTAATAAACCTCGTGAGATAAAATTGTCAAACAATTTAGTCAAAGTACTCGATGTAGGTTCATCTATAAGAGCTATAGAACCGAAATGAAAGATATTAAATTTTTCATACTGCAAATTCGCTATGTCTTTTAATTCTAACCTAGTGTCTGCAGCATTATCTCTATAAAATTCATATTCAGCCTTTCCTTGAGCATCAACTGCAGCAAAAGCCAAACAAGTTTTCAACCCCTCAGCCGTAAAAGAATAGTCAGTATTCACTCCATTTTCTTTTAAGTACTTAAAAAGAAATTTACCAAATTGATCCTGAGATATCTTCGTTAAAAAAGAAACATCGGCACCTAACTTTGCAAGACCTACAGCCACATTAAAAGGAGATCCTCCAGGTCGCTTTTCAAAAAACTCACTTTCTCCAAGTCCTTTGTTTGGAGATTTCGATATAAAATCAAAGAGAATTTCACCCGCACAGAGAATGGCCATATATTGCCTCCTATTCACCAACTATTTTTTCGATCTTTAGATAAATGTCATCGCTAAGCTCCCAATCCCCAGCTTCAATATTTTCCAAAACATGCTTATCATCTTTTGAACCTGCAATAACTGTTGATACTTGTTTGTGATGTAATAACCAATTTATAGCCATCTGAGATAAAGGTCTTCCAATTCTATTGGCTAAAATCTTTAATTCCTCAACTTTTTCTACACTTTTTACAAAAAGCTCCCTACTCTTGAATATTTCATCCATAGCTCTAGGATCGTTCTTCGGTGGTTCATAATCCTTGGAAATCTTTCCCGTCAACAACCCTTTGGCAAGAGGACTGTATGGAATTACCGTTAAATCGTATTTATCAACAACTGGAAAAAGCTCTTTTTCAACGTCTCTAACCAATAAGTTGTAATAATTTTGGGTGGATACAATATCCACATACTTTGTCAAAGTCTCCATTTGGTGTGCACTAAAGTTAGACACACCGATGTATCTAGCTTTTTTGCTATCTAAAATCTGTTGTAACGCCTCTGCAGTTTCTTCTAATGGAGTATTGGGATCAGGCCAATGAATTTGATATAGATCAACATAATCACATTTAAGTCTTTTCAGTGAATCATCTATTTCTTTCAATACCCTTTCTTTCTTTAAATTATTCCTAATTCTTCCCCTTTGATCCCATTCCAAACCACATTTAGTTGCGATGTAAATATCTTCTCTCTTTTTCCCCTTCAAAAATTCTCCAACTATTTCTTCAGATTGACCTAGACCGTATACAGGGGCGGTATCAAAAAAGTTAACTCCATTATCGTAGGCTAAATTCAATATTTTAACACCATTTTCCTTCTCAATAGGTCCCCAATTTCCACCTAGCTCCCAAGCTCCGTATCCTACAACCGATACGTTCATATCTGTCTTTCCAAACTTTTTGAACCTCATAAAAATCACTCCTTTTTTAATTTGATTCCTAACTCAAAAAAAGCCAGATATTCCTTGCCATTATTATACCATATAGAAAAATTCATTAATTTGTTAATTAGTTTCACAAATATGGTAAAATTAAATCGGAAATAAAAAAATTTTGGGGGGAACGCATATTTTGAAAGCCAAAAATATTATAGTTTCTTTAGTTTTTTTGAGCGCGTCTATTTTTACTTTTTCAGAAAAACTTAATATCATTTTAGCTGAATATTACCCAGATGTATACCTTGAGAATGTTGAATTAGAAGGTTTTGTGATTGATATTCTGAACGAAATAGAAAAAAACTCAGATTTAACGTTTGAAATAACGGTGAAAAACTGGACTAATGCATACAATACCTTTTTAAGCGACAAAAATTACGACTTAATAGGACTAATAGCGCCAACTCCAGAAAGAAAAGATACTTTAAAATTTTATAAGACGGTTACTTTTATAGACTCATTAATAATGACAAGGTACGATAACAACCAAACATACGAAGAATTGAAAAATTATCCGGTAGGGGTTTTAGATGGAAGTTTTTTAATAGATATTCTAAAAAATGAAGGATTTACAGATATTAGAAAGTACAAAACAAATGAAAACATCATATCAGATTTGTTAAACGAAAAATTGTCTTCTGCTGCTATAGAAGATGAAAGAATTGTTTCACACTATATTATTATTAATAATCTAAAACCTAACATCCGATATGTAAAGGTATTTGATTCGACGCCTCTAACCTTTGCCTCAAAAAAAAATAGCAAAAAAGAAGAAGCTTTACAAATATTTGAAAGTACCCTGAATAAAGTTCTGAAAAGTGAAAGATTTGACATGATTGAAAACTTATGGATGGGGATAAGTACTACTTTGAGCGTTGAACGTGAGAAAAGTATCAATAGAATGCTTATTGTTTTGATAATAATTTTGATTGGTTTCATCGTTACTTTAGTTTTCTTTTATTTTAGAAGTAGAAAAATGATTAACACCATAAACAAAGCTAATACACAATTAAGAGATTCCTATAATAAAATAAGTGATCTTAGCAATGAAAAAGAGACATTGAGTGAAAAACTCATAACGATGTATCAAATATTTTATTCTTTCATTGAAAGTGAAGATACAAAGACAATTTTAAATGATGCTATAGAAGGTTTAGTAAAATTGATACCAGAAGCCAAAACAGGAAGCATAGGGCTGGTAACCGATCATCGATGGGAAATCTATGCTGCATATGGTTTCACTGAAGAAATAAACAGTTTAACCTTGCCCATTGATAAAGTTATAAAAGTAGGAAAACACGTTCAAGAGGTTCATAATTTGGATTCGTATAATGAAGATCTTTCAGTAGAAATTACCAATATCTTAACTAAATCTGGTGCAGTCAATTTGGGAAGTAGTTTACTTATGGACTTATACAACAAAGAAAGATTTATAGGTAACATCTCGGTAAATTCAAAAGAAAGTAGGGAGTTTTCTGATATCTCCAAAGAATTAATGGAAATTTTTGGAAGATTGATAGAAATTTTTATAGATTTAAAATTTGAGGAAAGAGAAGCTATTGATGCTTATAATTATTCTCTAAAAAAACTTAGTGATGTTGCAGAACGTTTTGATATGGAAACCTCAGAACATATGAACAGAATCTGCGAAATAAGTTACGAAATAGCTAAAAATTTAGGTTTAGATGAAAGATTTGCTCAAGAGATAAAAACATATGCGTACTATCATGATATTGGAAAAATACTTATACCCATTGAGATTTTAAGAAAGAAAGGTTCTTTAAATGTTTCTGAGTGGGAAGAAATGAAAAAACACCCGGTATATGGAGCAGATATAATCGGAGACGCAGAAATTTTTAAAGTTGCCAGAAACATTGCACTTTACCACCAGGAAAGATACAATGGAAGCGGATATCCATATGGTTTAAAAGATGAAGAAATTCCGATTGAAGCTAGGATAGTTGCCGTGGCAGATGTATACGATGCGCTCAGAAGTGAAAGACCTTATAAAAAATCTTTTTCACACGAAGAAAGCATGAAAATATTATTAGAAGGAGACGACAGAACCTCTCCAGAACAATTTGACCCTAAAGTATTAAAAGTGTTTGTCAAGATCGCAGAAAAGTTTAAAGATATGTACTAAAATAATTACATAAAAGTTAAAAAGGCAGAAAGAACGAGCAATTTGGAGAAAAAACGAGAAAAAACGAGATTTAGCCTTCTAATCGAAAATAATCGCCGATAATCGTCTTTAATCACCCATAATCGTCTTTTTTGACTCTTGATACTTTTACTAATATGTGTTATGATACATATGAAAATTAGCACTCTTAATGTTTGATTGCTAATGAACAAAAAAATAAAAATTGAAATAAAATAATTAAAATAAAAAAAGGGGGTATCATAACATGACGGTGAAACCATTAGGAAACAGGTTACTCATTAAGCCCATTACCGAAGAAAGAAAAACTGAAGGTGGTATAGTACTACCAGATTCAGCAAAAGAAAAACCTCAAAAGGCAGAAGTTAAAGAAGTCGGGAAACTAGATGAAGATTATGATTTAAAAGTAGGAGACAAGGTAATCTTTTCTAAATATGCAGGAACTGAAATCAAGATAGATGATGAGGATTATATCATCATTGATGTGGAAGACGTACTAGCAAAAGTAGAAGACTAAAAAAATGGGAGGTGTTGAGATAAGATGGCAAAAATGTTAAAATTTAATGAAGATGCAAGAAGAGCTTTAGAAAGAGGCGTTAATACAGTTGCAGATGCTGTTAAAATAACTTTGGGACCTAAAGGAAGAAACGTAGTTTTAGAAAAGAGTTGGGGATCTCCAACTATCACAAATGATGGTGTTTCGATTGCTAAAGAAATTGAATTGAAAGATAAATTTGAAGCACTTGGAGCAGAGTTAGTTAAAGAAGTAGCTTCCAAAACAAACGATGTTGCGGGAGACGGGACAACTACCGCTACAGTTTTAGCACAGTTTATGATTCAAGAAGGATTGAAAAATGTTGCAGCTGGTGCTAATCCAATATTGATGAGAAACGGTATCGCTAAGGCTACAGATAAAGCTGTAGAGCAGATAAGGAATGCTAGCAGAAAGTTATCAAGTAAAGAAGACATTGCACATGTAGCTTCTATATCTGCTAATAACGAGGAGATTGGAAATATTATAGCGGAAGCTATGGACAAAGTAGGAGAAGATGGAGTTATAACCGTTGAAGATTCTAAAACGCTTGAAACTTATGTAGAATTCACGGAAGGAATGCAATTCGATAGAGGATATATCTCTCCATATTTTGTAACAAATACAGAAAAAATGGAAGCTGAAATGAAAGAACCTTATATATTAATTACAGATAAAAAGATTTCAGCTGTAAAATCTATAGTTCCAATTTTAGAAAAAGTTGCTCAATCGGGAAAACCGTTGGTAATAATTGCTGAAGATGTGGAAGGAGAAGCTCTTTCTACGTTGGTTCTCAACAAGCTGAGAGGAACCTTGGAATCAGTAGCTGTTAAAGCACCTGGTTTTGGAGACAGAAGAAAAGAAATGCTAAGAGATATTGCAATTTTAACCGGTGGTACAGTAATATCCGAAGAAATTGGTCTTACCTTAGAAGATGTTTCCATTAATGATCTTGGTCAAGCTGATTTGGTAAGAGTTGCAAAAGAAGATACCATTATTGTAGGAGGAAAAGGTGAACCTACAGCAATAAAAGAAAGAATAGCTCAGATAAAAGCTCAAATTGAAAATACAACTTCCGATTACGAGAAAGAGACATTACAAGAGAGATTAGCTAAATTATCTGGTGGAGTTGCAGTAATTAAAGCTGGAGCAGCTACAGAAACTGAGTTGAAAGAAAAGAAACATAGAATAGAAGATGCTTTATCTGCAACAAGAGCAGCTGTAGAAGAAGGGATCGTTGCAGGTGGAGGAGTAACGCTACTTAGAACAAAGAAAGCCGTTGAGGAATTTGCAAACACGCTATCAGGAGACGAAAAAATTGGTGCTCAATTAGTAGCAAAATCTTTAGACGCTCCTGTAAAGCAGATAATTAGAAATGCTGGTTTAGAACCCGCTATAATTATTGAAAGAATACTCGAAAAAGATGATCCAAAATATGGATACGATGTTCTAAAAGAAAGATACATTAACATGTTCGAAGCTGGAATAATCGATCCAACTAAGGTTACAAGAAGTGCACTTCAAAATGCTGCATCGATTGCTTCTATGCTTCTAACAACAGAGGTTTTAGTAGCGGAAGAACCAAAGGAAGAAAAAGGTCCAGAAATGCCAGCAACACCAGATATGTACTAAATTTAGACAGTAATAAAAACAAGCGTGCCATTGAATATGGCACGTTTTTTTATGGTATAATAAAATAGTATGCTTCACTAACAAAAAAGAGGTGAAAAATTTGGCTGTAGTTTCCATATTATCAGGTTTGATCAGTATGGTGATATCTATAAAATTGATAAAAAAAGTTCATTGGGCTATTCTTATTGCAACAATTGTAACTGCACTGGTTTCTTTGAATTTGAATTATATTGGTAGTAGTTTCCTAGAAACTATTACACAAAGTGATTTTTACGAGGTGATAGTTGTTATCTTTGGAATATATCTTCTATCGGATACTATGAAAGCAAGTGGAAACTCACAAAAGTTTGCCAAAAACATAAGAACATTATTCAATTCAAGACAGGCAGTAGGATTGATGCCTATGATGCTAGGATTACTACCCATGCCGGGAGGAGCTATGTTCACTGCACCGATGGTTAAAGATATAGCTGATGAAAGCAACATTAATAGAGTTGAAGCTACAGCAATGAACTATTGGTTCAGGCACAGTATGGAATTTTTTTGGATACTGTATCCAGCATTAATTTTAGAAAGCGCTCTCACGGGGATAAGTTTAACAAAATTATTACTAATACAACTTCCCATAGGATTATTTGCAATTATTGGTGGTTGGATCTACTTCAAAAATGGTAAAATCAGTCTAAAAAGAGACAAAAAATTATGGAAAGAACTTTTTGAATCTATACTCCCAATATTAATTATAATCGTTGGAGTAATTGCTTCTTTACCTGGTTGGTTTGTTGTTTTAACGGTATCTTTAATATATACTTTTTATCATAAAAACTACAAAGATCTACTAAATATAAGATGGGAAACTGTGTTGTTGCTATTGTTTGTTTTTTGGTACAAAAATTTTGTAACTGTGTCAAATTTATCCAACGATTTTGTAGACAATCTAACTACGTGGGGAGTAAGTCCATGGTGGATAATAATGATCTCTCCGATTATTATAGGATTGATAACTGGAATAACTCAGGCAGGTTTTGCGGTTACAATGCCAATAGCTTTGTCGTTCGTTGAAGCGGGAATTATTTCTTTGGTGCCGGTTGCGATAACCACATATTTTTTCTCTGTATTGGGGGTTCTTCTATCACCTGTTCATCTCTGTCTTTTACTTACATCAAAATATTTTGAAGTCGATATGTTTAGTGTAATAAAAAAAATAATCATTCCCATTTTTTGTGCTATAATAGGGTATCTTGTAGTAATGCTACTTTTCATTTTTTGATCAAAAGGCGGAGGAATTAACATGAAAAAACGTTTTATACTTTCCTTAGTAGTGATTCTTGTTTTTTCAAGCATAATTACCGCTGAAGATACCGTAACTGAACAAAGTACCAACACAGTTAAATTTACTCTAAATGTAGACGATTTAAGCAGGAGCCTTGTTCAGCAAAGTACTAATTCTTATTTAGATATAATTTCCAATTTTTTAACTACATATGATTATTATTTTCTTGTTGGAACACCCGTGGTGGGATACACAGTTGGTTATCTTACAAACGATTATACACTAAAAAAGGTATCTGAAGAAGCTATTATATCTTCCGTTATTAGCGGAGGAATAACCTTGCTAACAAAAATTGTCGTTGGAAGAGAAAGACCTTATGCTGAAGACGGTTCATTCTCATTCAATCCGTTTGCTTCCCTTACTCAAGGGGCGACTTATACCTCTTTTCCTTCGGGACATTCAACAATAGCCTGGTCGGTATACACTCCATATGCGAAAGAATATAGTTGGTGGATTTATATTATACCATCAACTATATCGTTTTCTCGCATCTATGAAGATGTGCATTGGCTCTCGGACGTGGTAGCTGGTTCTTTCCTGGGGTATTATACTGCGTCTTATGTCTATTATTTTTAAGTTAATTATTTTTGCTTTTTAGATAATCTTGATACTTCTTCCAATCATTCAAAAATCTTTCAAGACCTATATCCGTCATGGGATGTTTGAACATTTTCTCAAGTACTTCAAAAGGCATAGTAACAACATCTGCTCCAATCAGACCAGCTTCCAAAACATGCTGAGGATGTCTAACACTAGCCACGATAATTTTTGTCTCATATCCGTAATTGCTGAAGATAACTTCAATTTCTTCTACTATATCCATTCCGGTGTTTCCTATGTCATCCATTCTACCAATGAAAGGACTCACGTATGTAGCTCCTGCCTTGGCTGCAAGAAGAGCTTGTAAAGGGCTAAAAACTAAAGTTGCATTGGTCTTAATACCTTCTTTGGATAAAGTTTTTATCGCTTTAATTCCATCAGGGATCAAAGGTATTTTAACTACCACAAATTCACTTAACTTTGCTATTTCCCTCGCTTCTTTTACCATTCCTTCGTAATCGGTGGATACCACTTCGGCACTTACCGGTCCTTTTACAGTTTCACAAATTTCCTTGATCCTTTCTTCAAATACGGCATTCTCTTTTGAAACCAACGTAGGATTAGTTGTCACGCCGTCAACTATTCCCCAAGCAACACCTTTTCTGATTTCTTCTATGTTTGCAGTGTCTAAAAAAATTTCCATTCTTAAATTTCCCTCCCTACTTTGATTTTTGTTATTACAATTATAGCATATTCAGTTCTTCAATTTCTTTAAGATTATTTTATCGCCATTTTTAACGAATAAGCCTTCTTTTTGCATCTCTGAAAATACCCTCGATAAAGAAGGCCTTGTTACACCAAATAAATTAGCTAACTCTTCTAAAGTTAGAGTTATAGTTAACTCGCTGGGTTTATTTTGCTGATTGTAAAGATTTAAAAGATACATTGTAATCTTTTCTCTAATTGTATGAAAAGAATTCACCCGTAACTTTGCAGTTACGAACTGAAACTTTTCGCCTATATCTTCAAGAAAAGAGACTAAAAGAGCCTTGTTACCTTGAAACAATCTTATCAAATCTCCTTTTTCAATATATAGAATAGCAACATCTTTAACCGCTAAAACATCAACAGGTAGTAAGTTATCTTTTGAAAATAACAAGGCAGAAGCTAAAATCTCCGGAGATTTTATCCTTTCTACTTCTAAAATTTTCCCATTAAAATCAACCATTTCTGTGATAACTTCTCCATCGATTAAGATCATTAAATTTTCAACTTTTTCCCCAGAAGTATGGATAAGGGAACCTTTTGAAAAATTTTTAATTGAATAGCGAACATTACCAAAAATTTTCATCAATTCGGCTTTTGAAAAATTTTTAAATATCTTTAATTTACCTAGTCTATCAATATAGTTATCCACGATTCAATCACCTCAAAATTTTTAAAAAACAACGTGCGTAACATTTGTTACTGACAAAATTACTCCGATTTAATTATACTTAAAATGAAAGGGAATTCAAAATTCTTTAAATAAAGAAAAGTTTAAGTGTCAAGACAAATAAAATCTTAGTAAGGAGGAAAAAAGCGAATGGAGATGTTTTGTTATCAATGTCAAGAAACCTTAAGAAATGAGGGTTGTGTGGCTCAAGGTGTATGTGGAAAAAGTCCAGAAACTTCAAACTTGCAGGATCTATTGATTTATATACTAAAAGGGATTTCCTATTGGGCTAATAAAGCAAGAGAATTGGACGTAGAAGATGAAAGTATTGACCTTTTTGTGGCAGAAGGCTTGTTTGTAACAATAACTAATGTTAATTTTGATGTAAAAAGAATAGCTAGATACATTGATAAAGCACTAGATAAAAGAAGAATTATAGAAAATAAATTCAAAGAAGTTTATGAAAGAAAATACAACGAAAAATTTCAGGAAAAAGTACCTGATGCCGCAGTATGGAATCCTAAGGATAACAATGAAGACGAATACTTAAATAAAGCTGTTGAAGTAGGTGTTTTATCGGAATCAGACGAGGATATAAGATCGCTTAAGAACTTTCTTGTAATTGGTTTAAAGGGAGTGGCTGCTTACACCGATCATGCCTATATCTTAAAACACTTCAACGAAGATATACTTGCATTCATAGAAAAGGCTTTGGCGGAAACCCTACGTGAAGATATCACCGTTGATGAATTAATAAATTTAGTACTGAAAGTTGGCGAATATGGGGTAAACGCTATGGCTTTACTAGATGAGGCAAATACTTCGACCTTTGGAAATCCTGAAATAACCCAAGTTTACACAGGAACATACGAAACACCCGCTATTCTAGTCAGTGGTCATGATCTTTTGGATCTGTATGAAATTTTAGAACAAACTAAAGGTAAAGGAATCAAAGTATATACCCACGGAGAAATGCTACCGGCAAACGCCTATCCCGAATTAAAAAAGTACGAACATTTAGCCGGTAATTTTGGAGGTTCTTGGTGGAAGCAACAACAAGAGTTTGAAGAGTTTGGTGGAGCTGTAGTAATGACAACGAATTGTATTCAAAAGCCAAGAAATTCCTACAAAGACAGAATTTTCACAACCGGACTTGTGGGATGGCCAGGGGTTCAACATATACCAAATAGAAAAAAGAATGGTCAAAAAGATTTTGCTCCTGTAATACAAAAAGCACTCGAAATTGGCCCCATCAAAAAAAGAGATGGAAAAACTATAACCATTGGATTTGCTCATGAACAAACAGCTAAAGTTTCTGATAAAATTGTCGAGGCAGTAAAATCTGGTAAAATAACCAAATTTTACGTCATGGGTGGTTGTGATGGAAGAAACAAAGATCGTGAATACTATACTAATTTTGCCAAAAATCTCCCAAAAAGCTCCGTTATTTTAACCGCGGGTTGTGCAAAGTACAGGTACAATATGCTTGATTTAGGGGATATTGATGGAATACCAAGGGTTATAGATGCAGGTCAATGTAATGATTCTTATTCTTTAGTTTTAACAGCTTTAAAATTGAAAGAAGCATTCGATTTAAAAGATATAAATGAACTACCTATAGAATACAACATAGCTTGGTACGAACAGAAAGCCGTAACTGTTTTATTATCATTGTTATATATGGGAGTAAAGGGAATAAGATTGGGTCCAACACTACCGGCCTTTCTATCACCAAACGTTTTGGAGACGGTTGCAAAAACTTTTGATATAAAAACTATATAAATAATTTTTCGTATAAAAGGCGTCCAATCTTTGGCGCCTTTCTTTTTTTAAGTGGTTACAATTGCAATTTGATAAGGAAGCTGGAAGAGAGTAAAGATCCTCGGATTTCATCACAGAAGGAACAACATATTGTAAACAATTATCATTTCTGAACTGAAATTATTCAACAAAAAATCATTGTAATACCTTTTTCATCATCTCTTCAGTCTATTTTATCAACCGTATTTGACAAGGCAGATTTGACATAAAAATTGAAATATGATATAGTGTTTTTGGAAGATCATCCTCAAGGGTAGGGTAACAATATTCAATAAAACATTTTTATAGCCTACCCTGAGTTAAAAATCTATAGCATGAGGATACTTAGAATTAATAACAATTATTATTTACATTTGGAGGCGTCATGTCGGTTAAAATTGAAGTTAAAGATGTTGTCAAGATCTTCGGAGACAAACCCGAGTTAGCTATAAAAATGCTTAAGGAAGGTCATAGTAAAAAAGAGATATTGAAGGAGATAGATCAGACCGTCGCTCTTCAGGATATTAGTTTTGAAGTAGAAGAGGGAGAAATCTTTATACTTATGGGGCTTTCAGGCTCTGGAAAATCTACATTAATAAGGTGCATCAATTCTTTAGTTAAGCCAACCAGCGGATCTGTATCTATTGATGGAAAAAGAATAGATGTTATGGATAGAAAACAGCTTAGAGAAATAAGAGGAAAAAAGACTGCTATGGTTTTTCAACATTTCGCCCTTTACCCTAACAGAACAGTTCTTGATAATGCAGCCTTCGGTCTTGAATTAAGAGGAACGCCCGAAGACGAAAGGTACAAGAAAGCAGAGGAAGCTCTTGAAAGAGTTGGTCTCGCTGGGTGGAAAGACAGATTTCCCACAGAGCTAAGCGGGGGAATGAAGCAGAGGGTCGGTCTTGCAAGAGCTTTAGCAGTAGATCCTGAGATCTTGCTTATGGATGAGCCATTTAGCGCTCTTGACCCACTGATAAGAAACGAGATGCAGGAAGAGCTTCTAGCTCTTCAAAGAGAGATGAAAAAGACAATAATCTTTGTTACCCATGATCTTGATGAAGGACTCAGATTGGGGGACAGGATAGCAATAATGAGAGATGGGCGTATTGAACAGATAGGGGATGGAAGAGATATTGTGACCCAACCGGCTAACGAATATGTTGAGCACTTTGTTGAGAAAGTAAATAGAACAAGCGTCCTTAGTGTAGAGGATGTTATGATCACCCCGAGAGATGTTCTTAGGGAGGGAGAAAGTTCCTGGACTGCAGTTAAAAAGATGCAGAGAAATGATATGAACTACATCTTTGTCATAAACAAAAACAACAAACTTATTGGGATGCTTATGCTCGAAGATGCTATGGAGCTTGTGGATGAAAATGAGAAAAATATTAAAAAAGCACTGAAAAAGCCGGAAATCTTGGAACCTTCTGCCTCACTTGAGGAAGCTTCCTCAAAGATCCTTAGCACAGGAATAGGTGTGGCAGTGGTCGATGAAGAAAGACACCTGATAGGTGAAGTGAGCTGGAAGGAAATTATGGAGATAATGGGAGGAAGCAGATGAATCTGATGGAAGCATTACCCAAAATACCAATAGGTAGAGGCGTGGAGATAGCACTGGACTTCATCATAAGAACTTTCATGCCCTTCTTTGATGCGATAACGATGGCATTTAATGGTACGATCTCAGCTCTAGAGAGTGCTCTGCTATTTTTGCCTCCCCTAGCGCTCATAATCATTATTGCGATTGTAGTGTGGCTAGTTGGGACAAAATGGCTCTCCCTTGGAACATTTGTTGGTCTTCTTTTAATTCTGGATCTAGGCCTATGGGAAGAGCTTGTGGAGACTATGGCTTTGGTATTCATAGCTGTCATCATAGCACTTTTATTGGGCATTCCATGGGGAATCTGGATGACAAGGAGTAATATTGTTAACAAGATCACATCCCCATTGCTCGATTTCATGCAGACCATGCCTCCCTTTGTATATCTTATTCCCGCAGTTATGCTATTTGGTATAGGAAAGGTTCCTGGACTTGTTGCGACGCTAATCTTTTCTATCCCGCCGCCAGTGAGACTCACATATCTCGGCATAACACAGGTGTCAGAAGATTTGAAAGAAGCTGCAAGAGCTTTTGGAGCAAGTGAAAGGCAAGTTCTAACAAAAGTGGAACTACCTTTATCCATACCAAGTCTTCTTGCCGGAGTGAACCAATGCATCATGTTAGCAATATCTATGGTTGTTATATCATCTATGATAGGCGCAGGTGGTCTTGGTGAATTGGTTCTGATGGGGGTCAATAGATTAGATATTGCGACGGGATTTGAGGGAGGCTTAGCAATAGTAATCCTGGCTATGGTCTTTGATAGAGCTAGCAGGTCTCTGGGTAATTATAGAGAGATAAGAAAAAAATTTAAACGTAAAGAAAAGGAGGCGAAAAATTGAAAATAATGGAAAAGAAAATGGCTTTTGTTCTGTTGGCAGTCTTGCTATTTTCATCTGTGTTGTCAGCAGCAGAAAAAGGCGAAATAGAGATAGCATATGTTCAATGGGCTTCAGCAGAGGCTCAGACGCACATTTCAAAGATCTTGTTGGAGGAAATGGGATACGATGTGACCATAAGAGCTGTATCTGCAGCTGTGATGTGGACAGGGTTGGCAAATGAGGATGTTGATCTTTCAGTATGTGCATGGTTGCCATATACACATGAGGGCTACTGGGAGAAGTATAGTGAGGACGTAGTTGATCTTGGACCCGTGTATGAAGGAGCAAGGATAGGGCTCGTTGTTCCAACCTATGTTTCAATCGATTCTATAGAAGAGTTAGCAGAACACAAGGAAGAGTTTGGCGAGAGAATAGTTGGAATAGAGCCTGGAGCAGGGATAATGATCCATACAAGGGAGGACGCTATGCCAGCATATGGGCTGGAGGATTGGAACCTTGTATCCTCAAGTGATCCGGCAATGATGGCCGAGCTAGAAAGGGCTGTTCAGAGAGAGGAATGGATCGTAATAACTGGCTGGACCCCACACTGGATGTGGTTCGCATACGATCTCAAGTTTCTCGAAGACCCAAAAAATGCTTATGGTGAGGAAGAGAATATAAGAGCAATAGGTAGAAAAGGTTTTAGAGAAGATTTTCCAGAGGTTGCAGAGTTCATTGAGAACTTTAAGATGAACGATGATCAATTAGGTGAGGTCACCTATGATATAAATGTGAACAGAACCAATCCTGAGCAGGCTGCAAAAAAATGGATTGAAGAAAACAGAGATGTTGTCGAGAAGTGGCTGCCCTAGATATGCTTAGATCTGTAGAACACTAAACTGCAGCCGGGGCGTGTTAGATCATAATTAATTGTCATTGAAATCGGGTAATGGTTAGATAGTATTTATGTCTTCGAACTTGATTTGCTTTTTGTGAGTTGAATATTGTATATAATTTATCCACAAGAGCATTTTTTTGAACCCCTTTGGGGGTTCTTTCTTAATTTTACCATGTTTAAACTTTCGTACGTTTTCTTTAGTTGAGATTTAGTTTTTTCGCTAACAGTATTGCTTTCAAGCAACCGTTGGAATGGAGTCTTAGGTTTCTCAGATTCTTTTTTTATTGTTTTATCCTTGTCGTTCTTTACTTTGTTTTTTAGTTTAAAATTGGGTATGAAGAGTTATCTAGTAAGTCTGCTCTGTTGTAAATCTCGTTGAGCAAACATACCTCTTCTTCACTCTTATATCTGAAATATCCTACCAATTTTCTTACCTTATCCCCGTTCTTTTGTTCCACGAGAGCGTTATCGTTTTTTTGTAAGACCTACTTCTTGAAAGATTAACTTCGTTATTCCCTTTTACCTTTTCAAAGGCATGTCTTCCAAGGTTTGCTGAAATTGCTACCTTTTGATATATAAATGCATTACCTTCTTTGCTTTTTCTGTTTTTAAAAGTTCATACAGTGAAAATCTGTTATTCTTTTTCACGGACATCTAATATGATCTAATGCGAATACAAGTTCCAACAAGAATAAATATGATATAATATGAAAGGAAGGATTGCTAACTTTTTATAGGAGGGATAGAAGTGAATTTAAGTAATGCTCAATACTTAGAGATTTTAAATCATTCTCTTTCGTCAGGGGGAGAGTATTCGGAAATCTTCTATGAAGATTTTTACGGTACCTCGATTGTTTACGATAACGGTAAAATTGAAAAAATCAATTTTTCAAGTAGAAAAGGTGCAAGTATAAGGGTAGTATCAGCTGAAGAAACTATTTTTGCTCATACTAACGATCCCACATACGAGAATCTTATGAATCTTGCTGAGACTTTGAGAAAGAATGCAAGCGAAAGGTTCGGTTCTAATAATATCGTAAAGGTTGAAGAATTGAAAGAGGCAGAAAAAAGGGATTTTGCACCATTTGAAATACCTTTTGACAATGTGTCTGTAGAACAAAAAGTAGAAAAGGTTCTTAAAGGTGTAGAATTACTAAAAAATGCTGATAAACGCATCAAACAGATCACCGTTTCCTATGCAGATAGTAGTAGAAAGGTAAAAATAGTGAATTCAGAAGGGAAAATAGTTGAGGATATTAGAAATTATCCACATTACGCAGCTATAATATTTGCACAAGACGAGGAAGGGAATCTGTTTAGAGGTTATTCCTCTGATGGAGCAAACATGGGATTTGAATTTTTTACAGATGAGATGATAGAAAAAGTAACAAAAGATGCCGTCAGACAAGTAGTTTCACAAATAGAAGGAGTAGATGCTCCTGCAGGAGAATTCACCGTTGTTTTGTCCTCTGAAGCTGGAGGAACCATGATACATGAAGCATGTGGACATGGTATGGAAGCAGACTTGGTACTTTCTGGTTCTGTTTACAGAGAAAAAGTTGGGAAGGAAATCGCTTCTCAAAAGATTACCGTTGTAGACGATGGAACAGATAAAAACAAAAGAGGAACACTTAATTACGATGATGAAGGAACACCAACCCAGAGGACCGTTTTAATCGAAAAAGGTGTGTTAAAAGGATACATGCACTCAAAAATAACTGCCAAAAAATTTGGTGTTGAACCCACAGGTAACGGTAGAAGGGAATCTTATATGGTTCTACCCATTGTCAGGATGAGAAACACGATGATCTTACCAGGAGAAGATGATCCGCAAGATATAATTAAATCTGTAAAATACGGTATATTTGTAAGGAAGATGGGTGGGGGACAAGTGGATGTAATAAGTGGTGATTTCCAATTTGGTGTTGATGAAGGTTATATTATAGAAAACGGTGAAATAAAACAATCGATCCGTGGAGCTAGCTTAGTTGGCAACGGATTAAAAGTCTTAGAAAGCATAGATATGGTTGGTAATGATCTGGGATATGGTGTTGGAACCTGTGGTAAAGATGGTCAAGGGGCCCCGGTTTCAGATGCTCAACCTACTATAAGAATACCGAAATTAATTGTTGGTGGAATAGTAAAAGGGGGTAACAATTAATGACTAATATAAAATCAATTATAGAAAAATCCATGAAAGAGATAAAAAATAAAGGTCTTAAAGGACAGATAAATGTGTTTTCCACTGAAAGTAAAAATGCTTCTTTCAGTAATGGAAAGTTAGAACAGTTAACTGAAGGAGAAAAAGGGGCAGCAGGTATAAAAGTTATTTCTCCAGATGGAAGAACAGCCACGTCGTCATCTAATATTTTAACAGAAGAAGGTATAATGCAAGCGGTTGAAAAAGCAATTGAAATGATTAAATATACAGAAAAAGATGATGCAAACGACATCTCAAACGATGAAGAGTTCACATACATAGATTGGGCTTTCGATGCAGACACAAAGGATATGAATTTACATGAGGTTATGAAATTAGCTCAAGAACTAGAAAAAAAAGCTAAGAGTGAAGATGAAAGGATAAAATTTGTCCGTGGTGCTGAGTATGAAACCGCTTTAACAAGGATTCATTTTGGCAATACGAATGGTTTATACAAAAACGCTTTGTTTACTAACGCTGCTAGTTCGATTAGTTTAGCCGCAATTGAAGGAGAAGATTCCTCATTTGGTTTTGATTATCAATTATCTCAAAGCTACAGGCTTATAGACATAGACCGCATAGTAAAAAATTCTGTAGAAATGGCGGTGTCAGGTTTAAAATCAGAGGTTTTAAGTTCAGGTAGATACGATATTGTAATGAGTCCCTTTGCTTCTAGTATGTTTTTAGGTACATTGATAACTCCATTGTCGGGGGAAAATGTTTACAAAGGCAAATCTTTTTTGAAAGATAAATTAGGTGAGAAAGTAGCCAATTCATCGGTTACCCTGATACATGATCCAATGAATGGTTCTGCACCAATCATAGCCTCCTTTGACAATGAAGGAACTAATACTTCAAGATTCAACGTTATAGAAAATGGGGTCCTAAAAGGATTCTTACATAACATATATTCTGCAAAAAAGTTAGGAGCAAAGCCAACCGGTAACAGTTTCGCATCGGTAGAATCTCCCAATCCTTCCATTGGAACGATAAACCTTCATTTTATCGCAAACAAGACAAGAAAAGATATTTTGAATGTTCCAAAGGCTCTATATGTTACCAACATAATGGGTATGCATACCGCCGATCCGGTTTCCGGAAGATTCTCTGTTCAAATAAGTGGAAGATTAATTGAAAACGGAGCGTTTGTAAGAAGTTTTAGAGGGATGACCTTAGCTGGAACGTTGGAAGAGTTGTTGAATAATTTAGAGTATATAGGTTCTGATTTCAAGTATTTGGGTTCGGTAGCGGGTTCTACTATATTGATAAGGGATTTAAGCGTAGGCGGTAAATAGTAGATAAAGATAAAAGTAGTGTAAAAAGGAGTATAAGGCGTTTAATCGCTTCTAAAAGCGTTTAAACGCCTTTTTTTCGTCTTAATTGGGAATTATCTAGTTTGAGAAAGAAAGCATAATGTTGTAAGATATAATTGATAATGAAAAAAATTTCATACATCCCTGGAATTTCAATGCAAGGAGGTTTTTAAATTGTACAAAGTAGGCATTTGGGGTTTTGGAGCAATGGGTAGTGGAATAGCAAAAAATATATTAGGTAAGAAAAATCTAAAATTGGTTGGTGTTCACGATCTTAGGAAAGAATATATCGAAAAAGATGTGGGAGAGTTGTTGGGTTTAGGAAAAATTGGAATAAAGGTTTACGCTGATCCTATAACAATGGTTAAGCAAACTGATCCCGATCTTGTTGTAATCGCTACCAACTCTTTTATTTCGGTGGTGAAAGATCAAATCATTTCTATATTGAAAGAAAACAAAAACGTAATTACCATTGCTGAAGAGATGGCTTTTCCTTTTTCAAAGGATCCACAAGCTGCAAATGAAATTGACACCGTTGCCAAGGATCATAATGTATCGGTTTTAGGAACCGGAGTAAATCCAGGGTTTGTCCTTGATACGCTAATTATAACGTTGACAGGAATATGTTTGAATGTGCGGAGAATTAAGGCTGCCAGAATTAATGATCTTTCGCCTTTTGGACCAACGGTTATGGAAACACAAGGTGTTGGAACAACATCTGAAGAGTTTGAAGAAGGAATAAAAAGCGGAAAGATAGTTGGTCATATTGGGTTTGAACAGTCAATACACATGATAGCCAAGGCTTTAGGATGGGAAATTGATCGCATCGAGCAAAAAAGAGAACCTATCATTTCTAACGTCTTGAGAGAAACAAAGTATGTTAAGGTTCAACCAGGGATGGTAGCAGGGTGTAATCATACTGCAAAGGCCTTTTATAAAAATGAGCTTTTGATAGAACTTGAACATCCTCAGCAAGTACATCCTGAATTAGAAAACGTTCAAACAGGAGATTATATAACAATTCATGGGGATCCTGAAATCTCAATGTCTATAAATCCTGAAATACCGGGTGGCAAAGGTACCATTGCCATAGCCACCAATATGATTCCATCTGTAGTTGAAGCTCAGCCTGGTTTGTTAACTATGGTGGATTTACCAATACCAAGGGCTTTACTTGCAGAGGTTCGTTGAAGGAGGTCAGATTTATGGAGATAAAAAAAGGTGAATGGGTTCAAATTCATTACATTGCTTTAAATCCTGAAGAAAGAGTTTCACATTTGCCGGAAGATACCAAAAAAGTACCTTTTGAGCTTCGAATAAAAGGATTTTTGGAAGATGAAAAGGCTGAAATAGGCGATATCGTAACCATTAGAACCCCTATTGGGAGATTAGTTAAAGGAAAATTGGAAAAAGTTAATCCTAGATACGAGCATAACTTTGGAGAACCTATTCCCGAATTATTAAAAGTTAACAAGGATGATTTGTTGGATGGTGAAAAAAATGGATAAATCTTACAAAGCCGTGATGGAAAGACAGATAGAGATCATCAAAAAATCTGTAGGACTTGATTACACTAAATATGAAATAGAAGGAATCGCATTTGATTACGAAAAGATGATGAATGAGTCAGGATTTTCAATTGAAGAAATTGAAAAGATTCAAAAAGAAACAGGTGTTGGGGACACTCCCCTTGTTGAACTAAAAAACATAAACAGGTTGATTAAAAAATTGTCTGATAAAGGGAAAGGTGCAAGGATCTTCGTTAAGGATGAACAAACCAACCCATCCGGTTCTTTCAAAGATAGAAGGGCTTCTATAAGTGTATATATGGCAAAAAAATTAGGATATGAAGGCGTTATAGCAGCAACAAGTGGTAATTATGGCGCTGCTGTAGCTTCTCAAGCAGCTAAAAGAGGATTAAAATCTATTATAATTCAAGAATGTTTCGATTCTCGAGGAGTTGGTCAGCCTGAAATCTTGGAAAAAGAAAGGTCGTGTGCAGCTTATGGAAGTGAAGTTGTCCAAGTAAGTGTAGGACCAGAATTATTTTATTATACCCTTCTTCTTCTTGAAGAAACAGGATTTTTTAATGCATCGCTTTACTCACCTTACGGCATTGCTGGAATAGAAACGTTGGGTGTGGAGATAGCTAATCAAACCAAAGAATTGACAGGGAAATTCCCCGACGTTGTTGTAAGTACCCATGCAGGAGGAGGTTTGACCACTGGAACGGCAAGAGGGTTAAAAAAGGTTGGGGCTTATTCAACTAAGATTGTTGGTGCAAGCGTTGATTTAAGAGGCTTACATATGGCTTCCGATAAAGATTTCAATAGAAAGTCTTTCACTACAGGACACACTGGATTTGGGATCCCGTTTGCGGTCTTTCCTGACAGATCTGATGTTCCGAGGAATGCAGCAAGGGTATTGAGGTATATGGACAGATATGTTCTTGTAACTCAAGGGGAAGTCTTTTATATGACTGAATTACTCGCAAAACTTGAAGGGCTACAAAGGGGACCTGCTGGTAATACCTCGTTAGTTGCAGCTTTTGCTTTGGCAAGGGAAATGAATGAAGATGAAATAATCGTTGTAAACGAAACAGAATACACAGGAGCAGGAAAGTTACCAACTGCCCAACTCACTTTTGCCAAAGAAAATGGGATTCAAGTAATATCAGGTGATCCAATAAAAGATGATAAACCAGGGGAAAGAATTGTGATACCTGAAGATCCTTCACAAATAGGTTATATTGAAATGCCAATGTCTCAATTGAAAGAATCGTATATAAACCAGCTTATAAAAAGACTAGGAAAAACCGATTTTACTCAAAAAGAAATTGAATTCATATCAGAAGAAATAAGAGAAGATGAGGATTCGGTAATAAACTTGATTAAGAAGGTAAGGGAGGAGTCTTTATGAAAGAAAGAGTCGATGACTTTCAGGAAAGGTCAAAGAAACTTCAAAACATGACCGATGAGGAATTAGACAATTATTTTTGGAAATTAGTTGAAAAGGTAGTAGATCCCTTAGTAAATTTGGCAGAAACACATACCTCTCCTTCTATAGAAAGGTCTGTCTTGCTGAGAATGGGGTTTAATTCACTTCAGGCAAAGGCGTTGGTTGATAAGATTGTACAAGAAAATTTATTATCAAAAGGAGCAGGGAATGTGGTTTACAAAATTGCAAAACAAAAAAATATGGGAATAATGGAGGCAGGCGAGGCATTATTAAACGGTCGTTTTTGGGATGATGTTGAGAATATCTTCAGAGGTGGTGATACAAGTGAAACTTCAACCAAATGAAAAGATCAACATAGAAGAGATTTTAAATGATTTGGAACATTACACACCAAGAAGAAAGGGATGGACTTGGAGAAAAAAATTACCTGAAGGAACCAATAAAAGCGATTTTAATTACTATGAGATAAGTGAGGATCTAAAAAACTCAATTCCTCTTCCTGCAGCTCATTACTTTGATAACTTAGACCCACAACCAGACACGGTGATAACATCAGAAATTGCTTCAGGAAGATTTGAGGAAGATGTTAGAAGAATGCGCATGGCTGCCTGGCATGGAGCAGATCATATAATGGTCATAAGAACACTTGGGCAAAGCCATATAGACGGTCTTATAGAAGGAACCCCTGAAGGTATTGGTGGGATACCAATAACGAGAAAACAGTTGAGGGCAACTAGAAAAGCACTTGATTTAATTGAAGACGAAGTAGGTAGACCAATAAACTTTCACAGTTATGTTTCAGGTGTAGCGGGCCCTGAAATAGCTGTATTGTTCGCCGAAGAGGGAGTTAATGGAGCTCACCAAGATCCACAGTACAATATTTTGTACAGAGGTATCAATCCAATAAGATCTTTTGTGGATGCCGCTGTTGCTAAAAAAGTGATGGCTTGGGCGAATATACTCCAAATAGATGGTGCCCATAATGCGAACGCTTCTGCTAAAAAAGCTAGTAACGTGATGCCTGAACTTTTGGTACAACATGCTATAAACTCTCTATTTTCATTGAAAGTAGGCATGAAAAAAGAAAATATCGCTCTATCAACCGTTCCGCCTGTAGTTTCACCTTCTCCTGAGTTCAGAATCAACTTGGTCTACGCAATTACATTGAGAGAACTATTTAAAGGTTACAAGTTCAGAGCTCAAATGAACACAAGGTACATTGAATCTGATTTATTCGATGCCACAAGGATTCACGTTTTAAATACCCTCATTTCTCGGTTAACTTCAGCAGACATTCAATCAACTATTACTCCCGATGAAGGTAGAAATGTTCCTTGGCACGTTAATTCTATAAGGGGTGTAGAAACCGCTAAACACACATTGATATCAGCGGATAATATTAAACAATACCTCAAAATCGATGAAGAAAAAGTTAGAAAAGAAGTAAGAGAATTGAAGATGAGGGCTATATTGATGCTCGAAGAAATAATAGAAATGGGTGGATATTTTGAGGCCTTGGAAAACGGTATGTTCGTAGATAACGGGTACTATCCCGAAAGGGCAGGAGACGGAATAGCCAGAAAAAAGAATGGAGAAATAGCGGCAGGTTCCGTTGTACCAAGGGATAAAGATTATATGGCCCCCGTTTGTGAACATTTTGGGTACAACGCCTTGCCTAAAGGATTAGATAAACCTTGCGATTTAATCGGTGGTTGTACCTTACATAATAGAGAAAAGATTCAATTTATTGACGAGTTAGATGAGAGTGATAACGTCGAAAAAAGATTGCAAGATATAAAAGAATACAAAGAAAATAATCTTATAAAACCAGAAGTTGAATGGAGTTACGATGGTTGGATACAACTGGACATGACCATCCCTGAATCTGAAGAATACGCAAAGGCAGCAGCGGTCGAAATATGTAAAAAAATGGGACTCGAAGATATTCATGTTATTCATTCTGCCGTTTTACATCCATCAGAAGGGACTTATCTTGAATTAAAGGCAAAGGTACCTTTTTTTGTTAAAAAGGATGAATTAGAACTTCCCAAAAAGAATGATGTGATGAGTGATGAAGAGCTTTTTGAATTTTTTGGTAAACACAAGGTCAAAGTAGTGGCTGGAACGATAGGTAACGATGAACACAACATAGGTATCAGAGAAATACTAGATATAAAACATGGAGGTATAGAAAAATATGGAATAAATTACGTTTATCTTGGTACTTCTGTGCCACCAGAAAAAATCATAGATAGTGCGATAGAAGTAGGAGCCCAGGCGGTTTTAGCTTCTATGATTATTACTCATAATGAAGTTCATGTGGAAAATATGAAAAAACTACATGAAATTGCTGTAGAAAAAGGAGTTAGAGATAAATTATTACTCATCGTTGGAGGGACTCAGATAACCAATAATTTAGCGATAAATAATTACATGGACGCTGGCTTTGGAAGGGGTACTAAAGGGAATCACGTTGCCACATTTTTGGCTAAGAAACTAAAAGAAAGAGACCAAAACGAATAATTTTTAATTAATTTATTCTTGCTTTAAATCTTTTTTTAGTGTAAAATTGAGATAGTGAAACCCTAATTCTTCCAAAGGGAGGAAAACTTGATGTCGTTTGAAATAGATACAAGGGTTTTAAAAAATGCTGTCCAATTAACTACCAACGCTGTTTCAAAAAAAACAGCTAACCCTATTTTGAAAGGAATAAAATTGGCTGTAGAAGACGATGAGTTACATATTTATGCTACAGATTTGCAGACCGGTTTTCACAAATGGCTGAAGGTTAAAGATAGCGATGAAAATTTTTCTACAGTGGTTGAACAGACGATTTTTTTAGAAATACTATCAAATCTCACTTCTGATACAATTACTATAACTTTGGATGGAGTTTTGAAGATTTCAGGTGGGAATTCTGTATTTCGATTACCTACCATGGACCCTTATGAATTTCCTTCCCTTGCTTTCGACGTTACAGGGAACTCAATTTCGTTAGATAGAACAATTATTACTAATATGATTGATAAGGTAATTTTTTGTGCTTTAAAAGATTCTTCTTCCCTTTCGCGCAATTTAAATGCCGTTTATTGGGACTTTAGGCAGGGAGGGTTTTTGAATTTAGTCGCCACGGATTCATATAGATTAGCCCTTTCTGAAAGTAAGCTGGAAGATGACAATGTTCTTTCACCGTTTCTTTTATCCCTAAAAAGTATGGATGAATTAAAAACGATACTTTCAGCAGCAAAGACAGAGAAGATAAGAGTGGTTCAAAGTGGTTCTCAAGTTCTCTTTGATTTTGAAGAAGATAATAACCAGCTGATTTTTAACGTTATAGATGCCGAGTTTCCTAATTATTTGGGTATAATTCCCCAGAGTTTTATAACAAAGATCAAGGCTAAGACCTCAGAATTTTTGGCTATTATGAAAAGGATGTCTATAACAGCCGGAAGTGAGGAATATACTTTATTAAATATTGAAGATGGAAGAATACAATTTTATGCAAGTTCTCCTGATGTTGGCGAAGCAAAAGAAGAGATTGATGTCGAGCAAGAAGGTAGAAATCTTGAGATCGCTTATTCACCGAGATATTTCAGGGAAGCGTTAGAAAGAATAGAGACTGTGGAATTTGAGTTCGATATATCCGATGAGGAAAAACCTACCATTTTAAAACCTGTAGAAGACAACAGTTATATGTTCATAATAATGCCAAAAAGGAAAAGTTGAAACATGTTAAAAATTGGTTTTGGTTACGATGTTCATCCTTTAGCTGAAAATAGAAGATTAATATTGGGTGGAGTTGTAATAAATCATCCAAAAGGTTATGGATTATTGGGCCATTCAGATGGAGACGTTTTTTTTCATGCGATAATTGATAGTTTATTAGGGATGTGCGGTTTGGGGTCGATAGGGGAGTACTTTCCTGAAAGTAAAGAATTTGAAAATATTAGTAGCTCTATACTTTTAGAAAAGACTATGGATTTGATAAGTAAAAGATATGTTATTAAGATAAATAATATTGATGCGGTAATCATATCTAAGAGTGTGAAGATCAGTTCTATATCTGAGCAAATAAAAAATAATACCTCACGCATCTTAAATTTAGAAGTGAGCCGAATAAACTTAAAAGGCAAGAGTGGCAATGGTCTGGGAATAGGCGGAAAGGACGAAGGTATAGAAGTTTATTGTACAACGTTAGGTGAGGTGGATGAAATATAAACATATTCATAGCTTCGATATGTCTCCCAAAGATATGATCAAAATTCAGAAACAGTTGGCTAAAGAGGTTAAATTAATTCATTTCTCAGATGAACCAAACTTAGTGAGTGGTGTTGATCTTTCCTTTCAAAAAGACGAAGGATTAGCTGTAATTGTAACTATGGATTTTAAAAAATTATCGGTAATCGATGTAACATATGCCGTGGATAAGATTACCTTACCATATATACCTGGCCTTCTTGCTTTTAGAGAGCTTCCTATCTTTTTAAAGGCTTGGGAAAAACTTCAAATTGAACCTGATATTGTTTTTTTTGATGGTCAAGGCTATGCCCATCCTAGAAGGATGGGCATAGCTACACATGCGTCTTTTTTTATTGAAAAGCCTACTATAGGAATTGCTAAATCTAGGTTAATTGGTGAATACGAAGAACCCGGAAAGAAAAAAGGGGAATTCACATTTCTGTACCATAAAGGTGAGAAAATAGGAATAGTGTTGAGAACAAGAGACAATGTGAAACCTGTATTTGTATCTCCTGGCAACTTGGTTGATTTCAATAACGCCTTAGATTTCACTTATCATTTTGCCACAAAGTATAAAATTCCTGAGATAACTCGAAAGGCACACTTATACACTCAAAGTTTAAAGCAGAGGTGACGTTGTTGACCGAAAAGAACACGCGAAATTTTATATACATCTCAATGATCGTATTTTCTATGGTCATGAACACCCTTGCGCCTCTTATGACTTCCATTCAAGAAAGATTTTCTGTTTCGATAACTATTTCTTCTTCATTACCGTTTATAAGTACCTTTGGTACCATGATATCCAACTTTATAGGCAGCTTTTTTATCGCCCAGATAGGTTATAAAAGTTTTTTGACCGGTGCTTTTATAATTGAAATTTTGGGTTTGGTTTTATTCGTAACTGCAATTAATTTTCCTATGATTGTATTATCAGTTTTTTTATTGGGGGTAGCGACTGGGGCAACTTTTATGACTTTAACTTCCGCTTTTTCACACCTTGATAGGAAAACCCAAAATTTTGGATTTTTAAACGCGAGTTTTGGAATTGGAGGTATAATAGCACCCCTTTTGGTTAGCTTATTTTTAGTTATGAAATTAGATTTTAGATTTGTGTATTTTATACACTTAATCTTAATTTCGTTACTTTTCATTTTTGTTTTAATTTATAAGCCCATTCAAAACATAAAGTATGAAGCGATTAAATTTAAAGAAGCTACAGGTATAATAAGAAAAAGATTTGTTTATTTATCATTGTTGATATTTTTATTCTATTCCGGAACTGAAATAGGTATAATAACATGGAGCGGGAACCTTTTCTACGATGTTTTTAATTATTCGAAAGAATTTTCATCTGTAATTATAAGTTTATTTTGGGTAGTTTTTACCTTGGGTAGAGCTATTACGGAATTTTTAAACAGAAAATTAACGGAATTGGGAACCATTTTTTACTTCTCTATTTCTCTTATAGTAAGTCTTGCATTGTTGCTAATATTTCAGCACTTTATTTTCTTTCTTTTCGTTGGTTTTAGTTTATCTGCCATTTTTCCAAGCATTCAAAAATACACCAATCAAAATCTCCCAAAGAGAATCTTAGGGATGTACAATGGGTTGGCTTTTGGTTCTACTGGGATTGGGGCTATGATAATTGCAACTTCCATGGGAGTAATTGGTGATATTAATTTTAATATCTCATATACCATTCCCTTTTTAACTTTTACTATCATCATTTTTATCACACAACAATTGGGTAAGGAAAAATTAGAAAGTGATAAGTGAAATTAAGTAATGTACAAAAAGGGGGAAAGGTCAACTACCCACCGTCTAAAGAGGGGGCTTGTGATAAATAAGCCATGGTTGACTACCCTAAGCCAGAGGATTTATTCCATCAGGCTACGTTATATAGGTCATAACACCTTCGGATGTTTCTCCTAGTCCGTCGCTCTGTTGTTTAGTTTTAAACAATCCTGAGGGGTAGGGATAGTGAGCTAAACGTAAAAAGCCTATATAACATTGGGGAAGGAGAATAACTCCGTTAAGGAGGTGCACTTCATGTTAGTGTACGTTTTAAATAAGTATGGGAAACCTCTTATGCCTTGTAAACCTTCAAAGGCAAGAAAATTACTTAAAGAGGGGAAAGCTAAGGTTGTTAGAAAAGAACCTTTTACTATTCAGCTCCTCTATGGTAGTAGCGGTTATAAACAACCTATTACTTTAGGAGTAGATGCAGGAAGTAAAACTGTAGGATTGTCTGCTACTACAGAAAATAAGGAGCTTTTTGCAGCAGAAGTTGAACTAAGGGACGATATACCTAAACTTATATCTCAGAAAGGACAGTATCGTAAAGGTAGACGTTTCAGAAAAACAAGGTATAGGGAACCACGCTTTTTAAATCGTGTCCACAGTAAAAACAAAGGATGGCTTGCACCGTCGGTAGAACATAAAATAAAATCGCATATTAAACTGATTGATCTAGTTCACAGTTTGCTTCCTGTTACAAAAATTGTAGTAGAAGTTGCAAGTTTCGATATACAAAAGATTAAGAATCCTAATATTGAAGGCAAACAATACCAACAAGGTGAACAATTAGCTTTTTGGAATACAAGGGAATATGTTCTATGGAGAGATAACTATACCTGTCAACACTGCAAAGGCAAAACCAAAGATAAAAGATTCAATGTTCACCACATCGAAAGTAGACAAATAGGTGGAGATGCACCGGGTAATTTAATTACATTATGCGAAACATGTCATAAGGATTACCACGATGGAAAGATTAAATTGAATTTTAAAAGAGGACAAAAGTTTAAAGATGCTACATTTATGGGTATTATGAGATGGACTTTATACAATAGATTAAAAACACTATACCCTAAAGTTCATCTAACTTATGGATATATCACTAAAAATACAAGAATACAGAACAACCTACCTAAAACACATAGAATAGACGCTTTATGTATTAGTGGCAATCCTCAAGCAAAACAATTAGAGCATTATTATCACATTAAAGAAGTTAGACGACACAATAGGCAAATACACAAAGCTAAAATTCTAAAGAGCGGTATAAGAAAACTTAACCAAGCATCTTATTTAGTACATGGTTTTAGATTGTTTGATAAAATAAGATACAACGGTATCGAATGTTTCATATTTGGAAGACGTTCAACTGGATATTTTGATATAAGAAAACTTGATGGCACAGTAATTCATAGAAGTGCAAAAAGTAAAGATTTAATCTTAGTAAGCAAAGCTAAAACTTTACTATGGGAAAGGAGGGAAAATTCTGCATTCCTCTCACCATTAAAATGGTGAGTCTCCTGCAGATATTTTTCATGAAATATTCAAAGATAAAAACTGGTTGCATAGACGGGTTTAAAGTAGAAAATATCTTAGTAGAAATCGACGTAAACTCCCGTTCTACCCAACAGACATTCAAAATAGTAGGCATGCCCTCCACATCAGTTTTAGAAAGTGAGAAACGAGTTACAAGTGCCATTAGAAATACTGGGTTTACAATTCCTAACGGATCGATAGTTGCGAATCTTTCACCCACCTCTATGAGAAAAGACGGCTCACATTTTGATTTACCAATTGCTGTATCCCTGTTGGAGGCTTCGGGCCAGATAAAAGAATTAAGTGAAGATTACTATATATTTGGTGAACTTGGTTTGAATGGAGAAGTTAGACCAGTTTCTGGGATATCTCTTTTCTTGATGTATATAAAAGAAAGAAATCAACAAGCAAAATTCATAATTCCACGGGGAAATCAGGGGGAAAGTAAATTTGTAGAAAAGAACGAGGTTATCGTTATAGATAGCTTGAAAGATATCGAAAATATATCCCAGGATATCTTGGATGAATACTCTCCAAAGTACGAGGATATTGTACAACCATCTTACAACTTAGATTTTCGTGAAATCAAAGGTCAAATATTTGCCAAAAGGGGAATAGAGATAGCAGCCAGTGGATTTCACAATGTCTTAATGAGGGGATCTCCCGGTTCAGGAAAAACAATGATAGCTAAAAGGGTTCCAACGATATTACCAGATATGACGAGGGAAGAAATCATCGAATCAACGATGATCTATTCAGTTGCTGGATATATGAACACGATAATCGATAAAAGGCCTTTTAGATCTCCTCACCACACAGCCTCGACAGCCTCAATAATAGGGGGAGGCGCCGTTCCGAAACCTGGTGAAATAAGCTTGGCTCATAATGGTGTGTTATTCATGGATGAGTTCCCCGAGTACCGTACGGATGTAATAGAGTCCCTAAGACAGCCTTTAGAAGACGGAGAAGTGACGGTAACAAGAGCAAAATCCGTTGCTAATTTTCCTGCAAGGTTCATGCTTATAGCCTCTCAAAATCCATGTCCATGCGGATATTATGGAGACAAGGAGATAGAATGTACGTGTAATTTGAACCAGATCTTAAATTACAACAGAAAAATATCAGGACCCATATTGGACAGAATAGATATTAGAATAGATACACCAAGGGTAAAAATAGATGAGCTCATGTCCAAGGAAGACGGAGAAAGCTCCGAAAAGATTAAAGAAAGAGTTTCAAAGGCTTCCCAAATACAGATAAAAAGGCAAAACAAATTGAATGGGAAACTTAGCAATAAAGAAGTGAAGAAATTTGCGGCTCTTACTGAAAAAGCGGAAGACTTTTTAAAACAAGCAGCTATCAATTTAAAATTAACAGCTAGATCGGTAAACAGGGTAGTGAGAATTTCACGAACTATAGCTGACACTTTTGATTCAAAAAATGTGGAAGTAAGTCATGTTTCGGAAGCCCTGAATTACAGAGGGAGAAAAATCATATGAGAAAAATGTCTTCAATTTTTCTATTGCTTTTATTGGTGTTAAGTGCGGTTTATGTTAATTCACAAGAATTAATAACAATTCCAGATATAGAAAACCTCGAAAAAGCAAAAGTTTCTTCTATATTCGATGGAGACACGATTAACACTTACCAGTACGCTGAAAGTATAAGATTGATTGGAATAGACGCACCAGAGATCAAAGCTGGGAGTAAGCCCATTAGCGAGTATGGCTATAAGTCGTATCAATTTGTGAAAGATAGACTAATAAATGTTGCAGACAGAAACGTATATTTAGAGTTTGATGAGGATAAGTTTGACGATTATGGCAGAGTTTTGGCGTATGTTTATTATGAGGATGAAGAAGGTAACTTAATATTATTAAACGAGGAAATATTAAAAAATGGATTAGCCCGACCGTTGTTTTACAAAGATACTTCAAAAAAACAAGAAATATTTGTTAAAGCTTATATCCAAGCATATGAAGATAGAAAAGGGATCTTTGAAAAATACGATGATGAAAGCATAGTGGTGGAATCTGATGCCTTAACTCAAAAGGATTTAGGTAGAATGAGGTGGGTGAAGGTCAAAGTAAAAGATGTTATAAAAGAAGGCGGAAATTACTATAAAATTATCTCTGAGGATGAAGATTTTTACTATGGAATAAGAAAACAGGAATTTGATGCCTTTTTTGATGGTTACGATATCTATGATTTAGTTGGGGAAGAAGTTATGTTCTGGGGAGAAATATGGTTTGATCAGCGAACTGGGCAATACGAAATACTGGGAAGGGCTCCTTTTGAGATAAAAAGATTTGTGAATGGAGTGCAGGGAGAAGGGGGGGATAGACAGTATGGGTAAATATTTTAAAAAAGTAGTAGGAGAAAAATGCTTTTTGTCACCAGTCAATCCTGACGATTTTGAAAAATACACGGAATGGTTAAATGACCCAGAAATATCAGAAAACATGATGGTAGAGGATAATATTATTTCTTTGCTTAAAGAAAAAGACATTTTAGAAAAAATGGCTAAAGGCAACGATGTTTTATTTGCCATAGTGGATTTAGAAACAGAAGAGCTGATAGGTAATTGTGGGTTGCATGACATTAATAGAATTAATCAATCGGCTGTCCTTGGGATTTTTATTGGGAATAGAGAATATCTGTCTAAAGGATATGGTACCCAAGCCATTAAGTTGCTTTTGAATTATGGATTCAACGTTTTAAATTTAAATAATATCATGTTGGAAGTTTTTGAATATAACAAAAGGGCAATAAGATCTTACCAAAAAGCTGGATTTAAAGAAATAGGTAGGCGAAGGCAAGCAAAGTTTTTTAAGAACAATAGATACGATATAATATTTATGGACATTTTGAGAGAAGAATTTCTTGAAATAAAAGATGCGAAAGGAGTATTAGGGTGAAAGATTTAGACAATATCGAAAAATTTACCCCTGGTGAAGAAATAGCTAATGCCGTTATACACGGTATAGGAGCATTGTTGAGTATAGCTGCTCTGGTGTTATTGATAGTTTTTTCAGCGATTAACGGACAACCTTGGAGTATTTTCAGTTCGGTTATATATGGTTCATCGTTGATTATTCTTTATTTATCTTCAACACTATATCACAGCTTTCAACGTAAAAAAATCAAAGATCTCTTTGAAATATTCGATCATTCTGCAATTTATATTTTAATAGCCGGTACTTACACACCTTTTGCACTAATTACGTTGAGCGGAAGGCTAGGTTGGATTATATTTTCTGTGGTATGGGTTTTGGCAGCTATAGGCATTATTTTTAAAATATTTTTCGTTAAAAGATTTAGGATTCTTTCAACAATTTTATACATAGCCATGGGATGGTTAGTTGTATTTGCTATGGAACCTTTAGTTACAAACTTGGATTTCTGGGGAGTCTTTTGGTTGGTCATAGGAGGCATTCTTTACACAGTTGGGACCATATTTTACGTGTGGAGAAAAATCCCATACCACCATGCTTTATGGCATTTGATAGTACTTGCAGGAAGTATATGCCACTTTTTCTCAGTGTTTTTTTATGTTATATGAATCTCAGGAGTTTAAAACTCCAAGTGCCAGAGCTGCCAATTTCGATTGATCGTTGTCGGCTCTTGATACTAATACTATGGGAGCCTTTGCTCCCACTACAATCCCTGCCACGTTTCCTCCCGAAAAATATACAGCAGATTTTCCTAACAAGTTCCCCGAATGGATATCTGGAACAATTAAAATATCTGCTTTACCCGCAACCTCACTGTTTATATTTTTAATCTTGGCAGCTTGTTCGTTTATAGCGTTATCAAGGGCAAGAGGACCATCGACAACGCATCCTTTTATTTGGCCTCTCTTGTTCATTTGGGTCAATATCGCGGCATCTACTGTCTCGGGCATATCGGGATTAACTACTTCGACCGCCGCTAATAAAGCTACCTTGGGAGTTTTTATTTCAAGGTTTTTGGCTACTTCAAGGGCGTTGTATATAATTTGAACCTTTTGCATTAAATCTGGGTGGATTATCATTCCGCCATCGCTTATCAAGAGTAATCTATCCAAATAAGGTGTTTCTACTACCGCAACATGAGAAAGCAAATTTCCCGTTTTTAATCCCCAATCGTTGTTTAAAACAGCTTTTAGCAACTCAGAGGTTTTTATCTTACCCTTCATGAGCAGATCAGCAGCCCCACTTGAAACGAGACGAACACCTTTTTCTGCTGCTTCCTGTGGAGTTTCTGCCTCTATAATGTCAAATTCCTTTCCAACAATTTCCAAATTTTTTTTAATTTCTTCTTTATTTCCAACCAAGACAGGGTTTGCAAACCCTTCTTCACTTGCTTTTGATAAAGCCTTCAAAGCTTCAATATCTTCAGCACAGACAAGAACGACGTTCTTTGTTGGTTTGGACTTTGCTCTATTCAACAATTCTTCAAAGTTTTTCATGAAAGAGTCCTCCTTTGTTGACTATACTAAGCATTACTTTGAGAAGCTTCTTCAATTACAGGTTTTTTCCAGTTCCCAAAAACTAGAAAACCTAGGGCTAATACAAGGGCAGATAAATTACTTATTATCATAGCGATGAAAACACCTATGTACCCGTGAGTCTCAGCTAAGAAAAAAACCAAGGGTACCCTTATTCCCCACAATCTTACCATATCTATAATGGTCGACTGAATCGTATGCCCTGTACCCCTTAAAGTACCAAGAAAGACTGAAACTAATGAGAAGAACGGAAGTGAGAAAGAAACATATCTAAAAAATTCCTCTCCAACTTTAATTACTTCAGGGTCATTTATGAAAAATTTCGTTATATTGTGACCAAATAAAAACATAACCATTGAAGCACTTCCTACGATCAGTAAAGTTGCTAAAGAAGCTTTTCTAACCGTTTCCTCAGCCTTTTCAGGTTGGTTTGCACCTACATATTGACCTGTCATCGTAGCCGTTGCCAAAGATATTCCCATAGCGAACATCGTTATTAAATTGTTCATTCTATTTCCAATTCCATATCCGCTAATAACAATAGGCCCAAATTGTGCAATAACTCCCATAATTATAGCAAATCCTATAGCTGTAAAAGATTCGCCAATAGAAGAAGGTAAGCCAACCGATAACACCTTTTTTATAAGTTTTCGATCGGGGGCAAAATCTTTGGCGTGTAATTTAAAACCCTCTCTACCTTTGAACAATACAAATAGAAATACAACAGACATTATAACTTGAGATAACATAGTTGCTAGTGCTGCTCCAAATACGCCTAAATTGAATTGAAAAATGAAAAGAGGGTCAAGGGCCACATTTAACAGTATTGATATACCGTTGTATTTCAGGGCTATAAATGAATTTCCCCATCCCCTAAATATACCCGCTACCGTTTGCATTAAAAAACTGAAAGGTAAGCTAAATGCCATTATTTTTAGATACGTATTACTAAGTTCGAATATGTTTTTATCCAATCGTAAAAGAGACAATAATTGCTTGCTAAAGATCAACACTATTGCCATAATGGATAAAGCCACAAACGTCATTACCAAAATGGTTTGCGCTGCCGATTTTTCAGCTCTTCTTTGATCGCCGTATCCTGTATATTGAGCTATCAAAGAGGTTCCAGCGTAGGAAAATCCTGTGGCAAAAGATATAAAAACAAATATCAGCGGCCAAACTACAGTAGGAACAGATAATTCCAAAGGACCTAACTTTCCCAAAAAATATGCATCAGTTATATTATATATCGCTTGCATCATATTTGTCAAAATGATTGGCCAGGCTAAGGTAAATAAAGCTTTCCATATGGATGTTTTTAAAACGTCAACTTTTCCTGTATCTTTGATTTTCATTCGTTATCACCTTTAATGTAAAAATTAATTCGCTATCCTTATTAATATTTTATCAAATTATTTGGGATTTGGGTTAAGAATAAAGGTATATATTTTAAGCTTAGTAGTTAGATATTATTAAAAAATAAAGAAATAAAAAAGCGTCCATAAAAAAGGACGCCCAAAATGAAGATAAAGTTTTTATCTTTGAATACTGACTAATCTTAGACCAATTCTTCTTCTTGATTTATCAATGTTTATTATTTCCACTTCTACGATATCGTTTATTTGCACAATATCCGTAGGATGAGCTACAAATCTTTCAGAAAGGTTTGACTTATGGATCAAGCCGTTTTCTTTTATTCCCAAATCTACAAAAGCACCAAAATCAGTAATGTTAGTTATTTTACCTGATAATCTCATACTTTCTTTTAGATCTTCAAATTTTAGAATATCATCCATAAGTTGAGGTTGAGGCATTTCATCCCTTGGATCTCTGCCGGGCTTTTGAAGTTCCTTCAGTATATCGATCAATGTATATTCACCAATTTCCAATTCTTTCGATATTGATTTAAGATTTTCTTTTTCGTTTAAAAGTTGAGAAACTTTTAATTTTAATGGGTCCAATTTTTCTTTGATTTTTAAATCATCCAAGGTGTAGCCAAGTATATTTATTAATTTTTCCGCTGCTTCATAACTTTCTGGGTGTATTCCCGTTATTTCTAGCGGGTTTTCCCCATCTATTATTCTCAAAAATCCTGCACTTTGTTCAAAAGCTTTTTCTCCAAAGCCTTTTACGTTTAAGAGATCGGCTCTTTTATTGAATGAACCATTCTTTTGACGGTATTGGACAATTTTCTTTGCAAGGCTAGTTGTTATTCCTGAAACGTATTCTAATAAAGAATATGAAGCTGTGTTTAAATTAACACCAACGAGGTTAACCACGCTTTCCACAGTTGCGTCGAGCTTTTCTTTCAACTTTTTTTGGTTGACATCGTGTTGATACTGTCCAACACCTATAGATTTTGGGTCAATTTTTACGAATTCTGCAAGAGGATCCTGTATTCTTCTTCCTAAACTTATAGCTCCTCGGACAGTTACATCGTATTCTGGGAACTCTTCTTTTGCCAACTTAGAAGCGGAATAAACAGAAGCTCCAGATTCATCGACGAATATGTACTTAAGATTTAACTTATTTTTCTTTATTAAGTCAACGACGAATTGTTGAGTTTCTCGTGAGGCTGTTCCGTTACCTATCGCTATCAGATTTATATTATACTTTTGAATTAAACCCATCATAATTTTCTCTGAGTTTTCTATATCATTTTGTGGAGGAACGGGGAATATCGTTTCGTTAGCGAGAAAATTTCCCATTTCATCCAATGCCACAACTTTACACCCCGTTCTGAAACCAGGATCAATTGCTAAGACCCTTTTGTTTTTTAAAGGAGGTGTTAATAATAATTGCCTGAGATTTTTGGCAAAGAGATCTATCGCCCCTTCTTCTGCTTTTTCTGTTAGGTTTTGTCTTATTTCTCTTTCTATTGAGGGGTTTAACATATTTGTGAAACCATAGTTCAAACCTTTGGATATAATTTCATCGCAGATCTCATTTCCTGTTTTGTATTTAGATTTTTCTTTATCAAGCCACTCATCATCAATAATTAATTTTACATTTAAAACTTTTTCTTTTTCTCCCCTGTTTAAAGCTAAAACCCTGTAATTTGGGATTTTTGAAATTTCTTGTGTGAATTCGTGATACATATCGTACTTAGTGGCTTCTTCGATAAACTCTTTCTTCTTTTCAGAGTGAATCTTACCGAATTTTTCGTAATACTTTCTGAGACTTTCCCGATTGTCTTTGTCATGGGCAAATGTTTGACCTATTATGTAAGAAATTCCTTCTACCACTTTGTCTATATTATCGTATTCCTCAGATACAAATTCTTCTAATTCATCTAAAGATTTGATATTACCTAACAACACTTTGTTTGCTGCAGGTTCAAGACCAGCTTCTATAGCTTTGTCAGCATTGGTTTTCTTTCTTTTTTTGTAAGGAAGATACAGATCTTCCAATTCAGTCATCTTTTTGGTGTTGATGATCTTTTCTTTTAGCTCATCTGTTAATTTGCCTTGTTCTTCAATGCTTTTTAAGACAGTTTTTTTGTAGGCTTCTAAGTTTTGATAATATTTAAATAACTCTTCTATTCTCCTAATCTTTTCTTCGTCTAAATTACCTGTTCTTTCTTTTCGATACCTGCTGATAAAAGGTACGGTGTTTCCCTCATTTAATAATTCTACAGTGTTTTCAGTTTGAAATAGTTTTATGTTCAGATCCTCTGTTATTGTTTTGATTATATCCAATACTTTTACCTCCATAAAACAATGTATTTTACTGGTTTTAGAAAATCTAAATTTTCTCTAATTCACGATAGAAAATTTGTAAATTGTTGTTGAAGAGTACACTTCTGAGGGTCTTAAAATTGTGGAAGGAAAGTTTTTCTGGTTTGGAGAGTTTGGAAAATGCTGTGTTTCCAAAGCTATTCCAGAATATTTTCCGTAGTGTTTTCCTTCTTTTCCGTATGTATCAACTAAATTACCTGTATATACTTGAATCCCAGGCTCGGTTGTGTATATCTTCATCACTCTTCCACTTGTGGGTTCAACCAACCTTACAGCTAAGGATATTTTGCTATTTTCTTTGTTTAATACGAAATTATGATCTATTCCTTCTAACGGAGAATCTTTCAGATCCTTGAGCACCTCACCGAGAATTTTTGGGACTGTAAAATCAAAAGGTGTGTTTTTGACACTTTTTATTTCTCCGGTGGGGATTAACGTTTCATCTACAGGTGTATAATGATTAGCAAAAAGTTCTAACTGGTGATCAAAAATATTTCCTCTACCTTCTCCTGCTAAATTAAAATAACTGTGATTTGTCAAATTTATAATAGTAGTTTTATCAGTAGTTGCGGTATAAGAAATCTTTAATTCATTATCGTTGGTTAATGTGTAAGTAACGCTTACACGTAAGTTTCCTGGATAACCTTCTTCACCATCGTGGCTTAAACGTTTGAACCGAACAGAAGGTCCTTCGACAGTTGTAAAAGCTGTCGCTTGAAATATCTGTTTTTGAAACCCCTTTATTCCCCCATGAAGATGGTTTGAATTATCGTTTTGAGCTAAGGTGTAATTTTTACCTTCAAGTGAGAATTGCCCGTTTTTTGTTCTATTTGCATGTCGCCCTATTGTAGCACCGAAAAAGGGATTCTGTGGGTTGGGTTTTTCGTAATCTGAAACAGTATCGAATCCTAAAATTATGTCTTCCAGTTCTCCCTTTTTGTCAGGTAAGTACAAAGAAACCAAAGTAGCACCGTAGTTTGTTACTTGTACCGTGATTCCATTCTCGTTTCTTAATGTGAATAGAGTTACTGGAACGCCTTCTGTTGTATATCCCCATTGATTTTTTTCAATATGTTCTAAAATTGACACTCGATATCCCCCTTTTATTTTTTCTAATATCTAATAATATTATATCATATAGGGAGATACCTTGTCAGGAAACCATCCTCTCTTTCTTATTTGTGTTTTTGAAAAGAAAGAAAAGTTTATTGAAGTTAGCGATAATTTTTAATTAGAAAACGCTTACGATAGGTCCTTATGACATTTTCTTATTTGAGGGGCGTGGTAGTATAATAAATATATATTCTTAAAAGAGGTGATTTTTGTGAAGTCTTACCCCCCAGAGTTAAAAGCCAACGTTGTTAAAGAGCATGTCGAAAAAGGTGTTTCTTGTTCTCAACTTAGTAAAACTTACAACATCCCTACCAGAAATATCTATAAGTGGATTAAGAAGTTTAGAGATTCTGGTGAGAATTATTCTTGCTTTTTCAATGGCTCTTTCAATAAAAATTACATAGTTTCTCGTGGTTCTAAGGTTCCTCCTGTGGTTTACGAGAATGCCGGTGTCGATTTGGATGAGATTTCTCGACTTTGTATGGAATACCCCGATCTCGCTCAAACTCTTCAAGCTTTGAAAGATTTGGTGATCGAAAAGGATATGGAGATCAGAGTTCTTAGAGAACAAGTTGAGTTTGTAAAAAAAAATTTGAATCAGAGAAAATGATGGAAAATAAACATGTTGATTCAAAATCTACACCCATTTTGGATATCCTATATATCAATAGGTTACATCGGGAGTACGGCGTTTCTCTTTCTTATCTTTTTGAAGAGTTCAACGTGAACCCTAGAACTTATTATTATAAGACAAGACTCTTCTTGGATACCAGTTCTTTGTCAAAGAAAAAGCATTCTAATTCTAAAACTCGAGGTTTTTGCTATACTGTGAATGGCGATAAGGTTCCTGATGAATTTGTAATCGCCGAACTGATAAAAATCAAGGAACATCTCAATATGTATGTCTCAAAGCAAAAAACTATAGGTTCTACTAAGCTGTGTGAGTATTTTAGGAAAAACTTTGGTATAATTATCAATCATAAAAAGATGAGACGCTTGAAACACGAAGTCGGTTTGGTTGGAAAATATACAAAACATTGAAAATTTCATACATTAATATCTTTATTTTTGAATAGGTAATAAGAAAAATAATATATTCCAAAAGATATTAGCAAAATTATTAAGGAATTTACCCAAAAGATTTTTTCTTCTAAAACGGTTTCCATCAAAGGAATATAGTTAAATATGCTGAAGTATTTTATCCAACTTGTTGCCTCTATAGTCTTTGCCATAGTATCTCCAAAATACATGAAAATTAGTATACTAAGTGAGATACCCAAGTTTGAAGAATTGTTTTGTGTGAGTATGCTTATTATCACAGAAATTGAAGAGAAAAATATTTGTACTGTGAGCGAATATATTCCAAAAGCCAACAATATTTCTGGATTATATTCATATTCCATAAAAATAGCGTACATAGAAACAACCGAAATGGTAAAAATAATGTTTAAAAATAATATATTTATCATTATATTCGTGAATTTAGTTATGTATAAAGTAGATCTACTTATTGGCTTTACGCTCAAATATTCTATAGTTCCTTTTTCATATTCATCTGCAAAAACTTTCCCTACAAGCATCGCTGAAAAAACAGCTCCCAATAAATAAACAAAACTCATACCTTCTGACCCGAATATACCTTCTGGTTTAGTGAATATTTGTTCACTAAAGTCGAAAGATTCGAGTAAAAATTTGGGCATATTATTAATTAGTTCTAATACATTATTAGACTGAGAAAGGATTTGATTACTCATAGGTATATACATACCCGTAAATAAAACAAACAACAATGACCATAATATTGTATTTTTATAAGTGAATTTAAGCTCTTTTTTTAATAAATTTAAGTTCATTCTTCATCACTCCTGTAATAATCGATAAATATTTCTTCGAGAGACGGTCTTTTTATTTCTATATCTTCATACGAACATTTAGATAAAATTTCAAAAAAACTATTTAAATCATCGTTTTTTACTAAATAAGTTATATAAGAATCCGCCTGCTCTTTTATTTCAAAATCTTTGAATTTATTTATTTCTTTGAGTTTATAGATCGTTATTGTTTTTTTAAATACCTTAGCTAACTCTTCAATATTACTTTCTTTTATTATTTTTCCTTTTTTTACTATCCCTACTTTATCACAAATTTTTTCAACTTCCGATAAAATATGTGATGAAAAAAGAATTGTGGCACCTCTTTCTTTTTCTTTTTCTAAAATATTATATAATTTATGCTGCAAAAGAGGGTCTAAACCGTTGGTAGGTTCATCAAAAATTATGTACTCGGGTCTGTGTACAATGGCTTGTATTATTCCAACTTTTTTCTTGTTTCCCATTGAAAGTTCTTTGAACTTTTTGTTTGTTTCAAGTTCTAATAGATCTATTAGCTCTTTTTCATATTTCTTATCAATATTTTTATAAAATCTATCGTTAAAATCAAAAAAATCTTTTACTCTCATATTTTCATAAAAATTGACTTCTCCAGGGAGGTAACCTATTTTATTTTTTATATGCTTAAGGTCGTGTGGGATGTTTTTATCCCCAATTGTAATTCGCCCTTCATCAATTGAAATCATACCCATCATAGCTCTTATAGTAGTTGTTTTCCCAGCACCATTAGGACCTATAAGGCCGTATATTTCTCCTTTTTTTATTTTAAAGCTAATGTCCTCTACTCCGAGGTATTTTCCATAGTATTTTTTGATATTCTCCACTTTTATCAAATCGGGTACCCCCTCACTTTGAATTAAATTAATTGTATATAATTAATATAAATTTTAACAAAGTTATATTGTCAGAATATAAAAAATTATGTTTCCAGAATATAAAAATAGAGAGGGGAACATTCCTTTGAAGATTAATATTTTATATTGATCTTACTAATCGAAAAGGTTAGTTAATCAAAGATTGGAAGGCGTTTGGTAAAAAGGAATAAGTGTAAAAAGAAAAGATTCAATTAAATTACTGTGTAAACCCTCATAAACAAAAGAAAAGAAAGACATGTAGTGACACTTTTGAAAAATAGAGAAAGCAAAAAACACTTTTTTTATTTATTCATGCCTGTTTTAGAATTCTTACATTTGTGTAACTGTCAAACTCAGGAAAGAGAAAAGTTTATTAAAGCTAGTAAAAAATTTTTAATTAAAAAACGCCCATGGAGGGCGCTTTTTCAGAAATTATTTCAGTAATTCTTTTAGTTCTTCTATAGTTATTTCTAATAAATTGTCTCCTATGTAATCTATTGTCTTCTCATCCGCTTTTCTTATCTTGTCTTTTATCTCTTCTGTTAATTGGTTACCAAATCTTTTGTTTAATATTTTAATTGCAAATTCAATTTTACCTTTTCTTTCACCTTCTCTTTCACCTTTTTCGACGCCTTCTTCAAAGATTGAGGCTCCTATCTTTGTCATTCGTATCACCTCTTTCAACTTGTTTATGTACTCTTCCCATACATAACTATCAGAGAACCCTAATAGCGATCCTGTTACCGCTTATTTTTTAAAAACTTATCCACAATAACTAGGGAAAAGTCAAAAACTTTGGGGATAGTATTTCAGTTTATTAATTACTCATTTTATTTTTTATAAAAATTTGACACATGTTATAAAAAATCAATTGCCACTAATACCATAAAGTGAAAGCCACAACATATCAGCCACGAGAGTAGGATTTTCAGAATTGCTTACGTCTAATATAACCAAGCCATTCAAATAATTTGCCGCGTAAGCGTAATTATCTTTTATATAAACACTTTCTGCCCAACCTGTGAAGTAATGCCCAACAACCTTTGGTTCTATAGGATTACTCACGTCTACTATCGTCAAGCCATTATCTGAATCTGCTACATAAGCATAATTATCTTCTAAATAAACATCATTTGCTCCATCTTCTAAATTCAGATGCGACAAATGTACAGGATTTGTTGAATTACTTACATCAAATATATCTAGCCCTTCTGTTCATACGGCAACTATTATGTTTTCTGATTGTGCTAAGCACAAAGATGTTAAAAATAACCCCACTACCAATAAGAATATTCTTACTTTTTTCACCTCTTTCAACCCTTTTTTTGAAAGATAGTTTTTTCGATTCTCTCACGAAAATGATGTTATCCTTTTTCTTAGTGAATCTCACATAATAAAACCATTCACTTAATACATTTAATCACGTGGAATTGTCAAATAATATCTTCGTTAACTAAGCTGGCTTTGTTATATTACTATCTGTTTCGAGAATTTATGTTGTTCTTTTCTTAGCTAATATCACTATTTTATGTTCTTCCTCTAAATGATACCAAATTATTTAATCATTTGTTCATATTTTATTTTTCTTATTATCTATTCCCGCCCACCACCCTCAGAGGATTTTTTTGTTTTTGTCTGCCCATTATGGTGACCGCTGCCCTTTAAGGATTTCTTTTTTTATGTTGCCCTTCACCATCCTTAGTGGGTCAATTTTTGGGACACCCTATAAGGTTTTATGTTATTAATATAAATATATAAAAATATATAATATATTTTTTCTCATTTTGTAGGGAGAAATAAAAATTTGCAGTCTAAGGTAAAAAAGTCTTTTGATAAGTTTTTTGGAAGCTTTGTCTTTAAATTGCTTTCGATTTATGAAGCTTATTTGATTATCTATTCCCGCCCACCGCCCCTTAAGGATTCATTTTTTTTGATGCATATCGTCCCTAGAGGATTTTTTGTTTTTTGAAAATTTATTTTTTTTGATTTTTTTGCAGATACTACTATTGGGAAGAAAAAAATTCTTTGAAATGCAAGTGGATTTTGTGAATGTTTTTAAACCATATTAGATCATAATTAATTGCAATCGAAATAGTGTAATGGCTAGATAGTAATTATGTTGTTGAAACTGATTTGCTTTTTGTTAGTTGAATGTCGTATAATTTATTCACGAGAAGATTTATTTTCTTAGACCTCTTTCGGACTGAATACAAATACGAGGTGGCAGACAATGAAAAAGATTTTATCAGTTGTTCTTACAACTGTTATGTTCATAAGCATGTCGGCAGTGGGGGTCTTTGCTGTCGAGCCGACTTATTCTTCCCAGAAGGCTAAAAATTTAGTATCAGAGATCTCAGGTATCGATGCAGCAAAGTTTAGTGCCGAGCTGAGTTATAGGTACGATATACCATCTCAGGCTTGGAATATTCGCTATTGGGATGAAGAAATCACTGTCAATGCTATGGTGGATGCCTCCACCGGTGAACTTGTGAACTATAGGTACTACAAAAATTATTATCCGGGCAGCGAAGATAACAATGTGCCAAACTACACGAGGGATGAGCTCAAAGACAATGCTTTAAATTTCATAAAAAGGTATGCACCCGACAAGTATGACCAGATAGACAAAGATCCTGATTTTCAATATGATTTTTATAATTATAAAAACGGTCAGTCAAATTATACCTATCATTTCAAGAGAAACATTGAACAGCTAAGTGGTATCAATGACGGAATAGATATCAACCAAGGGATAGATATAAGTATTGATGCCTCAACCGGAAAGCTATCAAATTATTACATTAACTGGACAGACATATCTAAGGTTGACATCAATGGGTTACTGAGTGAAGATGAAGCTTTAGAGAAAATGGATCAGATAATGGGTACTTTTCTTGTGCAGAAGCAGATATGGAGAGAGAACTTCCCTCCCGAAAATAAGCTCTTGTATGCTTCTGCCAACAGAGCTGGCTTATATCCTTTACCCATGGGGATTAATGCTAGAACTGGAGAGCCAGTAAACTACACTGGTCAGACTTTTGAGATGGGCGAAAGGGAAGAGTATAAGGTAACCAATGTGAATAAAATGTTTCCCCTAGGGAAGATGAATGAAAAGAAAGCAAAGGATTTTGTGGAAGAATATCTGAAGAGCATGGGTAATGATCCGGAAGAATTCGCTCTAAACATCAATATAAATGAAAACTATAACGATCAAAATATAAAGGTATATAATATTTTTGCTGATCATGGGGATAAAGATAGCAACATCAATTTTAATTCAGTAATTGAGCTGGAGACGGGGAAGATAATAAGCCTTAATTATGGCGAATGGCTAAATCAGCCGACTTTCCCTGATGTCGATAATGGTATAGGAATAGAAAAAGCAGTAGAAACTGCAAAGGATTATTTATCAAAGGTAATGCTTCCTTTTGAAAACATGCTGATTGTGTCTGGGAAAGATTACAACTACACAGTAAACTTCATCATGTATCAGGAGGGAGTCTTATACCCCGTTAATACGGTTAATGTCAATATTGATAACGAGGGTAAGGTAATTCGATTTAATATTAATTACAGTGACATTGAGAAAATCGATACCACTGGAATTATTACCATTGAAGAAGCCAAGGCAAAGCTGTCTCAGTATCAAAAACTTCAGCTCTCCTTTGTTTTACCGAGAGATCAGTATTCAGGAGATCCGGTGGGGGAACCGATTCCTGTTTATCAGCTCTCTGATATCCAAGGGTTTGGGGTAGACGCCAAGACGGGTGAGTTTGTAGGATATGATGGATCGACCTTGCCTATTCCAATGGGAAAGTTCGACCCTTATACTGCAGTAACTGGAGATAAGAACGAGAGGATCTTAAAGATTTTCATTGATACGGGTATTATGCCTCAGCCGGTACCGGAGGTTGGTGAAAATGTGACGGTAGGTCTGGCTGCATTAATACTCTCCAAGGCATTTACCCCAAATTATTATCTGATGCCACAGTCCAGAACAGAGGAAGGGGCTGTAGAAACCACGCCTGAAGGAATCGCCTTGAAAGCTTTAATGAAACAAGGTGTGATAAAAGAGGATGTAAAATCATCCGATGCCGTTACAAGAGCCCAAATTGCCCTTTGGCTTTCGAGAGCTGCGGGTTATGATAAACTCATAGATTCGGATATATACTTTATATTACCGGCAAAAGATATCAATGACCTTGATAAGGAAGTTAAAAACAGTATAGCGATAGTAACCGCGTTAGAGGTAATGGATGTAAAAGAAGGAGAATTCAAACCCCACCATTTGCTGACATTCTCTGATTTCTGCGCTATAGTATATAATGCCATGAAAAATATGTAACCACAACTGGGTAGGAGGTAGATTGATTAATTATCTACCTCCTACCCAGTTTATTTCAACAACTCTTTTAGTTCTTCTATTGTAATTTCTAATAAATTGTCTCCTATGTAATCTATCGTTTTTTCATCTGCTTTTCTTATCTTGTCTTTTATTTCTTCAGTTAGTTGGTTACCAAATCTTTTGCTTAGTAATCTAATTTCAAATTCTTTTCTTTCTTCAAGTTTCCCTTCAACTTTACCTTCCAATTTACCTTCTAATTTTCCTTCGTTTCTCAACTTTTCGGCTATCGTCATTACTATCTCACCCCTTCCAGGCATTATTTCTTTTTGTACTTTTAATATCTCCTCTATCGTTACATCTTCCCTTACGTTTAATAAGTAGATCATGCATCCTTCAAACCATTCATGTACCTGTTCTTCTGGTAGTTGTTTTATGTATTCAAATACCCTTGCTAATCTTTCTTTAAATTCTTCTTTGGTCATTGCCGTTCCTGCTCTCATTGCTTCTAATGCAACTTTCGTCGCTGTTAATCCTATTATCCTTTTTTTCCCTTTGATTGAGAAATCACATATTTCATATCGATATGTCGGTAAGTATGTTTTTAGTTCATCTGGTAAATCTTCTATCCCTTGTACCATATTTGATAAGTTCGTTTCTACGTTCCATACTTCTCTTCCATGGTATATTACTATTGGTATTATTATCGGTACCTTTTTTGTTTTGGGATCGTATTTTTCTTCCCATATGCTCGTAATGTATCTCAACAGTTGAAAGATTACTTTACCTTCAATGTAGCTTTTATGTTCCATCAGAATGTATATGTATCCATCTAGTCCATTTATTTTTGTTTTGTACAACATATCCGAGAGGCTTTCTTTAAGTTTTTCATCTACATGACTGTTGTTTTCAGGAGTTAAATAATCTAGGTCTACTATTTCTACAGCTTCTTGAGGTAGATAATTTTGTAAGAAGTCTCGAGCTATCTTTTTGTCACTGAAAATCCATTTGAAGAATCGATCGTGAGGATTGTGCACTAATTCATTCATATTTTGCCTCTCTTTTTTGTTAGATTTGGTTTATTCAACTTAATTATACCATATTTTGAGAAATCCATAAAACTCGCATTAGTTCATATTATACGTAAGCAAAAGATTGAAGAAATCTGAATATTCTGAGGGATAAAAAATAACGAAAGAGAAAATAAAAATTTACGTTAAGTTAATATTTCTTGCAGATACTATTAGTGGAGATGAGAAAATTAGAGAAATTGGAATTTACTAGAGAACAAGTAGTTCTCTATCCTGAGTTAGAATTAAAATTCCGTCATTAAAAATTGCCAATATTAAATCTTCTCCCAATTTATCGCCAGCGGAAAGCTTTATAAGTTCATCGAAGAAATAAACAAACCCCGTATTTCTTCCTTCTGAATCTATGAAAAAACCCGAGAATTCCACCCCTTCTTTTTGATATTTAGGCAAGTTATCTTTTTGTGACCATAGATCTAATAAGTCAATTTTTAAAGGTTCGAAAATGTTTGAGCTTTTCATATAAAATTTATTATCTTTAACATCCTTAGAGGTATACTCAAAATTAGGGTATGAAAAGGATACTGAGATGTCAAAATTATGCCCTAGTTCAAGAAAAGAATCGTTATTTCTTTTTATAGTCATATTTTCCACCAGGAGGTCTGATGTTAAAATATTTTCTAACTCTTTTTGTAGAGATTCTGATGAGAAGTTGCTTTCTACTTCTGAAACGGTATGGAGAGAGAATTTTAGGTTCGGTGATTCAATTTCATAATTTTTTATGTAAACTAAAGTTATAATCAACAAAAGAATAATGAATAGATAATGTTTCATGGGTTGACTCCTTGTTCTTTAATTTCAAGAACCACATAATATTTTGATCCCATATTGATTTTGGTGACTTCAGATATGGAATATTTACTCTTTATTTTTTGAGTAGGTTCCATAAAGGTTGCAACTTTTGCAGATAGTCCATTAGCTAAAGAGTAATTGAATTCTATTAAATAAAAATTGTTATCTGTTAAGAAATCAAAAAATTCACCTATATCAGTTCTTTGGTTGGCAACTTTGTAAAGATAGTTGTTGTAAGTATAATTTAAGTTTTTTTGCATCCTTTTGATATTCAGATATTCTTGATATTTGCCATAACTTTCAACCACTAGAAGAACAAAAAGTAAAATTATTGTTGTTATTAGTGTGTATTTCAGAAGTTTTCTAACGTTAGATTCTAACAGGAACAATTCTTTTATCCTCCAAATATTTTATTGCTAATTCCTTCAATTCTTGGTTATCAAAAAAGTATGTTGGTTTTTCGTCAACTATTAATCCTGAAAATGCGAATTCTGTGTTTCTAATGAACTCATAATTGTAAAAATCTGTACCCAGAACATATCTGCCTTCTTTGAATTCCAAGACTTTTTTCAAAAGAATGGATTGAACCGGTATAATACTGTCAAAGAATAAAGATCTTTTTGATTTTTTATAATCACTAGCATCGACTACTAAAAAATATTCTTTATCAGAAGAATGTATCTTTTTAAAAGTAATTTTTTTATCAGTTATTTCTTGGAAGTATATTTTTCTCAGTTGAAATTCGTTTTCAAATGGTTTAATAAAACAGTCTATATGGTTTATACATACTTTTTTCCCTTTGTATTTGAGCTTAATCATAATAATCTCCCAAAGTCTTGAAAATAGATCATGGATTGGTGAGTGCTCCCGTAACTGGAACAACGTTAAATATGGTTTTCCCTTCGCTGTTTACAATTCTGCCTCCCCTTCCTCCTACTATTTTTCCGAAACTCCATAATAGATTTTGGCTAGTTGGACCTTCTATTCTGAATCTTATATCATAAGTCACAATTTTTAATCCCCCTTGTACTATTTGAGAATGAAAGATCCCATTTAAGTTGTTATCTTCTCCGTAATGTGTTGATGCACTTCGTGTTTTATACACCACCTCTGAAGCTATGAATCTTTCGGTAAGAGATGAAAAATATCTTTGAAGTGGATATACAGTGAAAAAAACTATCGACGAGAACAAGATTAATTCGATACCCAAGGAAACAAGCACTTCCATAAGTAGAAAACCTTCTTTATGAGATTTAGAATGTGCCACCCATTTCAAATTTTATCCCCCCTAAGTAGACATTGGAATAAATTTCAAATGCCAAACTCAAAATTATAACAGATAAAAATATTATAAGCACAGGTTCGATCATTTTCATAATTTTATCCGACGCGGTTTTAAAAGAGGAATAATAATAGTTTTCTAAAAAGTCAAATACCTCTTTATAATTCCCTTTCCTCTTTGAGACGCTCATTGTTAAAGAAAATTCTTTAACATCTTTGATTTTTGAAAAAACCTCGGTAAGATCTTTCCCTTTTTCTATATCCAAATAGGCTGTTAAGAAAGTGGATGATATATACTGTGAATTCGTATTAGAGAGAACTATTTCTAAGGCGTTGTATATTGTGAGACCACTTTTTAAAAGTAAGTTAACGTTCCTTGTGAATTCATGAAGTATGTAATTCTTGTACAAAAACTTTAAAAACGGAATCTTTGTCCAAATAATGTCGTTTCCCTTGCCTATCCAGAAAGTTATCAACCCTAAGAAGAAAAATATCAACAAACTTATCAACATGTAAGTTGATAAGTTGAGATTAATGTCGTATCCTAAAAGTGAAGAAAACTGTGGAATAACCCAAAAATTTAGAAGAAAAAGCAAAACTAAAATTGATGAAAGAATGAGGAGAGGATATATTAATGATTTTTCGGCGGTAGACTTGGAGAGTTTCATATTGTTATAGTAATTTTTTAGATTGGATAAGTTTTTTCTTAAAATTAGCGTTGTCTTTGAGATGTTTATGGTATACCTAAAGTAGCTATCTATTTCTGGAAAATTAAATGCTGTTTTGTAGTCTAATCCTTTTTTGACTAAGAAGTAGCCCTTGGAAATTACACCTCTTATGAACTTATCAACCTGTTCGTTGAAAACTAAAAATTCCATAGCTTCAAGGACAGTTAAACCCGAGTTTACAAGGAGATACAAATTATCAACAAGGCTGATCATTTGATCGATATTGAATTTTTTACTGTTGAAATAAAAGTTATCAACATTGATGTTGATAACTATGATATTGAGATTAGACAGAAGAGTGTAAATTTCTTCTTTATTTTTTAAAAGTAATAGACATTCGTATCTTTTATTTGATGATCTTTCCTCTACTTCCACCTTGTAAAGTTTTTTCATCTTTTCCCTTCTTTTATCCTTTGAAATTTACCTTATTTCTTGTTTTGATTTCATCCATGACTAATTCGTAAAAGTATCTGCTTCTCATAACTTGAATGGATTTGTATAACCTTTGTATGGTTGAAGATTTATGATAATTATATGGTGAATCATATATTTCTATTTTTTCACCTTTATACTTTAATAATGAGTAGCAAGGTGTTCTTGAAAAGGAAGCGGTATTGTACCATCCTTGAAATGGTGGCCTAATACCAGGTAAGAGGGTAGAATAGAAAAAACTTTCTTGAATGGTCCCGATCTTTTTAGTAGTTATTTCTTCGGTTTTTAAATTTATCAGTTCGATCTCTAAAGGAATATTTAAATTGGCGTCTTCTTTTAATTGATATTTGTACTTGCCTAAATTTGAAGAAAGTTTGAGACAATTCTTTATGTTTCCAAAAAAAATGTAATCTTTGTCTATTGTGTTCAAGTAGGGTTCTAAGCTTTTTATACTTTGTTGAAGAATTTTTTCTTTCTTGAGTTGGAAACAGGCGATACAAAATCCTGTGATACCGTTGGTGATGATTTTATCATAACTGGATAGATCTAAATCTTTCAAATTTTCAGCTGCTTTAATTCCTTGCCATCCAAATCCTCCGCTTACAAAAATCATAGTATTTTCTCCAAGATTTCTTCCTTTTTTTCTAAAACAGCTTTTCTCCCAGTATCTATTAAGGCTTGTGTTTGTGTGAAATCTAAAGTATTAAAGTCTTCTGTGGGTAATTCGATAAGTACGTTGGCAAACTTTTTTGTTAAATTATCGTATATATTTTCTCTTATTGAATCCATCCTATCAAAAGCTTGGGAGGCATTTTTTATTTCCTCGTATTTTATCTTCTTTGATAAGAGTTTTAGGGCGATAATTTTATCCGCACCAACTTTTTTAGCCGTTAGGATAGGTAGCTTTTCCAGAGTTCCACCATCTATGTATTTGCTACCGTTTATTTTAACGGGCCTGAATGCACCAGGCATCGCCATACTAGCCTTTAAAGCAGGGAACAAAGGTCCTTCATTGAAAATTACTAAAGCTTCACTTTCCATTTTTACGGCGGTACAATAGAATTTAATTTTCAAATCTTCAAAGGTAATATCTTTAAATACCTTTTTTAATATGTAAAAATAAAGAAAAGAAGGTAAAGTCGATGGTAGTAAGTTTGCACCTATGCACGTCAAAATAGAAGGTATTTTGCGCGACGTAGGTGCTTTTTTTATAAAAGGAGCTTTTTGTAACCTTAAAGCGTATTCATATAGTAAGTTGGAGTTACCTAAAATGGCATACCCAGCACCTACGAGTGCGCCAATACTTGTACCAACAACGATATCAAATTTGATCCCCATTTTTTCAAGTTCTAAAAGTGCCCCAACGTGGGCAGCACCTTTAGCCCCGCCTCCAGATAAGGCAACAGCAAGCAATCTCAAACCCCCATAAAATCATTTATGTGTTCTATCACTTCTTTTACCTTATTAACATATTTCCCACCGGCTTGTGCGAAAGTTGGTCCACCGCCTCCACCACCACCTAAATAGGAGGCTATTTTTCTTGCAATGTTTCCCGCATGGAATTTTTTAGAAATGTCTTTCGATACCTTTACTACCAAACTTACTTGATCGTTGTTACTCTTGTTGAAAAGGATCACAACGCCTCTACCCAACTTTTGAAGTAGGATATCGGCTGTGTTGGCATGAACGTCTTTTTCTAAGTTTTCTAATTGAGCTGCTACCACCTTTTCGCCTTCAATGATTTGTGGAGTTTGGGCTAATCTTTCTATATTTTTTGTGGCTAATTGAAATTGAAGTTGTTTAATTTCTTTTTCTTGATTTTTGATAGTTTTTAGGATGGTTTCGATTTTATCAGGTATCTGGTCACTTGATGAGTCTAACATTTTAGATAAATTAGTGATAATACTTTCCATTTCTGTAACATAGTTAAGACTTTCAAAACCAGTAATAGCTTCTATTCTTCTAACTCCTGAAGAAATGGAAGATTCTTCCAGAATTTTGAATAGACCTATTTCTCCTGTATTCGAAACATGTGTGCCTCCACAGAGCTCTCTTGAGAAATCGTCAATTTCCACAATTCTTACCACTTCACCGTATTTTTCTTCAAATAAGGCTATAACATCCATATTTTTTGCCTCTTCTAAGCTTTTTAGGTATATGTTAACAGGGATAGCTTTTTGTATTTGTTCGTTTACAAGGTATTCGATTTGCTTTATTTGATCTTGGGTCAAAGGTTCATAATGTGTGAAATCGAATCTTAATCTTTCCGGAGCCACATATGAACCAGCCTGCCTTATATGTTCTCCAATTACTTTTCTTAGTGCAGAATGTAAAAGATGTGTTGCTGTGTGGTTTTTCTCTGTGGCTTTTCTCTTTTTTTCATCAACTTTTAGAAATACTCTTTCTCCGTTTTTTATACTACCTTTTTTTACTTTTACTAGGTGAGATATTATCTCATTTCTTATAGGTTTGACATGTATAACTTCAGCTTCGAATGATTCATTGTAGATAATACCCTTATCAGAGACTTGCCCTCCCCTTTCTGCATAAAAAGGTGTTTTTGAGAAAAATAGTTCAATTTCTTCACCTTCTTGAGCTTGTTGGACAATACTGTCTCCTTTGAGTATAAGCTGAACTTCTTCGGTCGAACTTAGTTTATCATAACCAATAAATTCAGTTGGAGTCAAAAATTTATCGATTTCTTTGTAAATTTGTTTAGTTGTATCATACTCCACTTTACCCGAAGCTGCTCTTGCCATCTCTCTTTGTTTGTTCATCAGTTCTGTGAATTCTTTTTCATCAACTTCTATCCCTTTTTCGGATAATATCTCTTTTGTGAGATCCAAAGGAAATCCGTATGTATCGTAAAGTTCGAAAGCGATTTTTCCAGATAATGTGGCTTCGTTGTTTAAGTTTTGAATTATGTTGTTTAATCTTTCCATCCCTTTTTCCATCGTTTCAAAAAACTTTTCTTCTTCCATAGATGAAATATCTTTAATTAAATCTTCTTTTTCGATAAGTTCAGGATAGATTTTACCCATTTTTTTAATCACTGTTTCAAGAATACTGTTTAAAAATGGACCTTTTGCTCCTAACAAGGTTCCATGTCGTACGGCCCTTCTTATTAATCTTCTTAAAACGTAGCCTCTTCCTTCATTTGATGGTATAATTCCTTCAGATATTAGAAAGGCAATCGCCCTTGAATGATCGGCTATTACTTTTATTGATACATCTTTACTTTTATTTTCTCTGAATTTTACACCAAAGATTCGTTGTATTTCTTCTATTGTTTCCTTGAATAAATCAGAGTCAAAATTATCATATTTACCTTGAGTAACTGCACAGATTCTTTCAAAACCCGCACCAGTATCAATGTTTTTTCTTGGTAAAGGAGAAAGGTTTCCGTTTTCATCGGAATAATATTCAGTGAAAACTATGTTCCAAATCTCGACAAAACGCCCACAATCGCATGCAGGAGTACAGTTTTCTTGATCAGGGCAGTTTTCGGTATACCCTGTGTCAAAGTATATTTCTGAACAAGGACCACATGGGCCGGTTGGACCTGCAGGTCCCCACCAGTTTTCTTCTTTACCGAATCTAAGTATTTTATTTTCAGGTATTTTGATATCATCTTTCCAAATATTAAAAGCCTCGTCATCGGTTTCATACACAGAAGCCCATAATTTTTCGGCTGGAAGTTCCAATTCTTCTGTTAAAAATTTCCAAGCCCATTTTATAGCCTCTTTTTTGAAATAATCCCCAAAAGAAAAATTCCCCAACATCTCAAAAAAGGTGTGATGTCTGGGGGTTTTTCCTACATTTTCTATATCATTCGTCCTTAAACATTTTTGACATGTGGTGATTCTCGTATAAGTGGGTTCAACTTTTCCCCAAAAGATTGGTTTAAAAGGGACCATTCCAGCCACCGTAAACAACAATTGAGGATCATTGGGAATCAAAGAAGAACTAGGTAGCCTTTTGTGTCCTTTTTTTTCAAAAAAACACAAAAACCTTTCTCTGATTTCTTCAGAGGTAAAATATTTCATATAAAAATCCTCCTAATTTTTTTCAAATTATTCTTTCTTTGAAAACTCTAAAACTTCTGTCAGTAACCCTTTGCCCCGTTTCCCACCCTCACTGAAGTTTCTGATTTCTATTCTTTTAATATTTAACTACTAAATAAGCAGTATCATTATCGATAAGTATGTTGTTGTTAATCTTTTTCAGCTCGGTTGCGGAAGGTGATTCACCATTGTATTCGATTCTGACTTCTAAGGGGGTAGATGAATCTTTTACTATTACTATATTTTCCGGTTTAGAAGTTAAATAGCCATCTGACAGGAGAACATCAAATGTCAAGTCACTTAAGGTTGGATTATAAATACCATAGTTCATTACAGCGACTTGAACATTTTGCATTTCAGTTACTATTTTAGTTGCTTTAGCTTGATTGATAAGTCCTGTAACCGATGGGATGGCGATGCTTGCGAGAATCGAAATGATCCCCAATACTATTAGAACCTCAACCACTGTGAAACCTTCGTTAAATTTTGTCTTTTTCATTTTCTCCCCCTATATCCACAGTATTCTCAACAGAAAATACCACATTGGGGTTACGATCAACAAACCATCAATTCTGTCGAGCATTCCCCCATGACCTGGTAGAATTTCTCCAGAGTCTTTTACATTATAATATCTTTTAATAATTGATTCTGTTAAATCACCGATGGTATCGAAGAAACCCACCATTAACGCAAAGATAAAAGTCTGCAAAAAAGTTATTTTTTGAATACTTCCAAAAAAAATCCCAATGGTATCAAATATAAGTATATAAGCAAAAGCGAAAAAGATGCCACCTAATAATCCCTCCCAACTTTTTTTTGGTGAAAAATGTGGAGAAAGTTTATGCTTACCAAAACTAAGTCCGAAAAAATATGCACCGGCATCATAAGCCCATACCGTGGTTAATGCTAAAATCGCCATCCCTGCTCCATAGTTCAAATGAATCAAATAAAAATTTGAAAGGAAAAAAGATACGTAGATAATACTTAATGCAGAAGATTCTATAAACCTTTTTGTGTGAGTTATCTCTTTAACTAAGAGCATGATCGAAAATACAGACGCTACAAAAGCTAAGAAAAATATTCCTTCACTTTCAAAAGGTAAAATTCCTCTATATTCAGCCTCCAAAGAGAACCCATATATAAGACTAGATGTTCCTACAATAAAAGTTAGCAAAAGCTTGATGAAATCGTTTTTGACATCGCTTGTAAATAATTCAATCAGTTCAAAGGATGCCAACATCACTATAGTTGTAACCAATCCTAAAAGAGTGGGATATGTTAGATAAGAAAAGACAACTATGGGTCCTATAATTACCCCTGATAATACTCTTGTCCAGAGTTCTTTTTTATTCAAAAGTTTTCCTCCATATCTTTAAACTTACTGCTTATACCGCCAAATCGTCTTTCTCTTTTAGAATAATCTAAAAGGGCGTTGAGATAATCATCATAAGAAAAATCGGGCCATAAAGTTTCTGTAAAATACAGCTCCGAATAAGCAGATTGCCAAAGTAAAAAGTTACTTAATCTTTGTTCACCTGCGGTTCTTATTATTAAATCAGGATAAGGAACATTCGGTAAATAAAGGTTGTTGTCAATATCTTCTTTTGTTACCGTTATCTTCTTTTCTTCCAAGATTTTGTTTACTGCATCTAAAATCTCTTGCCTTCCACTGTAATTCAAGGCAAAGATCAAATTGAAATCTTTGTTATGTTTACTTATCTCCTCGATTTCTTTACAAGTCTTTATAAGATTTTCTGGTAGTTTATTGATTCTTCCCAAAAATCTTACATTTACCCCGTTTTCTATGATTCGTTTAAGGTTATCTTCAAAGTATCTTATGAATAAATCAAACAAAAATTCTATCTCATTTTGTGGTCTCTTCCAATTTTCTTCTGAAAAGGTGTATAAGGTAAGATAATTAATTCCAAATTCTTTAGACCACTCAATAACATTTAGGGCAGTTTCAGCACCCTTTTGATGTCCATAGTTCCTGTCATGTCCACTTTTAGTTGCCCATCTTCCGTTTCCATCCATAATTATACCCACGTGAGTAGGCACTTTCGAAAGTTTCATATTATGACTCCATAATCTCTTTTTCTTTCTTTTGGAATATTTTTTCTGCTTCTTCTTCTTTTTCTTTCAAAATCTCTTGGATTTCTTCCTCCATTTTTTTTGCTTCATCCTCACTTAATGAGCCCTCGTTCTTTATTTCTTTAATCTTTTTTATATCGTCTCTTCTAATGTTCCTTAAAGCTACTTTTGTTTCTTCCAGCATTTCTTTTACCGCTTTTACTAATTTTCTTCTTTCTTCAATAGTGGGATTTGGAAAAGATACCCTCACTACGTTACCATCATTTATAGCGTGAAAGCCAAAATTAGAAGCATTTATCGCTTTTTCTATAGGTTCCAGCATCTTTTTATCCCATGGAGTGATCACAACGGTTCTTTCTTCTCCAACACTTAAGGTTGCGACCTGGTTAATAGGAGTTGGCACCCCATAGTAATCAACTTTTATATCCTCAAAAATAGCGGTAGTAGGTCTTCCAGTTCTTACTTTTTTCAATTCATCTTCGAAATGTTCAATGGTTTTTTTCATTTTTTCTTCTGCTTCTTTCGCATAAGAACTTTTCTTTGCCATGACTTCACCTCCGGAGAAAAAATTTTGAATTTTTTGCAAGGATAAAGTGTAATTCAGCAAATATTATATCACACAGAAGGTTTTTTCGTATATGATATAATTAAAAGTGAGAAAAACACGAAAAGGGGGCATTATTGTGAAAAAGTATTTTATCGTATTTCTTTTTGCCATTTTGTCTGTGCACTTTTTTTCAGTAGATGTAATTTCAACTGATCAGGATAATTATATATCATCTAACAACTATTTGACAACAGGGATTTCTAAAGAAAATGGATATATCACCTTTTTTAAAAGTAATGAAGCTAACCAAAGTCTTTTCACAAATCATAAAATTCTAATTTCTAGTGTAGAATTCCAAAACAGCGTTATAGAAACTTCAGAAGATTCAATTTCTTTCATTTATGATCAAAATGACTTCAAAGTAGTGAATAAATATACCTTACAAGATCAAAACCTCTTATTGAGTACTATGATAACTAACAAAACGGAAACAAAAAAAAGAGTCCAAATGAATGAAATAATAGATTACTCAGACACATTTCCTTTTTTTATCAAGTCAAAGATCTTAAATAACTATTTATTAGTTCTTCAGCAAGATTTTGGGAGCTTTGGCTATTTCCCAGTTGATGATCAAACATTTCAGAGGGTTATAGCAAACGATGAGATGACCACAAGTATCTCATTTTTTACCCTTGAACCTCAGGATTTGCTGGAATTTACAAGAGTTATAACCGTTGGTGAGAGTGTTAGCGAAATAGAAAAAAGATATTACGATAAATTCAGTATAGGTTATGCAACTATCGAAAAAAATATAATATTGGGCAATGAAAAGTCTGCTGAGGGCATGAGAGTTGTTCTAGAAGATAAATTGGGAACCATTCAAGATGTTCAGCTCGTTGATGAAAAAGGAAAAGCTAAATTTTATCTTCCCTATGGCGAAGATTATGAAAATTTCCAAGTTAAGGTAGATTTTGGAAATTTGAAGAGTGAATCTGTTCCTCTTTTGGGGTCGGAAGGTCTTTTTGTTGAAGTTTCTGAAAATTATTTTTATTACAAACCTTTTCTCACTAATAAAGAGGAAAATGGTGTGACTATTAATTTCAGGATGGCTGTCCCTGCTCGATCAACTGTAGACGTTTACGATTCAGACAACGAAGCTAAGGTGTTAGAAATACAAAACGAATTTCCTTTGGAATATCATTATATAGAACTTTCTGATTTGCAACCTGATTCTTCCTATGAGTATGTGATAAATGTTGAAGATACCTATACTCTAAATGAGGTTAAGACAGAAAAAAAGGCTTTTAAAACAAAGCCTTTAGATGAAAATATCAATACCTTTAGATTCATAGTTTATGGAGATACCCAAATCTATGATGAAAGGCACGCTTACGTTGTTAATAGAATTGTAGAAAATTCGGATCTAAATACAGCATTCATTCTTAAACCTGGAGATCACACGGAAGAAGGTACGTCAGAAAAGAGTTGGAGTAAATTTTTTGAATCTGCATACCCTTTAAGTTCTCAAATTCCATATTACATGGTTTTAGGTAACCATGAAAGAAATAGCATACTGTATTATAGGGCATTCGAGCTTCCAAGTGGTGGTGGAGATTATTCCAAAAGATGGTACTCTTTTGATTATGGAAACTCTCATTTTGTTATCTTAGATTCTAATATTTTAGAATCTTCAAATCTGTATGAAAAACAAATGGAGTGGTTAGAAGAAGATCTTAAAAACAATAATGATAAAAAGTTTATCTTTGTGGCTTTTCATCATCCTTTTTGGACGACAGCCACGGAGTATGGCAGTATGGAAGAAAACCTTCCAGAAGGTCATTTCAACACAAAAAATTGGTTGCCTATTTTCAAAAAGTACGGTGTTGATGTCGTAATAAACGGGCATATACATGCCTACGAGAGATATTTCAAGGATGGAATTATGTTTATAACCAGTGGTGGAGGGGGTGCTAAACTAAATACAAATCATGGAGCGGATCCTTTGCCCTGGCATGTAAAGCACGTGCTTGGAAAGCTTCATTACATTATTTTTGATGTTTACGAAGATTCTATCAAGGTTACTGTAAAAGCAGTGGCAAGAGTTGATAATCCTCTTTTCCCAAATCAATATACTCCAATTGATGAAGTAATTGATGAATTATACATATACAAAAAGTGAAAGGGAGATAATTCTCCCTTTTTCACAATTTTACTAAACCTGAAAACCCCATAAAAGCCATTGAAAGAAGTCCAGCTGTTATTAGCGCTAAAGCGGTACCTTGGAAAGGTTTCGGAACGTTGTTTAGTTGCATTTTTTCTCTTATTGAAGAAAATATTATCAATGCTAGCGAAAACCCCAATCCAGAGGCAAAAGAGTTTACCACACTTTCGATAAAGGTGTAATTAGTTTGTATGTTTAACAATGCGATCCCCAATATTGCACAGTTAGTTGTTATAAGGGGCAAGTATATTCCCAAGGCTTCGTAAAGGGCTGGGCTTGATTTTTTAATAAAGAACTCAACAAATTGAACAAGTACAGCAATTACAAGAATAAACACGATCGTTCTCAAAAATTCTACTCCAAGCATTATTAGTATCTGATTTAAGAGCCAAGTTATTACTCCCGCTATCGTCATGACAAAAATTACAGCGATAGACATTCCAATAGCGGAACTCTTGCTTCTAGAAACTCCTAAAAAAGGGCAAATACCTAAAAATCTAGTTAAAATAATATTGTTAACTAAAGCGGCTGAAATAAACAGAAGGATAAGATTCATTTTTTAGCACCTGCCTTCTTCTTTTTGTTTTCTCTATTTATACCTATTGAATTGAACATTCCAAGTAAAAGTCCTAAAGTTATGAAGGCACCAGGTGGGAGTATGAAAAGGTATAAATTAATGGCTTCTCCCCAAATAGGAAAACCAAAGATTGTTCCATTACCCAATAATTCTCTTACCGATCCCAATAATACAAGGGCGCCTGTAAAACCTAAACCGATTCCCAAGGCGTCAAGTATTGAATCTACAACTCCATTTTTCGATGCGAAAGACTCTGCCCTTCCCATAATGATACAGTTAACAACTATCAAAGGTATAAATATTCCCAAAGTCTGCCATAATTCGTATGTTAATCCATGCATTATGAGATCTATCATTGTTACAAAAGAGGCTATAACTACAATATAAATAGGTATTCTTATCTTTTTAGGAACTATTTTTCTGATCAAAGAAATGACAATGTTTGACATTGTTAAGACAGATAGAGTGGCTATTCCCATACCTAAACCATTTTCTGCGCTTGTGGTTGTAGCTAAAGTAGGACACATTCCCAATACCTGAACAAAAACGGGATTGTTTTTTATCAAACCGTTGGTAAAGTTTTTTAGATCAGCCATATTTTCACATCACCCCTTCCTCTTTTAAAAATTCTACAGCCGCATTAATTGAATCTGCAACCGCTCTAGGAGTAATTGTTGCTCCTGTCATTACATCACTAGTTTTTACCACACCTTGTTCTTTGTAATTATTTATTGAATTAGTTGGGACATTAACACCAGCGTCTTTATCGACTTTAACGCCTACATTTAAACCTGATTCTGGGATCAAGCTAAATCTTTTTTTCACAGATTCTTCAGAAATTCTGGCCCCTAGTCCCGGGGTTTCTTGTGAATAATTAATTACTTCTATTTTATTCAAATTAATTTTACCATCATCGTTTTTGACGAACGAAATAACGCTAACTACATCTCCTCCGTATCCTACTCCCGAAACTGTCATGACATAAATTTCAGAGTTATTTTCAGTAAACTTATAAACGGGGGAATAGACTTTTGCGTTTTTTTGACTTACGTATAAAACCCCATTTGGATCTTCTTTCCATATGTTTTTTTCTAACTGTTCTTCGTTGGTGGGAATATTAGAAACTAAATATTCACCCGTATTTGCATCTTTTAAGACTTCTTCTATCGCTGACAATGTATTATTGAATTCTGATTGTACTATCATTGGATTCACAAAATTGTAAACAACAGATACTAAAAATCCGGCAGCAACCATAAAAGCGGCTAAAATTAAACCTGTTTTTATATATTCACGCATGTTTTATCTCCCCTTTGGTTGTTCCATAAATTTTGGGTTTTAACCAATCATCTATCAAGGGGACAAACGCGTTCATGATAAGGATTGAAAAGGAAACACCTTCGGGGTAACTACCAAAGAATCTTATGATCATCGTCAAAATACCAGCTCCCATTCCAAAAACGAGTTGGCCTATTTTGGTCATTGGAGAAGTAACCATATCTGTTGCCATAAACAAAGCACCTAATATTAAGCCACCTGCTAAAAGATGGAACAAGGGAGTTCCAAATTTGGTAGGATCAACCATATAAAAAACAGAGCTAAAAATTAAAACCGTTCCTATATAGGATACAGGGATCATCAATTTTATTCTGCCTTTAATGACTAAGTATATGAAACCAATAATTAAAGCTAAAGCACTAACTTCCCCGATAGAACCAGGAATTCTGCCGATGAACATATCCCAGTAAGTATAATTTTGGAGTACTGTGTTCATTCCTTCTTCAGAAATTATTCCTAAAGGGGAGGCAGAAGTAACAATATCAGGATTCTGGTAATAAAAAGGTACATACCAGGTAGTCATAGCTGTAGGGAAAGATATCACCATAAAGGCCCTTCCAACTAATGCGGGGTTAAAAAAGTTTTGACCTAAACCTCCAAAAACTTGTTTTGCTAAAATTATCGCAACCACTACTCCTAACATAATTTGCCACCAGTTTACGGCTAAAGAAAGGTTCATACCTAAGAGTAATCCTGTAACAGAAGCGGAAAAATCAGGGATATGGTCTTTTTGCTTCCTTACAAAACGAACGATCGAAAAGTCCAAAGTTTCTGCAAAAACCATAGAAAATAACATAATGAAAAGCGCTCTAAAACCAAAGATCCACGTTGAGGCAATAACCACAGGTATCAATGATATTAAAACATCGATCATAATTTTTCTAGTAGTATTGTTAGTTCTAAAATGGGGTGCCGCTTCAGTGCTAAGTTTCAACTCAAACCCTCCTTTTTTGAATGGCTTTTATAACCTTTTTTGTTGTCTTGAATGTTTTAACTAGCTCTATATTTGATGGGCAAATATACGAACAAGCACCACATTCTATACAATCCATAATTCCATTTTCTTGTGCGATATCGTTTTTTCTAGCATCAGCAAGTTTTTTTAGATAATAAGGTTGAAGTCCCATAGGGCATGCTTTAACACAAGAAGCGCATCTAATACATGGATATTCATGCTTTTGGGGTATCTCTTCTTTTGTTAAAACGGTAATTGCATTGTTTCCCTTGAAAGTCGGTAAATCAATACTTGGTAAAGGCAATCCCATCATTGGGCCACCATAGATTATTCTGTCTATCTTTTCCTCTTCAACGAGTCCTACTTGATTTAAAAGGTCTGAAACCTTAGTTCCAATTCGGAACCAATAGTTACCAGGTTTTTTAACACCTCCGCTCAAAGTGATTCCGCGTTCAACTAAAGGCTTTCCGTTGATTACTGCGTCATAGATTGCATAGGTAGTGGAAATGTTAAAAACTAAAGCCCCTGCGTCAATAGGTAATCCTCCTGAAGGAACTTCCCTTTTCGTTATAGCTTTGATTAATTGCTTTTCTGCACCTTGAGGATATTTTGTTTTTAAAATTGCAACCTCGATATTTTCATTTTTTAAAGAGTTTTTCATGGCTTTTATTGCTTCAGGTTTGTTTTCTTCGATGCCCACATAAATTTTTTCTGGATTAACTATATATTCTATTATTTTTATTCCTTTTATGATTTCTTCTGTATATGTTTTCATTATCATATCATCGACAGTTATGTATGGTTCACATTCTGCTCCGTTGATTATTAAGTACTCGACTTTTTTGTTTGCAGGTATATTTAATTTTACATGAGATGGGAACATTGCTCCGCCTAATCCTACTATACCGGCTTTTTTAACAATGTTAATTAGTTCTTCCTTTGAAAATTTTTTAAAATTCTCATCGTGTTCTATATATTCCCAAATATCTTCCGAGGTTCTCTTTATTACGATTGCGTTATCCTTTCTTCCTGTGGAAGCATTTATAAATGATTCTATACCAATAACTTCCCCCGTAACAGAAGAATGTATGTTTGCAGAAATAGTACTTGTAGCCTCTGCTACTAATTGCCCTGTTTTCACTTGGTCTCCTTCTTTTACGAGTGGCTTTGCAGGAGCACCGAGATGGTTAGTTGTGAATAGGTATACAAAATCGGGCAAAGGTAGTTTTTCAAAAGGCTTGTCCTTTGTAAAATGCTTTTTCTGGGGCGGATGTACACCACCTTTAAAAGTTAATATTGGCACAAAGAAACCTCCTTTTTTTAAGAAACTAAGAATTGAAAGCCTATATGAATTTAAACAATATTCTAAAAGCTTTTTAAAGGGTTCTAAAACGGTTCGACAATTATTATAACACGAAAAAATGTTTTAATTTCAACGACTTCTAAAGTTTTCAAAAAAAATTATTACATTTATGTATATTAATTGCTTTTTCATATTTATTTAATATTGTCACGCTATAATATTTAACAGAGATATAACTGTTTGTTCTAAAATAGACTACTTATTTTTAAAAGTACCTCTATGATTTTATCATATGGTTTCTTAATTTCTTTATTTTAATTTTTTAATAGAAGGTGAGTTTTTATGATTGAAAAAGACAAAAGTGCAGATTTTGAATCAAAAAGCACAGATGTTTCACAGGTCGATAAAAGCTCAAAAGTCAAAAAATATTCTTTATCTTTAACTATTAAAAAGGATCCTTCCAACTTCACTGATGAAATATTAAGAAAAATCAAAAAAAAGCTGTCGAAGGATCAGAAAACAGTGACTTTTGAAGAAATTGATGAATCTATTCCGAGCAAAATGCGTGAGGAGTTTACACTAGGATTTTTAATAACTGTTTACAATGAATTAAAGAAATCTAATATTTCTGTTATAGATAGCTCGATACATCATTTTTATGAAGAAGACGAAGAAGAAAAAGATTTAGAGGCCAATGAAGCGTTTAAAGATTCTGGAGAATACGAAGAGATTTTCGAAGATTTTGGTGATGTTGAAGTCGAGATGTGTGATAATATTTCATTGCAGGATCCGATTAAAATATATTTAAAAGAGATTAGTAAGAGCAAATTATTAACACCTTCAAGAGAAAGAAAACTAGCAAGAAAGGCACAGATGGGGGACAAACGAGCCAGGGAGGAGCTTATAAAAGCTAATCTGAGATTAGTTATTAGCATTGCAAAAAGGTATGTTGGCCATGGATTAGGCTTTTTGGATCTCATACAAGAAGGAAATATTGGTTTAATGAAAGCTGTCGCTAAATTTGATTGGAAAAAAGGTTATAAATTCTCTACTTATTCTTATTGGTGGATACGCCAGGCTATAACAAGAGCGATTGCGGATCAAGGAAGGACTGTAAGAATTCCAGTTCATTTGGTAGAAACGATAAATAGAATGAATAGGGTGATAAATAAATATGTTCAAGAACATGGTGAAGTGCCTGATTTAGAAGAGCTCTCTGTTTTGATGGACAAGCCGGTAGATAAGATGAAAGAGGTATTAATTAGTGCCAAAAATATATTCTCCTTAAATGCTCCAATTTCTAACGATGTAGATGCAGAAGGAGAAAGTGAAGTACTCGATTTTATTGACTCTGATTCACCCACCCCCGATGAAGAGGGAAGAAAGATGATTATTCGACAAAAAATGGAAATGATCATTGACACGCTCTCACCTAAAGAAGCTATGATACTAAAAATGAGATATGGTTTCATAGATGGGAAACAAAAAACGCTTGAAGAAGTTGGAGAATTTTTTAACGTAACAAGAGAAAGAATAAGGCAGATAGAGTCCAAATCTATCAGGAAGTTAAAACATCCCGCTAGAAAAAAGATGATAGAAAATATTATGCAGGAATATTAAAAACGGATTTTTTAAGGTTCAAACCTATTGACAAGGTGATTGATAGTTGATATAATTACTGAGGATTTGAAGATGAAAAGATATTAATGGCCCCATAGGATAACGGTTAGTCCATTGGATTCTCAGTCCAAGAGTCAGGGTTCGATTCCCTGTGGGGCTGCCAGAAATAAATATCGGGTAGGAGAAAGATAAAAATTTTATCAATCTTCTACCCGATAAATTTTTATTAATATTTAAAGCAAATCTATTTGATTCGAGGAAAGGATTAACTCACAGTTTTTCTGTAGGAATGGTTCCACATTCGAAAACATGATTGAAAAGATTAAAAGAACTATCAACCGCTGATTTCAATGTGTAACCTTTTATGATACTACTGATAAAATTAGCTTCAAAAGCTGATACTGCCTCTTCAAAGTACTTTTTTTCTTTAACTTTCACTTCATATATCTTTTTGTCAAAAGAGATTGCATCTTTTGCTATAATTATCTTATTATCAGCTTTTAAATTATTGCTTTTTTCTGCTAATTCTCTATATCCATTTTTTGAGCTTAAAAAAAGATAATCACATGAAAATTTATAAATTTTATCTATATAAGATTCAGGTAGATCAACAAATATTCTTCTTTTTACCTTAGTCAAATCAATTATCTTTTTGTTCCAGGAGTTGTACACGATAAAAAGATTTTTGATATTGTAGAGATATTCGGTAATAAATTCAGGTTCTACTTTTAAGTTTGCATCACGATAATCAACGTATTCTGTATTTTCTTCTATATTTCTAACCTTCCTCGTATTTCCTCCTGGTTTGTCGATCCAAATAATAGGGATTTTTTTTGTTTGAAAAGTTTTAAGTATTAATTCAATATATTCATCAGAACTTAAAAAATCAAAAATCGATGGTTTTATATGAAAATAATCATTCAAATAAATGGCAACCCTTCCTCCTGGTCCGGCTACCTCAGTTGTTATTTTAATATTATCTTTTATTCTTTTTATAATATGTTCAATTTCTATACCACCCAAAACACCAATATCAGGAAAATTTTCTCTACTGATTATGGAAAGAACTTGTTCTTGATATTGGTAAACAGTTTTCAATTATGTTTCCTCCCACAATGTTTTGAATACTGGGTTTAGTGTCAGTGTAAATGCTTTTATTAATTGTGACCATTTTTTGATGGGTAAATTACTACTTTTCTATACGGTTCTAACCCTATGGAGACAGTGTGTAATTTTGGATAATTATAATTGATGTATTTGTGAATTATTTTTCTTTCAAAAGAAAACATGGGGGCCAATTCTACCTTTTCATGAGTCGTTATTGCCTTCTTGGCAGCATTATCGGCTATTAGTTCTAGGTTTTTTTTCCTATTCCTTCTATAATCCCCCACATCCAATTTAACATCACATTTAGTATCTGTCATCCTATTGACATAAATCATTGTTAAATGCTGTAGGGCTCCAAGGTTCCGCCCCTGTTTACCTATTACTTTACCCAAGTTTTCCCCTTCTAAAAAAACTTTCAAGTTCTTATTGTGATAATTTATATTGATATCAACATCTTCTTCAAAATAAGAAAGAATATTTTTCAAAAAATTTTTTACTCTATTGATAAGATATTTTTCATTAGGATAAGCTTCGATAATGAGAGGTTTTTTACCTATCCCTAGAAACCCCTTGGAAGGTTCTTGAATAATCTTATAAGAAATCTCATCGATACATGATGCGTTAAAATCTGATTTTGCTTTTTCTAAAACCGATTCCAAATCAGTTCCTTCAAATTTCGTCTTACCTTGTAATTTAAGCAATTATCATTTCACCTCCTGACAGGCTTTGGACCCAAACCAACGAGTTGTCTAATCGTAATGCCTTTGACGTTGTAAATCCTGTTGTACACAAATGTCAACAAGGTTTGTATTACAGAATTCATTGAATAATAAATGAATACCCCGACTGGTAATCCAATTAAAATGAAAGGGAACACTACAGACATAATGACCGACGTCCATGCGCTCCTGGCATCTTGCGACATTAAAAGGGCATTTATTAAAGAAGCAATTATAGCTATTAATAGTAAGAAAAAATTGGCTTGGAAACCGCCTTGAGAAAGATCTGTCCAAAAGAGGAATCTGGGGTTGTATGCATAACTACCTTCAAAATAATAAATTACCTGCCATAATATGATCATAATGGGCAGAGGAATCAAAGAAGTCAAACAACCTCCGGCAGGGTTAACTCCTTTTTCCTTGTACAATTTCATCATTTCTTCTTGTTGTTTTTGAGGGTTCTTATATTTTTTCCTTATTTTGTCAAGCTCTGGTTGTAACTGTTTCATTTCGATCATGGATTTCTTTTGCCTGCCATATACAGGGAATAATATTGCATTTACTATGAGGGTAAAAAGTATTATAGCCCAACCAAAATTCCCTGTCACTTTAAATAGCCACCAGAAAAAGTTCACGAACCAATAAAAAATATTAGTGAAAGGTCCAAACTTTCCTAGATCCTGCATTAAATCTATTACTGTGGAGTAAATATTTCCTTCTTCTAAACCATCAAACGTTTCTTTTATAAAAATTTTCTTGGTTGGACCTAAATATGAGATTATTTTTTGATCCGAATAATCTAATGGGAATAAGTATTGGTTTTGAGAGAATTCTATCTCTTCCGGGGTGTAAATGGCTAGTGTAGAATCTAAAGCCTCACCTGTTAAAAGTGATTTATCAATGTATGAAACAAAAACATTGTCACTATATCTTATTCCAGATGAAAGGGATATGCTAGGTAAAACAACGTAACCATTCAAGTTTTTAAATTGAACATCAAAATGATAGTTAGGATCGTTGTAAAACTTATAAGTCTTCTGCCCTCCATTGGGGAAAAAGTAATTTACTTCGATATAACTTTGATCTTCCGCCAATCTTATATTATAGTTACTTGGTAAAATTTCTGTCATATTTTGAGTATCTAAAATATTGTAGCTATCTCCTGTATACTCATAAACTAAATTATATTTTTTCGTTCTACTATTGTAGAGTTCGAAATTTAAAATATGTCCATTTTGATCTAACTTCAGTCTGTATAATTTCATTTCGATATTAATTTCGTTATTCAAAGAACTCTCTGATACCGTTATCTCTGGTATTGCAAAGGCGATAAAGTTCAAAAATAAGAGTAACGTCAAAATAAACAATCCTTTTTTCAAGTCATACACTCCTTCTGTGTTGTTTGTTTTTTCCTTGCTTATGGACAAAAAAATAAAACTGTTCGGGGACAGGATCATAGCCCCCTTTGTGTAATGGGTTACATCTTATAAAACGTCTAAATCCCAAATACAAACCTTTAAATACTCCAAACTTTTCCACCGCTTCATAGGTATAAGATGAGCATGTCGGTAAGTAAATACATTTGGGAGGGGTTGCAGGCGATATATGTTTTCTGTAAAAATCTATCATCTTGAGAACAAACTTTTTCATTCGCTTATCTTCCTCACCAACTTTAAAATAAGACTTTTCATTTGGGAATAATTTATTCGTTTAAAATTTTTGGATAATTCTTTTCTTGGAATGAATACGAAATCGTATCCTATTGGGAAAAAAGTTTTGTTGGTTCTATATATTTCTCTGATGTATCTTTTAACTGAGTTTCTAACAACTGCGTTGCCAAATTTTTTGTTCACAATTATACCAATTCTGTTGTAATCCATAGTATTTTGCGCGTATATTATAACAAAATTATTGTCGATTAAACGCCCGCCCTTTTCAAAAACATTTTTGAAATTCCTTTTTAATCGTAAGCGTTCTTTTTTCTTGAAAGTTTGCCCTTCCATTATACTGTTAAACGTTCTCTGCCTTTTGCTCTTCTTCTTCTTAAAACATTTCTTCCAGTTGATGTTCTTTTCCTAGCTAAAAAGCCATGAGTTCTTTTTCTCTTTATCCTAGATGGTTGATATGTTCTTTTCATTTTTTCACCTCCAAATCCAATTAAATTAAATGGTTTGTTAAAAATAAAATTGCTATGTATTTGAGATAAGGTTGTTTAATCTACCTTAAAGACAGATACAACCAATAGAAGCTGAATATTTGATGTTAAAGCTATCGAATATATTATAATGATTTAATGTTTTAATGTCAAGAAAGGGAAGTAACAATTTTTTTGGGATATTTTTCTTAACAAAATACTAAACAAAACTAATACTAAATTAATTAAACAATGATAGAATTAAAAGTAGTTTTGTAAGGAATTTAGAAATTCTTGGGGTGAACAGAGATGAATATAGATTATGAATGTATCGATTGTCTTCTAAACCACTCTTCTGAGTTAATGTCTAAAGTTAATACTAACTCTTCAGATTCTTTTCATAACATTTTTGATGATTACAAAAAGGTAATTTTAACAACATTCGAGGATGTGACTTCCGCCCATACACCTTATTTTTTGGTAAAAACATTTTATGATTCTTTTTATGATGTTTTTGGTGAAAATGATTACTTTCGTACAGAAAAAGCTGACTTAAACCAACTTTTTATAGAGGTGTATGATGATCTATTGGATTTTTGTTTTTCTAGTAAAGATCCTCTTTATACTGCCTTCAAATTATCACTGATGGGAGAGCTTTTTTGCCACAATTCGGGGAATTCCTTTGGCGAATTGGAGATAGAAATCCAAAATTTTTATAATACAAAGAGGGTAGTAATAAACGATTTAGAAAAATTTAAAAAAGAGATCGAAAATGCCCGGCTCCTGCTTTTTATTCATAATTATGCTGGGGAAATAGTTTTTGATAAGTTATTTATAAGGGTCATGAAAGAATTAAACCCCAACTTGATAGTTCATTCTGCTTTGAAATCTCGCCCAGTTTACAAATGTGCAACTAAAAAAGATGCCGATCAAATTTTTTTAAAAGAGGTTTCTATTCCTTTTGATAGTGGATCTGAATATTTGGGCACCGATTTAAGCTTCGTTAGTCCATCTTTCAAAAATATCTACAATGAAGCAGATATTGTAATAGCTAAAGGACAATCTAACTTTGAAAGTTTGGCTGATGAAAATACAAAAAAATTAATTTATTATTCTTTTGTTGTTAAATGTTCGAAAATTGCGAAACATCTTGATGTGAACAAAGAAGATTTAATATTTAAGCGAAGTTGAGTTATTGGTCCCAATTAGGGTGTGGTTGAAACCAACTCAGAAGGAGGGGAACAAAATGAAAAGAGTCTTAGGCATTTTAGTTGTTATGGTTTTAGTTTTATCGGTATTTGCAGGGCCTAATCACTTAGTAATTTTCCACATGAACGATACTCACGCACATGTGTGGGGAACGGAAGATGGTGGAGGATTTGCCAGGGCAGCTACCCTGATAAATCAAGCAAGAGAAGAAGTGGCTAAGGAAGGTGGAGCAGTACTTTTTCTACATGCTGGTGATGTAAATACAGGGATTCCAGAATCTGATCAGTTGGATGCAGTTCCTGACTTTTTGGCTTTACATTATATGGGTTTGGATGCTATGGTTTTGGGTAATCACGAATTCGATAAACCTTTTGAAGTGCTTGAGAAACAATATGAAGTAGCACAATTTCCGTTCTTAGGGGCAAATTTTGTCGATGAAAAACATGGAGGACCAATTTTTGAACCGTACATCATAAAAGACTATGGTGATTTCTCAGTTGGAATTATAGGTCTTGTTACTGAACAAACGAAAGTTTTAGAACCAATTTATTTAGGCGAGAATACAATTGTGGATGCAGAAGAGACTTTAAAGAAATATCTTCCAATAGTCCAAGAAAAAGCCGATGTAGTTATAGTCCTTGGACACTTAGGTTATCATGCAGATGGAGGAAGGCCTAACTTGTCTGTTGAGTTCACTACCTCAGATGAGTTAGCTGAAAATATATCTGGAGTAGATATTATAATAGACGGACATTCTCATACTTTGTTAGAAACACCTGTAGTAATCAATAATGTTATAGTAGCACAAGCTGGAGAGAATGCAGAGAACATTGGGAGAATAGATTTATGGATTGATGATGGTAGGATAGTAGATTGGAGAGGAGAAGTAATTCCACTAACATCTGATATCCCCGAAGATCCTTTCATAAAAATGTTTACAGATGCTTTTTATCAACTTGGATCAGAGGCTTTGAATGAGGTTGTTGGAGTGACAAAAGTATATCTCGATGGGGAACGAGCCCACGTTAGAAGTGACGAAACGAATCTAAGCAACCTTATAGCAGATGGCATGATTTGGAAAACAGGTGCGGATGTTGCTTTAATGAACGGTGGCGGGATAAGAGCCTCTATTGAAGCAGGGGATATAACCTACAGAGACATTTTGACTGTTTTACCTTTTGGAAACACATTGTACGTTTTAGAGTTGACTGGGAAAGACATAATGGATGTTTTAAATTATGCTGCTACAATTCCTGATGGCCAAGGAGCTAAGTTACATGTTGCAGGGCTAACTGCAGAAATAAAAGGTGGAAAAGCTACAAACGTAAAAATAAACGGTAAACCCATTGATTTGAACAAAACTTATAAAGTTGTTACCAACAACTATGTAGCTGCAGGCGGAGACGGATACACTATGCTTGAAGGTAAACCTGGTTACGATACATACTTTAGAGACGCGGATGCTTTACGTGAATACATTGCTCACTTGGGAACTATTGAAAATTATACTTCCCAAGAGAGATTGATAGAATTAGATCAAGTTAAGTAAACAAACAAAAAGGGGTGTAAGAAAAAGCTACACCCCTTTTTAAGTCCTTCCAAAGTATTTATCTAAGGTTTTAAATGTAATTTGAATCATTATCGGCCTACCATGTGGACAGGTTAGTAATTTTTTCTCAAAGATGTTGTTTAAAAGTGTTTCCATACCGGTAGGATTATCTTTAGTTTTTACAGCCGCTCTACACGCCATAGTAGCCAAGTTCTTATCAAGTATGTTTGATTGTTGATCAAAATTTGATATTCTTAGATCATCCGCTATCTCGAATATCAATCTTTCAGCGTCATCAATTTTCACAAGGGAAGGAAGTCCTTTTACAATAATTTCTTTATCTTCTTCTTCCAATTTTATACCCAATTTTTCTAAGTGATCTTTGTTTTCTAAAATTATTCCTTTTCTTACTTCGTCTAAAGATATTTTAAGAGGGTTAAGTAGAAGATCGGAAGTAAGTCCACCTTTTTCGTATAGGTTTTCCTTTAAAATTTCATATATATAACGTTCATGTGCGGCATGAAAATCTACTAAAAGTAATTTGTCTTCACCTTCGACGACAAGATATCTTTCAGCAACTATGCCCAAAATGCTTAATTTTTCAAAAGAATTAATTTTTTCAACAGGTGTAAACGTCTGATTCTTTTGATATTCAAAACCTTTAAAATCAAAGGTTTTTGACGGTTCATAAAGTCTATAATTATTATCAAAATGGATATTTCCTTCCTGAGGATCTCCTATTTCAGAGTTATTAAAAAAATCGTCTGTATTTTCAAAATAATCTGCATTCGTAGTTTTTTGTGAAAGATCAACTTTTTGTGAACGCTCTTTCTTGCTGTATAAATTTTGAACAGAGAACGAAGAATTTTCATTATTTGTAGCAGGGGTATCGTTACTACTTATGAATTCCATCGTAAAGTGAGTGTTTTCCTTTAGGGCCTCTCTTACAACTTTTTTAAGTAAAGAAGCTATCTTTTGTTCGTCCGTGAATTTTACTTCCAATTTTTGAGGGTGAACGTTTACATCTACCATATCTGATGGTATTTGTATGAATATTATTCCATAAGGATGAATTGATTTTTCTAGCATCTCACCGTAACCTTTTTCCAAAACGGAGTAAAGTGAAGCCGCCTTAATATACCTGTTGTTTACAAAAAAGTGTTGGGCGGTTCTGTTATTTCTTCCAACTTTTGGTTGTGAAATAACTCCAGATATTTTGCATAATGAGTCGTTGTGTTCAATTTCTATGAGATCATCTCTTTTTAACTCGGGATATATTTTTAAACATTTTGTAATTAGATCCATATCAGAAGAAAATTTGTAGATTTCTTTGTTGTCTCTTATATACGTTAAGTTAATGTTGTTCGTAAAAGCAAACTTTTCTATAATCTCTGTAACGTATCTTCCTTCTGAAGAATCACTTTTAAGAAATTTTCGACGTGCGGGAATGTTGAAAAAAAGATCCATAATCTCTATTTTCGTTCCATTTGATGAGTTAACCCTCTTTTTTTCTATTATTTTTCCGCCTAATATTTCTAACATTGTTCCAACTTCTTTTTCAGGTGGTTTGGAGGTCATTTTCATTCTAGAAACCCTTGAAATTGAAGAAAGGGCCTCACCTCTAAAACCAAATGTTTTTAATTGATAAAGATCCTCAATGGAGAAAATTTTGCTTGTGGTATGAGGAAGTATAGATAATTCTAATTCCTCTTCTTCCATCCCAATTCCGTTATCATCGACTTTAATTAGCGATTTGCCACCATCAAGTATTTCAACGGTTATATTATCTGCTTGGGCATCTAAAGAATTTTCTACCAATTCTTTAACTACAGAGCTTGGCCCAGATACAACCTCTCCAGCCGCTATTTTCATTACCACTTCAGGGTTAAGTACTTTTATTCTCATAAAAAACACCTCTTCAAAGTATAACAGTTCATTTATTATTATATCATCTTTAAAAACTCAACCTCAAAAAATAGTGAATTTTTGTTATAATAATACATGTATGAATTTTATAAGGGGGAAATGCAATTGAATATAGGAATGTTTTCCGATACTTATTTACCGCAGAAAAATGGAGTTGCTACAGCTATAAAACTCTATAAAGATGAAATGGAAAAAAGAGGACACAATGTTTATCTATTTGTACCAAAATATAAATTTGACTATAAAAGGAACGATGATAAAATCTTTGAATTTCCGGCTGTTAAGTTTGTCTTCGAGAAAGAGCAGAGGATTGCTCTACCTTTTTCTCCAGAAATTTTTAAAATTAAAGAGTTAAACTTGGATATAATACATTCTCACGATCCCTTTTCTATGGGAATTCTTGCAAGAATTGTTTCACGTATGTTAAAACTAAAACATGTAGCGACACATCATACTATGTATGATTACTATTTGCACTACCTACCATCGATAGTTAGGCCGCAACCAGAATTTGTTCAAAAAATCATAAAAAATTGGTGTTTAAAAACGGATAAAATAATCGCTCCTACAGACAATATAAAAGAGACGCTCGTTGAATATGGTGTACCTTCACAACATATTGTAACTATTCCAACTGGGATAGACCTAGCTTCTTTTGATAAACCTATTAACTGGGATTTGAAAAAAGAATATCCACAAATAAAAGATGATGACAAAATTCTTTTATTTGTGGGTAGGTTGGGAAAGGAAAAGAACATAAGTTTTCTTTTGAAGGTGTTTAAGAAAGTACTTTTAGAGGAAACAAAGGTAAAATTTGTTATTGTTGGTGGAGGGGCTGAAAAAGAAGCATTGGAAGAGTTGGCTATGGAGCTAAACATAGCTGATAATGTTATTTTTACAGGTTCACAACCAAGAGAAAAGGTAATAGATGCCTACAAACAAGCTTATTTATTTATTTTTGCTTCGTACACTGAAACACAAGGATTAGTTATTCTAGAATCTATGGCTGCTGGTACTCCGGTAGTCGCTTTGGGTAAATTAGGTGTTTATGATATACTTTCTCAAGAAGATGCAGGTGGAATTATGATCAAAGATTTAAATGAAGATGATTTTTCTCATGAAATACTTAAATTATTAAAAGATTTATCGTCATACGAAGAATTAAAAAAGAAAGCTAAAATTTTTGTTAAAGATAATTATTCCATCGAAAAGTGTGTAGATATGATTTTAGAACTATATAAAAGGGAGATATTGACTGTATGAAAGGATTCGATGAAATTATAAATCTCCAACTTGCGGATCTGCGTGAAATACCTATTGAGAACTTTTCCTATATTGGAGATGCTGTTATAGGTTTGATTTACAAGGTGAAATTGCTAAAGGATGGCAGGATAAAAACAAAAGATCTTTATGAAAAAACAAAAGATTTTTTAAGTGCAAAAGCTCATTCAAAGTTTGTTGATATTGTGTTAGATCATTTAACTCCAATAGAAATGCAGTATTACAAACGAGCGGAAAATTCGAACGGTGCGAAGAAAAGAGGCAACGACAATGATTATAGGAAATCTACAGGATTTGAAGCAGTCATTGGATACCTTTTTTTGACTAAAAGTTACTCAAGAATCGAGGAATTATTGGGAGTGATCGATAATTGTATATATACGGAAAAAACATATTGAAAGAGATTATTGAGACTCGTTATCCTGTAAAGCATATTTTTTTCAGTAGTTCCAAAACGGAAAGAGGGTCTTTAAAAGAAATCGTCGAAGATGTTGCAAATTTAGGATATTCTTACAGTTTTTCCCCCAATGAAGTTTTGGAAAAGATGGCTTTAACAAGCAAGCATCAGGGAATCGTCATTGATATCGGGAACGATTTTAAATATGAAAATTTGGATATAATTGAAGGAAAAGAAAAACTATTTTTAGTAATCTTGGATCAAATACAAGATCCGCATAATTTTGGAGCTATTGTAAGGACTTCGGTGGCTGCAGGGGTTGATGCCATTATAATACCAAAAGATAATGCTGTTGAAGTCACACCTGTTGTTATAAAAGTATCTTCTGGTCAAATATTTAAGATACCAATAATTAAAGTAACCAATCTTTCCAATACAATAGAGACATTAAAGAAGAAAAATGTTTGGGTTTATGGAGCAGATGTCGAGGGCAAACCCTATTATGAAATCGATTGGCAAGGAAACATATGCTTGGTTTTTGGAAATGAAGGGAATGGCATTCGAAAAAACGTTAAAAACCATTGTGATGAATTAGTAAGCATACCGATGTTTAACAACGTTGAGTCTTTAAATGTATCGGTTAGTGCTGGAATTATACTTTTTGAAGCAAAAAAACAAAGAACTTTTAATAAGCAATTATAAATTTCAAAATTTTATGGAGGTGTATGTTGTGAGCAATACAACAAGAAAAGTTCTTTCTGTGATGGTATTTACCATTTTGTTCGTGGTTATTTCATTTTCTCAAACAGATTCAAATCTCAAAATTGGTTATGTAAACTTTGAAAAGACAGTAGAAAGTTACTACAAATGGAAAGATTTGGAATCCATGTACCAAATCGATCTAAAATATTATCAAGGGAAAATCAATGAAATGGAACAGCAGTTCAAGGATTTACAGAGTTCGGGTGCGACTGAGGAAGTACTGCAACAAAATCTTCAACAATTACAAACTCGTGTAAATCAATATCAACAAGAATTGCAAAATGAGTATCAGCAGAAAATGGCAAACATCGCTTCGGAAGTAACAGTAAAGATAGCTCAGTATGCAAAAGAAAATGGTTACGATTTGATTTTAAATGAAAACGGTGTGGTTTATTACAATCCAGAATTAGATTTAACCGAAAAAATTATTCAGTATTTGAATGAGAATTAAAAATAAATAGTTATGGAAAAGGTTATTGTTGATTGTAGAAACATCAGTAAAACATATGGGAAAAAGATTGTGTTAGCTAATGTTCAATTTCAATCAAAATTCGGCTTAATTACAGGATTACTTGGACCAAATGGTGCAGGGAAAACAACTCTTTTCAAGATAATTTTAGGGTTAGTTGTTCCCAATTCAGGGGATGTTTACCTCGATGGCCAAAATATAACTCATCTTCCTATACACAAAAGAGCGTTGAATGGATTGGCTTATCTGCCTCAAGAACCGTCTGTTTTCAGGAACTTATCTGTTAGAGATAATCTTGAAATGATCGCCGATCTTCTTAAGATTGAAGATGCAGATCAAAAAATTAAGAGTATAATGGAAGAGTTTGGATTGGGTAATTTAATGCACCAAAAGTCTTATTCTTTATCTGGTGGAGAAAAAAGGAAATTAGAATTTGCTAGAACGTTGATAACAAATCCAAAGGTAATCCTTTTGGATGAGCCTTTTGTTGGAATAGATCCCATAACCGTTAAGGATATACAACAAATAATTAGAAAACTTGCGAAAAGTGGGATTTCAATAATTGTTACGGATCACAGTATTGATGAAATTGCTCAGGTAGTTGATGAACTTTATGTTTTACACAAGGGTGAAGTTATAGCTAAGGGTGTTCCAAAAGAGGTTTTGAATGACGCGAGAGTCAAAGAAAGTTATTTGGGTTGGTGATCGGTTTGAATGTAGGAGTTATCGGATATTCCGGAAACATCTTTAAAGAGCCAATTAAATCTTTAAATTCACTTTGTGATGATGTCGGTAGAATTATAGCAGAGAATAATTGGGTTCTAATGAACGGTGGACGTGATGGAATAATGCAATTAGTTTCAAAGGCTGTAAAAAATAGGGGAGGGCATGTTATTGGTTTTTTACCCTGGGAACAGGAAGGGAACGGTTATTTGGATTTTCCTATAAAAACAGGGTTGGATCTTAATATGCGTTCTTTTGTTTTGTTAAAAAATGTCGATGTGGTTGTAAGTATAGGAGGAGAAATTGGCACAGCTATAGAAATTTTGGGGGCTTATTCTTACAAAAAACCGATATTGTTAATGAAAAATTCAGGCGGATGGACAGATAGAATAACTGAAGTTTTGATAGAGGATAAATTTCTTGATAACAGAAAATTAGTAGAGGTAAAGCAAGTATCGTCTATTGATGAACTGGAAAGAATTTTGAAAGGTATTGAAGAGGTGAAAAACTAATGATCAGAGTAAGATTTGCTCCAAGTCCCACGGGTCATCTACACGTTGGGGGTTTGAGAACAGCCTTGTTTAATTGGTACTTTGCTAAGAAAAATAACGGGAAGTTTATTCTAAGAATTGAAGATACCGATATGGAACGCTCCAAAAAAGAGTACGAAGATGCCATTTTAGAAGAAATGAAATGGGTAGGTTTGGATTACGACGAGGGGATTGATAAACCTGGTGAATATGGGCCATATAGGCAAAGTGAAAGACTAGACATATACAAAGGTTATATAGATCAACTCCTAAATGAAGAAAAAGCTTATTTTTCAGTTACTAAAAGCGATGAAATAATTTTTGAAGGTAATAATCTTCCAGACAAATATAAAAAAAACAATGAGTATTCTGTGGTTGTAAAGTTTAAGGTTAATAATGATCAAAAAATATCTTTTTTGGACGAAATTAGAGGAACTATACAATTCGATACGTCTCATATAAATGATTTTGTTATTCTAAGATCAAACGGAATTCCGGTTTACAATTTCACGGTTGTGATAGATGATTATCTGATGAAAATAAGTCATGTTATAAGGGGTGAAGATCATATCTCTAATACCCCCAAACAAATTTTGATATATAATGCTTTATCATTTGAACTTCCAAAATTTGCCCATCTGCCTTTGATTTTAGGTGAAGACAAGTCTCCTTTGTCTAAAAGACACGGAGAGGTTTCGATTACTTATTTTAGAAAAGAGGGATATCTTCCTAAAGCTATATTGAATTACTTGAGTTTGTTAGGGTGGAATGCTAACGAACAGATATTTGATTATACAAAAAAATACCAGGAATTTGATCTGAAAAAGGTTTCAAAAAATCCTTCCATTTTTGATTACACTAAACTTCTATGGACAAATGAAGTGCATTTGAGAAACGATCCAATTGAAGAAATATACAAAAGTTTTGACAATTGGGCTAAATATACAAACGTCAAAATAGACAATGAAGATTCTTTTGTAAAAAAAATCATAGAAGTTTCCAGAGCTAAAGTTCAAACATTAAAACAACTTTATGAATTTTCCAAAAATTTTTTTGTTAAAGAATTCCAATACGAAGAAGAATTTATCGAAAAATACATGAAAAAACCTTGGTTTAAAGAAGTTATCGAGATAACGATAAGAAAACTCTCAGAAATTGATGAGTACGACCTTGCAAATGTAGAAAATACTTTAAAAGAAATAGCCGCTCTAAATATCACTGGTAGAAAAAATGTTTTTCAGACAATAAGAGGATCTCTTTTAGGGAGGTTAGTAACTCCTGGGTTGTACGAATCTATAATTATTTTAGGAAAAAATGAAAGTATTAAAAGGTTAAAAAGAGCTTTGGAATTCTCAAATACTTTGGATATTAATCCAAGAAGGTGAATTCTCTGTGTATCCTTACTTAAAAGGGAAAAACATTTTACTCGGTGTAACGAGTGGAATCGCCATTTATAAAGCGGTTGATCTAATTTCTAAGATGAGACAGATTGAATGTAATCCAAAAGTTATCATGACAAAAAATGCCCAAAGATGGATATCCGACCAGATTTTTTCTGCAGTAGGTAACTGTGAGGTTTACTATGAAACTTTCGATGTTAAAAGCGGTTGGATACCCCATACAGAGCTTTCTAGATGGGCAGAACTGTTTATCGTCGCCCCTGCGACAGCAAATATAATAGCTAAAATATCACATGGAATTGCCGATGATCTACTTTCTTGTACCGCTTTAGCTTATTCGAAAAATCCTAAACTAATTGTTCCTGCAATGAACGTTAGGATGTATGAAAATCCCGTTAATAAAAGGAATTTAGAAATATTAAAACAAAATGGTTGGTATATAATAGACCCCGGAGAAGGTCACTTAGCAGACGGAGAATTTGGTAAAGGAAGGTATCCAGATAATAGTGAAATATTAGAATACAGTGAATACCTACTTTCCAAAAAGGATTTTATGAATAAGAAAGTTTTAGTTACAGCCGGACCCACGGTTGAAAATATTGATCCTGTAAGGTTTTTGTCAAACAGATCCAGTGGAAGAATGGGTTACGAATTAGCAAGAGAATTTGCAAACAGAGGAGCTGAGGTTACTTTAATATCTGGACCCACCAACTTAAAACCACCATCTATTATAAAAAAAATCATAAGAATAGAAAGTGCTAAAGAATTAAGAGAAAGGGTATTAGAGCATTTTGAAGATAATGACATAATAGTTATGACAGCTGCAGTAAGCGATGTAAGAATAAAAAATTATTCGGAACAAAAGTTAAAAAAAGATACAATAGTTAATCTAGAAATTGAGAAAAATCCTGATATAATAAAAGAATTAGGAAGGAAAAAAAGAGTTGGTCAAATACTTGTTGGATTCGCTGCGGAAACAGAGAACTTAAAAGAGAATGCCATAAAGAAATTAAAAGAAAAAAAGATTGATATGATAGTTTTAAACGATGTTTCAAGAGAAGATATAGGGTTTGAAAAAGAGGAAAACGAGGTGACCATTTTTACTAGTAAGGAGGAACTTCGACTTGAGAAAAATCACAAAAGGATTATCGCTAATAATATTTGTGACTTTATTTTCAGTACTTTTTTCTGAAAATTATTTTCGTTTGTATCCCGTTGAATATGATCAAACTCAAAATATTGTGAAAATTAATTTAGAAAGTTATATAAATACTGCGCAAAAACCAAATGTATACATATATGATGGGGGAGATAGAAAGAAATTAACCTTGTATGAAAAAGAAAACGGTGATTTCTCCTTTTATGTTAATTTAAACGCTTTTAAAGGCGATTATTATTCATTCTTAGTAACCTCTACAGATAAAGTAGGGAAAAATGTTTCACAGTTTTTTGCAAATTTTTTGGAAAAATCCTTATTCGCTCCAAATATAGAAGTTGAAATAACCACCTCTGTCGTGGAAAATGGTTATCAATATTATTTGGATTATTACCCAGAAGAAGATTTGGAATTAGTAAAAGTACAGGTGGGGGATACCGTTTTTGAAGGTACAGATGAGTTCTTAAGGCTGCTGGGTAACTTTGAAGATGGGTTTTATGACTCTATTTTTACTTTTAGAAATAGATATGGAATACTTTTTGAACGAAAAGTCACCTTTTTGAAATTGGCAAATGTTGTAGCTACCGAGAACGTTTTAAAACCAAAGCAAAGACATGAAGTATATGGTTACCATATCGTGCAAAAAGGTGAGAGTTTATATAAAATTGCTGAAAAATACAAAGTTCTTCCTGGAGATTTGGTCAACATGAACGATCTAAAAGATCCTTCTTTGATATATCCTGGACAAGCTTTAAAGATAGGACGAGTTAAATATGAAGAAAGTCCTTTACGCTTAGAAATAAACCTTTCGCAAAATAAGATGCACCTATATTTTCATGATCAGTTGTTAAAAACTTATATCGTTGCGGTTGGTATGAGTGATTATACACCGCCCGGTTACTATCGAATTTCATACAAAGAGAAAGACCCTGCATTGTATTGGTACGATGAATATATACCACCCGGATCTCTAATGAATGGAATGGGAACAAGATGGATACAACTCTCAAACCCTCAATATGGGATTCATGGTACAACAAAACCATGGGAAATAGGCAAAAGGATATCTCACGGATGTATAAGAATGTTCAACTTTGATGTGGAAGTTATAGATTTTTTGGCATCTTTAGGGACCGAGGTTTATGTGTACAATGGAGAAAATAAAAAAGAATCCTAAAATTAGGATTCTTATGGCTGGGGTGGCTGGTGGGATTTGAACCCACGACATCCTGAGTCACAGTCAGGCGTTCTTCCACTGAACTACAGCCACCAAAAGTTTGGTGCGCCTGGGGGGACTCGAACCCTCAACCCTTGGATTAGAAATCCAATGCTCTATCCGTTGAGCTACAGGCGCTGGAGCGGCCGACGGGAGTCGAACCCGCAACCCTTGGCTTGGAAGGCCAATACTCTACCAATTGAGCTACGGCCGCATTGAATCGTTAATGGTCGGAGCGACTGGGCTTGAACCAGCGACCTCCGGTGCCCAAGACCGGCGCGCTCCCAACTGCGCTACGCTCCGCTGCCTTACTTTTCAAAATATATAATATCACAAGGAATCTCTTTTGTCAATATTTAATTCTCTATTGTCAAATTATTTAATTTTCTTATGATACAATTATGTAGGGAATTGAATATTAAAAATAAATTCGTTAGAAGGCAGGTTGTGGGGCTAAGGGACGCTATATATAAAGTTTTAGAGTTTCTAAAGTGTCTATAGGTTTGGGAGGTGCTTCATGGAAGTAAAGGAATTGGATAAAAGATTATTAGATACTTTTAAGGTTGATGAGCCTACAATACAGGAATTGAGGAATATTGCAAAAAATTTAGGTATTAAATTAAAACGAAATATGAATAAAAAAGAGATTTTAAAGGCAGTTAGAAAAGAGATTAAAAGGATAGAAGAATCTTCAAATCAAAGAGTTGAGAAAGTCTCGGATTATACAAAATTAGCAAAAAATCTACAAAATCAACAAAAGCTCCCAAAATCAAATGAATCAAAAGAGCTTCCTCAAAAGTATGAAAGGGAAAAACTTAAATTAATGCCTGTCAATCCTAACTGGGTATATGTTTACTGGAACTTTTCTGAAAAAAGTAGAAAAAAACTAAAAAAATTAACAAAAAATTCTAATATTGCTATAAGGATCATAAAAAAATCAACAGAGAATCTAGGAGCAGAAAAAAAGGTTATTGAAACAGATTTAAAATTAGACCAAAACGGCAATACTTATTTCCACCTCCCACAAGATAATTCCACCTATATTGCTTTCCTTGGAGTAAAAGATAAAAAAGGTGAGTTTACTCCTTTTATAGAATCAAATGAAATTACAACGCCTTCTTCATCCATGAAAAGTTCAGATAAAGAAGAATGGTTTTTGATAGAAGATGGAAAAATCATCAAAGAAGATAAAAAAGAAGAACCTGGGCTTTGGAATATTGAAAAACACTCGGTGAGTAGCGAAACAATATTTACAAACAAAAGAAAATTCAGTGATACCAATTTTGGAAGTGATTGAAATTATTAGGAGTAAAAAAGGAAAAATTTTGCTCTTATTGCATGCTCATCTGCCTTATATTCACCATCCAGACTTTGAAAATTTTATGGAAGAAAGATGGCTTTTTGAGGCTTTAACTGAGACATATATTCCTTTAATAAAAATTTTTAAATCTTTAGAAAAAGATAATGTTCCATTTAAGCTTACAATAAGCCTCTCTCCAACGTTGATAGAGATGTTTAGTTTAAATGATTTAAAAGAAAAATATCACAAATATTTATTAAATTTGATAGAATTAACCGAAAAAGAGATAATTAGGACAAAAGATGAAGATCCTAAGATACACCAACTAGCCCAACATTATAGGGGAGAATTAATAGAAGATTTAGATATTTTTTCTGAAGAATATAATCAAGATATATTAAAAGCTTTCAAGGAATTTAAAGATAAAGGTTACATTGAAGTGATAACATCTAATGGCACTCATGGATATCTACCTTTTTATCGGGAATATCCGGAGGCTATTAGGGCTCAAATAAAATCTGCCGTGTTAACTTTCAAAAAATATTTTGGTAAGCATCCTAAAGGGATGTGGTTGGCAGAATGTGCTTATTTTAAAGGGCTTGACAAATATTTATCAGACGAAGATATACGATACTTTTTCGTTGATACACACGGTTTTACTTATGCAGACAGTAAGCCGAGGTATGGTGTATATAGACCTATCATCACCCCAAATAAAGTTTTTGTTTTTGCCAGAGATCCTGAATCGAGTGAGCAGATATGGAGTTCTGAAGTTGGTTATCCTGGCGATCCAAGATATCGAGAATTTTACAGAGATATTGGTTTTGATAGAGAAGAAGATTACATTAAGCCATACATAGATCCAAGTGGAACAAGGTGTAATACAGGAATAAAATATCATCGTATTACCAATAAATTATTATCCTTGGACAAAAAAGAAATATACGATCTTAGAGAAGCCAGAAACGCTGTAAAAGAGCATGTCAGAGATTTTTTATGTAAGAAAACTTCGCAAATCAAGAAATTATCGGCAATTTTAGATGAAGAAGAACCAATAATTGTAGCTCCCTTTGATGCTGAACTATTTGGCCATTGGTGGTATGAAGGTCCGAAATTTTTGGAAGAGCTTTTTAGGCAATCTTGCGAAAGCGAATATTTAGATTTTTCTGTACCTACTGAGGTTTTACAAGCGATTAAAAAAGTTCAAGTAACTTATCCCGACGAATCATCTTGGGGCGCAGGCGGATACCATGATGTTTGGCTTAATGGGAAAAACGATTGGATTTATAAGCATATTCACGAGATAACTGAAAGAATGATAGAAAAAGCCAATACTTTTAAGTGTCCTTCAAATTTACAAAAAAGGGTTTTGAATCAGATGATGAGAGAGGTTCTTCTTGTACAAGCTAGTGATTGGCCTTTTATTATGACTACCGGTACCACAATAGAATATGCAAAAAATCGGGTTAAGTGCCATATTAACAGATTTTTGGATCTGGAGAAAATGTTAGAAAAACAAGAAATTAACGATAAAAGGCTCTCATTTTATGAATGGATAGATAATATTTTTAGAAATATTGATTACACAATATTTTCGAGTGACTATAGAACAAACTAATTTATTTAAAATCATTACATGAAGGGAGGATAAGAACCTTGCCAGAAAAATACTTTGAGATAAGATGGCATGCAAGAGCAGGACAAGGAGCAAAAAGTGCTTCTCAATTTTTAGCGGAAGCTGCAGAAGAATCAGGAAAATTTTCGAGTTCATTTCCAGAATATGGAGCGGAAAGATCCGGTGCTCCAATGAAAGCTTTTAACAGGGTTGCGGATGTGCCTATAAGAATTAAAAGTAACATAGAGACCCCCGATGTGGTAGTTGTCATAGACGACACACTTTTAAAAAACCCTGAAGTAACATCTGGGTTGGCTGAGGACAAATTGTTGTTGGTCAACACAACTAGAAGCATAGAAGAGGTCAGAAATTTAACGGGGTATAAAGGAAGAATCGGTGTAATACCTGCGACGAACATAGCATTGGAAGAAATAAAAAGAGGTATACCTAACACCGTTATGATAGGAGCTTTGATAAGAGCTACCGATATAGTACCTTTAGATGCTGTTAAAGAAAAAATCAAGGCTGCTTTCTCCAAAAAGTTCTCCGATGAAGTGGTAAAAGCCAATATTAGAGCACTAGAGAGAGGTTACCAGGAGGTGAAACTTAGTGAGTGAGCTGAAAGGATGGAAAGATATCCCTATTGGTGGTGTAATTGATAAACCTGCCACCGCAAGGGAGTACAAAACCGGTGAATGGAGGATTCAAAGACCAATAATAGATAGAGAAAAATGTACTAACTGTATGCAATGTTGGCTTTATTGTCCAGATATGGCCATAGGTGGTGGGCTTGATGGTAAAAAGATGAAATTGGGAGAAGTGAATCTGGACTATTGTAAAGGCTGCGGTGTTTGTGCCGCTGTATGCCCAGTTAACGCAATAGAAATGAAACCCGAATCAGAATTTATTTAAAAACAATGTGAAGGAGGTTAAAATATATGCCCGTAAAACTAACGGTTACTGGAGCTGCTGCTGTTGCACATGCTATGAGGCAGATCAATCCTGATGTGGTAGCAGCTTACCCAATAACACCTCAAACACCGATTGTTGAATATTATGCAGGATTTGTATCAGATGGCATCGTAGATACTGTAATGGTTCCTGTAGAATCCGAGCACTCAGCAATGAGTGCAGTAGTAGGTTCGGCGGCATCTGGTGCTAGAACTATGACAGCCACTGCTGCAAATGGGTTAGCATTAATGGCAGAAATAGTATATATAGCAGCTTCTTATAGACTTCCAATAGTAATGCCTATTGTAAATAGGGCATTATCCGGACCTATTAATATACACTGTGATCATTCTGATGCCATGATGGTAAGAGATTCTGGATGGATCCAATTCTTTACTGAAAACCATCAAGAAGCCTATGATTTTACAATAATGGCTACCAAATTGGCGGAAAAAGAGAATGTATTGTTACCTGTGATGGTGAATTTAGATGGTTTCATTACTTCTCATGGAGTGGAAAGCTTCGAGATGCTAGATGACGAAGTTGTAAAAGAGTTTGTAGGAAGCTGGAATCCCAAATACTCTCTTTTAAACACAAAAAATCCTGTTACTTATGGTCCATTGGATCTTTTTGATTATTACTTCGAGCATCATCGTCAACAAGAGGAAGCTATGAAAAATGCTTACAAAGAGCTTCCTGGAGTTTTTGAGGAATTCGAAAAGATATCTGGAAGAAGATACGATTTTCTCGATTTGTACAAAGTAGATGATGCTGATTATATAATGATCGTTATGAATTCTACTGCATCTACAGCAAAATATGTTGTAGATCAACTTAGAGAAGAAGGACAGAAAGTTGGATTGGTGAAACCTCAAGTCTTTACTCCTTTTCCTAAGAAAGAGTTTCAGCAAGTTTTAAATGGAAGAAAGGGTGTAGTTGTTTTAGATAGAGCAATGTCTTTTGGGAAAGAAGCCCCCTTGTATTCCTTAGTAAAATCTTCTTTGTATGAGGTTGCTTCTCGACCCTCTTTAGGTTCTTATGTTTATGGTTTAGGAGGAAGAGACACAACCCCTGAAATGATAAGAGAAGCATTTGAAGATGCTCTTCAAGGTAATCTTATAGCTGATGAACAAAGATACTTGGGTTTAAGAGAATAATCGGAGGTGAATAATTGTGCCTAATATTAGAGATATAGTAGGATACGTTGAAACACATGATTGGGGTTTTACACAAGGCCATAGATTGTGTCCGGGTTGTAATGCTCCGATGGTTGCAAATTGGGCTACTTTGGCTGCAAAAAGTATGGGTTATGAACCTGTAGTGGCAGCTGCCACAGGTTGTCTGGAAGTTTCTTCCACAATATACCCATTTACTTCTTGGAATGTACCTTATATACACAACGCCTTTGAAAATGTTGCTGCAACAATATCCGGGGCAGAAGCTGCTTATAGATCCCTTCTAAACAGAGGAAAAATAAACAACGATAAGATAAAATTTATAGCATTTGCTGGTGATGGTGGCACTTACGATATAGGCTTACAAGCATTATCTGGAGCAATAGAAAGAGGACACGATTTTGTTTACATTTTGTATGATAACGAAGGATACATGAACACAGGTAACCAAAGATCTGGATCTACCCCTCCAGGTGCCGATTCAACCACTGCTCCAGTCGGTAAATCTATATCAGGGAAGTTACAGTTGAAAAAGAGTATAGTTGATATAGTAGCCGGTCATGAAGGTGTTTATGCTGCAACAGCAGCAACCTCTGAACCTTGGGATTTCATGAGAAAAATGCAAGCTGCATTAGAGTTCAAAGGGCCTTCCTTCATTGCTATGCTGGCACCATGTGTAAGATTTTGGAGAATTCCTGACGATTCAGGTCCAGAAGTAACAAAGTTAGCTATTGAAACTAAGTATTGGCCATTATGGGAATACAATATGGGTGTTTACAAAGTTACCAAGAAGCCTAAAACATTCAAACCAATAAAAGATTACGTAGCAAAATTAGGTAGATACAGCAAACTTATGAAAAGGCCAGATGCTAACGAAATACTGGAAGAACTACAAAATTATGTTGATGCTAAATGGGATAGATTGTTGGCTTTGGAGGAAATTTCTAAAGATAAACCTATTAGAACAAAAATATAGAGACTTTAAAGGGGATATTAATTTATCCCCTTTTTTAAATAATAAAAGATTAAACATTGAGCAAATCCAAAAAAATGTGGTAAAATTAAAATCAAAGTCATTTCATTTTTAAAGATAGTAAAATTTTAAGCAATTAGGAGGCATTAGTGGATGAATAATTGGTTTAAAAAGCATGAAAGACTGATCACTATAATAGTTATAGCAGGTTTTTTAGCAGGTATAGTTTGGTGGTCTGTGGCAACTTATGTATCATCTCGGACCCCTGTGACCACTTCACAAAATGGAAACACCCTGAGGAAAGAAGACTCTGTTTTAGTTATCACTAAAGAAGGCATAGAATTGGATTATCCTTATTGGATTATGAAGAGTGAAGTAGATAACATAACTCAACAGCAAGCGCAGATCTATCAACAGTATTACGGTCAACAGTTGGATCCGGTTTTTGATTATTTAACGCTTGATAATCAAGTGGTAGATTTACTTTTTGACGAAAAAATTGTAAGATATTATGCTGAACAAAACGATCTTTTGCCTTCCGATGAAGAAGTGAATAATCAGATAAATGCATTGGTTGATCAATATATATCTCAGTACAAATCTGATGAATCAAATTGGAATAATATGCTTCAGTACTACGGTAGTGAACAAAATATTCGAAACATCTTAATTTCGGGTTTACAACAAACAGTGGAGACCGATTTGATAAATACTGCAGTTAAAGACGCAGTGGCACCAATTTCTAGGGAAGATGCTCTAGCTTATATCGAACAAAACTTTGAAAGTATAAAGAATGATTATGAAGAAGTTAGAGTACAGCATATACTTTTTTCAGATGAGGCAACCGCCAATAGCATCAAGGAAAAGATTGAAACAGGTGAGATAATCTTTGAAGATGCCGCTTCTTTGTATTCAAAGGATACTTCTAATGCTACTAATTCTGGAGAGATTGGATGGATAAAACACGGGCAGTATGAAAAAAGTTTTGAAGATGCAGCATTTAATGGACAAGTTGGTGAAATTATTGGACCTGTACAAACGTCGGAGGGTTTCCATTTGATAAGAGTACTTGATAGGAAAATATTTGAAAAACCCGAAGATATATTTTTGTATGATGATGTATATGCTGAAGTAGAAAGCACAGTTCAAGGTCAAAAGTATGATAATTGGTTGTCTAATTATAAAGAAAGTGAAAACTTTGGAAGGAATTATTACGATACAAAATTGATGTATATGTACGAGTTAACGAAAGCGGGTACAGATGTAGAAAGATTAGAAGAATTAGCGAAAGAACTAGAAAGTATTGTATTCGAAGGTAATGAAATTTCAATGGAAGTTGATTCTGATTATTTGGCTATATATACAATGGTTGTAAGTCAGTTAATGGGTTTATACAGTGATCAAACTACTTCCATAAATCAATATCTTAGTCTATCTGAATTTGTGGATCCAGCTATTGTTTCACTAGGTTTGGATGCTATAAATAACAAACTCGAAGAATTGAACGCTCAATCAACTACGGATGAAAGTACTTCTTTATCGAGTGAAATATCGAAATATCAAGATGCTAAAAGTTATTTAAGTTCCAAAGAATCCCTTGAGGCTTTGGGAGTACGTACTACAGAAGATGCAAGCGTTATGAGAGCAGAATTACAAACTAAATCACAAGATTACACTGAAAAGTTAAAAAAGGTATTAGCCGATCTTTACGCACAGTATCCTACTTCTAAAACAATAGTTCAACTTTATTATCAATTGAACCCTCAAGATCCAGAAGTAAAGGTTAGCTATTCGAAGATACAGTTGGATCAGTTAAAACAATACGCCTCTTATTTAGGATCCCAATATTTATTTTCACTATTTCAACAACAGATCACTGAAATCTTGGTAAATGTTCAAACAGTTGTAGATTCTACCCAGGCAGCAACCGATACTAAATTAGAAGCATTAGATGTTGGGTTAGATTTAACTGATTTGTTAGGGCTAAAGGAAATTAAATTGTCTTATTTGGAAACAATAAAAGAGATTGATCCCAACTATTATACTAATATTGATAGTATGATAGAAAGTGTACAAAAAGAAATAGAAGAAGCTAATAATACCTCTAATACTTCTACAGATACATCTCAAGTTGCAACTCCGTCGAATATCCAATGATAGAAACGTAATAAAAAAGGGAGGTATAACCTCCCTTTTTTTGGCTGGGACGGTAGGATTCGAACCTACGAATAACGGAGTCAAAGTCCGTCGCCTTGCCGCTTGGCTACGTCCCATTAACTAAGTCCACAAAAATCATTATAACATATCAACATTATTTTGTCAATACAGCCGTTTAAAACTCTTTTGCGATTAGGTATCCATGACTTGTAGCATAAGTTATCGAACGGGTCCATCCGCTACAGTCTCCAATTATTTTTACGTTTCCAAAGAAATCATTGTTTATCTTATTTGCATAAAATTTAACCTCTGCTCCATATAAAAGATTATCGGGGTAAGTAACCCCTCTTACGACTGTTTCTAATCGTTCCAAAAAATCAATTATTGATTCGATAGTACGTCTGGGGAGAGCTAGATTCAAATCTCCCAAAATAAAGTGTTTGGGATCTAATGTTGGTTCGACTCGCCCTAATTTTTTCGTCCTTTTTGAACCTTTAAAATCTTCGTAACATTGAAGTATAACCTTGTCTCCACCAGCAAGGATATTGGAAAGCTTTGCGATATAAGAACCATAACTTACAGGGTCGTTGAAAGGCTGAGTGAATGAATGAGTAACCAAAATTGCAAAATTAGTGTTGTTAGTCTTTTTGTTAGTGTTAGCATGTCCATTAACCGTTAAAAAGTCATCGTAACTCTCCAAAGTAACCTCTCCGCCAGGATTGTTGCAAAAAGTTCTCACAATATAGCCGGTTTTGGTTTTTAGCCGGATTTTGAATTCGTACATCTCTTTGTTTAGGTAGTCCACTATATGATTAGGAAGTTCAAATCTGACACCAAGATCAACCTTATCATTTGATAAGACTAAATCAGGATGATCTTTGACCATATCGGATACTAATTTGTGGCCTCTTCTGCCAACTGCAACAACGACCTTGTCATAGGTTTTTTCAATGCCACTATTTGTTACTATGACAACCTCTGTACCAGGAATAATTTTGATAACTTCCTCACCAAAAATAAAATTAATGTTATTGAATTTTGAAAATTCTTCGAAAATGTTTTTTACCGTTTCTATTAGCAACTCTGTACCCAGATGAAAAAAGTGAGATCTTACGGGTTCGAAATCAGCATCGTAGAACCTTTTATATAACTCTTTATTTTCAAAAGAATCCCCTTTTTCTAATTTATTCGACAGTTCTAATTTTTTGTCCTCATCCAATTTTGCCAACCCAGATTTTGTGAGATAATATTCTACTACTTTCTTTTGAATGTTTAATGGGATAGTTAAGTCTCCCCCCATTTCTTTTGAAATGAATAATTTCCCATCGTATTTCAAACCGCCAAATCCTGCACCTTCTAAATTCTCTCCTTTTTCATAAATATCTATATTGTAGTGATTTATCTTTTTCTCTTCTTGCAATCCTTTTAGGAAGCCGATAGATGCTGCGCCAAAACCTATAATAGCCATTTTTTCCATGAAACCCCTCCCGTTAAATCATTTGATATTCTACAAAGGTTCAAATTCTATTGACAAGAGTCTATAAATATAGTATAATAACTTTGAATTGCCGAGGTGGCGGAATTGGCAGACGCGACGGACTCAAAATCCGTTGGGGTGGAGAACCCCGTGCGGGTTCAACTCCCGCCCTCGGCACCAACAAAGGGCATGCCTACGCATGCCCTTTAATCTTTTTTTGTAACCTCATCGCATTTCTAGTGAGGTTCTTCATTGCAGAATGAAATCAATTTTTAACTTATTTTCTTCCATTGAACTTACATTTAGTAACAAGCCATACTGGCCTTTCAAATTTGGCACGTAATTCTGAAAAATAGGGGTTAAATCGACAAAGGCGTAAGTAACATCCCCGGTTCCAACTCGTTCACTTAATTTTTGAAACAACTCATTCTCTGAAAGCTTTGGCTTACCATTCAGAAGTTTTTGAAGCTCATCCGGTTTTATTTGTGAGACCATCATATATTCGTCTTTCCAAACATAAAAAGTATTAGTTAAAATTTCTGTTTCATCGTTTTGATTTGTGATTTCAGATTCTATATAAAATTCCATCATGTTTTCACTGATCTTTTTGTACTTTATATTATTTTCATTCAAAATAGGTATAATTTCGTCTATTTTAGCGTCAGTTTTCAATTTTAAATAACTTGCATTACTTGCATTAGAAATTGTTGGCATTGCACCGTTGCTCGTAGTTAAATCAACGTTAGCCTCTACTCCTTGAGAAAGAGATATTAAATTTTCTACGATTTTGTAATCTACTATAATATTTATGAAATCGGCGTAATTTGTTAAATCTTTTGGGATAAAACCAGAGGTAAAAAATATACTACCCAGGAAGGGATATTCTTGAGCCCCTTTTACAAAGTTTTTATCGATAAATTCTGTTTCTGCAGTTCCATTTCCTCCACCTATTAAGAATCCATCTTTAACGTAAAAATAGCCTTCTCCTTGATAGTCAGAGGTGTTTATTCTGTAATATAACCCCTTTTTTGTGGGAAGAATTTCTTCAAAATCAGTAACCCCTTTTTCAGAAGAAGAATATACCTCTTTATTTTGAATCATTACAAGATAATTTTGATTCCCAATACTTTGATAGATAGGGGTAAAAGAAATTCCGTAATCTTTCAGAGGTTCTAATAATTTATCCAAATCTGAGGCAAAAGTTTGGGGATTTTCTAAAGGGCCAACGGAAAAACCGAAAATATAATTATTTTCTTTGGGTTCTTGAACGAAAATCGAAAGGTCAACATTGAGATTACTTAGAAAACTTTCGTAATCTATTTTTAAAGCGTTAAAATACATTTGAGCAAGATTAGAAATCATTAGTTCTGCGTTAAATGGTTCTAGCAATAAAGTTTTCATAGTTGGTACAGTTTTTAAATCTGTGTATGTGCCTTCTAAATCATTTATTAAGACTACTGCTTTTGAATCTGAAGGGACTAATTTTAAAACGTCTTGAGGAAAAATTGTGATACTAAAAATGAAAATTACTAATAAAAAAGAAAATAAGAATTTTTTCATAATTTACATCGTGCGATAATACGCACATTACCTCCTTTGATTTATTTTTTGATATTATCCATATTATTTTATCATAAATTTCCAAAATAATTGAAAACTTTTGTCTACATTTCTATTAGCAAAGCAAGCAATAAAAACGATATTTGATAGATAAAACTGTTTTCAAAACTGTATATATCTATTGGAGGCAAACTTACCTTTTTTCTTAACAATATGAACGATAGAATTCCTGCAGAAAAGAGTAAATATCCAGTCATTATTTTTAAGATAGATAGGTCAGAAGCGATAATCTTGAAATAATAAGTTATATATACAACGTTTAAAATTGCGAAGAAGAACATATACCAGTACTTGTATTCAAATTTTTTCTTCTTCACTTTAAAGGTGCTTAATAATTTATAAAAGTACATTCCGAAGATAAAAATGTTTATCTCTAAAAAATAGGATAAAGATAAATTATCCTTGAAGATATAAAGGCTAAAGGGGAACAATCCTCCTAGGTTCATGAGCAAGAAAAAAAGCAAAAAAAATGTATCTAAGGATATTTGTGAACCTTGTAGTTCTTTTAGATTTTTTGTACCGTTTTTCTCGTATATATCTTCGGCTATCATGAATAAAAATCCTTTGGTGAACATATGAAAAACTATAAAATATGGGAAAAGAGAAGGTTGGAGTAGAATAACCATCAGCCCATAACTCATCTGAGTCATTGTAGAATAAGCCATAAATTTTTTGATATCGTATTGTAGCAACGTAAATATGGATGCCAAAATAGCAGTTATAACTGCGAAATAGTACAGAAAATTTTTAAGTTCATTGGGTAAAGATGGTGTGAGTAAATAAATTATAAATAAAGGAAGTTTAACGATCATACCTGATAATATAGGAGAGATTCCTTTTACAGCCTCCGTGTGGGCATCGGGTAACCATCCAGAAAGAAAAAATAGTCCGCCTTTAGTTAACAACCCTGTTAGGATAAAACTGAAAGCAAAGGTATTAATTCCATTTAAAAGGTTGTAATTTAGATTCAAGGTACCTGAATTTGAATAAAGAATTCCTACCCCTATCAAATAGAAATTTAAGGCTACTAAGCTCATCATCATGTACTTCAAAGCTGCCCATATTCTTATTTCATTCTTATCGTATGATAATAAAAGAAAGGTTAATATAGAAGCGAGCTCCAAATGAACGTATATGTTGAAAAAATCTCTACTCATAAAGAAACCGTTTACACTTCCTGTCAATAGAAGCCAAAGTGAGAAAAACACATGATCATAATTTTTATAGATTCTAAAAAAGGTTATTAAAGAGAAAACATTGAATAAAATAAGTAAGAACTTAATAGTAAAGTCAAAGGTGAATTCGATACCTTTAAGTGCGGAATAGTTTCCTATTACAAATGAACCTTCTTGAAAAATAGCAAGAAATAAGAAAGTTAGTATATACGAAATTGTCACCAGTATGGTGGTTTTTCTTTTAAAAATATAAGTCAGTATGCCGAAAGATATTGGTATTAAAGATACAAGTAGAATCATGTTTTGCTCCTGTTCTTATGAGATTTTTTATTTTTTCTTGACTTTCTTTTCAATTTCGTCAACCTCAAGGGTCTTGAATTTGGAAGATAATATCATTGCAAAAACTAACATTAATGCCAAATTTGCAAATCCAATTACTATAACGGTAAGTAGAAAAGAATGTATGAGTGGGTCCGCGTAACTTTGTAGATGTGTGCTGATGATAGGTGAATTTGCATCATAGGCTAAAAGAACAAAAAAAAGAACTATTCCCCCTTGGAATACCCCGAGGTTAATAAATATTAAGATAAGATCTTTCTTTACGATAATTCCAAATAAGCCAATAAGTATTATTGATAAGGTCAGGATATAGAAAATATTCATAATAACCCCTTATGTTTTAAAAATCTATACAGAATAGTCCATGATCCACCAAAAACCTCGAAATAAATTAAAAAGTTTAGTAAAATGGCAGACCCTCCACTAGCCAGCTCCCCGGGATATCCATTTAGATGGAAATTAGAAAAAATTGTATCTCCCCAAGTATATCCTAATAAACCGTATATTATTATGAATAAAGGAACCAACATTTTTAGCTTCTCGATTTTAGATTTTACAAACAAGTTTTCTATTTCATCCGTTGGTCTAACCAGGGAAACAGCAAGAAAACCTGTTCCTAGAATAGTACCTGCAGCAAATCCACCACCAGGGGCTATATGCCCGGTTATCGCAATATAAAGAGAGATTAAGACTATTATTTGAAAAATTATTGGAGTTATAACCTTTATGATTGGTGTATCGTATATTATCTGTTGGTCGTCGGAAGCAACCGTTGGAATTTTCCCTATAAATTCGGAAATACCAATGATTACCACCGTAAAAACTAATATTTCAAAAAAGGTGTCGTATATCCTATAATCAAGAACAATAGCAGAAACCATATTAATCGATCCATTTTCGGTAAGGATTTCAGAAGATTCATAGAAACTTTTCATATCTCCAACTTTTAAATTTAATCCAAGAACGAAGAAAATTATGATTGTCAAGGTTAAAACAATGTACTTTTTCAACCTATATACCTCCTGACAAGGTTTTCATAGTATACGGTGTCACTTTTTATTTCTTCCAAAAATTTGTTGAAGTCCCTTGCTAAAGATTTATCCCTTTTATAAAAAATTATCCTGTAACTAGTATCTTTAATAATTTCTATTTTTTTGGACAGTAGCGTTTCTCCTCCCATCACTATTTTTCGGAATCTTACCGCATCTATTATGAAATCATCATCCAAATCTTCAAAGCTTTGTGATTTTAAGTTCGTCGTAAAAATTCCTAAACAAGTTTTATTAGGCTGACCAACAGCGTATAATTTTGATAATAATATACCGTTGGAAGGTATTATGTTTTCATAATTATTATCTTCTAAAATTATTCCTCCAGCCAGAATTTCTCCATGGTCGTTTATGTTATCTATAGGATCTTCAAGATCTTTGGTATTTACTTTTATAAAATCGGCATCCAATCCTTTTCTTTCCAAAAATTCTTTGATCAGTTCGTATTCAAATCCGTATAAATTTCCTTCTTTTTCCTCTATCATATAAGGTGTTTCGATGTAGTAGACCTTAACCTCGGCAGTCTTTTTTATGGCAATTAGATATATAAAAATAACAAAAGCGGCACCAATAGTTATTTCAACAAAAGCTACATCCGGAGCATTCAGAAGAAAAAATAGTACAGAAGTGGCTACAGAAAAAACTCCGTAACCGATGATCACGTTAATATAGCTTTTTTGTGATAATATGTATAATGAAAGAACGATCAAACTTAAAAACAAAAAAATTATAGAATAGTTCACTTGATTTTTCTGCCCACCTTTTCACCAGACTTTGCAGCGTGATAAGCAATTATTGAGGAGATTGCTGGATTTAAAACTAGAATGAGGATAGATAATATGAGTAATCTTGCCATGTTTTCTGGATATTTGAGCATCAGTGAGATTATAACGGAGATTATTCCTACTGTGTCTGCTATCCCGATTGCTTGAATTTTAGAATAGAAATCCTCCATAGTAAACAATCCTAAAGATCCTGCAAAAAGAAATATAATTCCTATTCCCATTAAAATATTGGCGATCATCTTTTATTACCTCCTCTTTCCAGGTAAGCGGATACTATCAAAACACCCCAGATGTTAAGAATTAAGAATATAATTATAACGTCTAAAAGAAACGATTGATCAGAGGCAAGGGAAAAAACTAACATCAGTATGACCGCTTTTGAAGAAAACGAAGAGTAGGAAAGTACCTTTTCCCATTTTGATTTTGTCAATATCAGCTTAATCAAAATCATAGAAAGAGATATAAGGATGAAAATTTCTAATATATTTATCAGATTATATCATCCTTCCAAATATTATCTGCTCTATGAGCTTCTTCAGGGGTTGAAGAAACTTTATGAACTATTAGTTTACCATCTTCTTCATATAAAACAAGTGTTTTAGGAGTTAATGAGATAGAATTTGCTATTGCAGCTTTTTCAAAATCTGATTTCCCTTTAACGTCTATATGCGATAAACCGGAGTACTTTTTTAAGAGTATCAAAGGCAAAAAAGAAAAGGCATTTTTGTACATTTTTAAAAGGCTACCCAAACTGTACGCCAATATTTGTATCGTCCCATAAGTAGTATTTTTAAAAAACAGGTTGGTAGTTCTAATTGTGATGATAACAACAAAAACTCCCAAAATTAAGGAAAGATCAGAAAAATCGTTAATTAGAACACTCCAAATTGTAAATAAAAAGATGTATGCCATATAAAACCACTTGCCTTATTGATAGGCTAAGTTACGACTGAGATTTCCAATCGTTTTAGATATATAACCGACAATTTCTTCCATTGTTTGTTTTATATCGTTTGTTTCAATTGAAAATCCAGCTGCTCGTGGATGACCGCCGCCACCATAATTAAGGGCGATCTTGGATACATCTGCCCACTTTTTGGATCTTAATGAAACATGATAAGAATCTTTTTCATATTCTTGAAATACAATAGCAATCTCAACGCCTCTTATGGATCGAAGATTTTCCACAAAAGAAGGCGAATCTTTTGGTAAAATGTTGTATTTGGAAAGCATATCCAGGGATAATAAAGAGTAAGCAATTTGGCCATTTAAGGCAAGTTTAAGATTGGAAATGACGTCTTTGTACAAATAGATCTGCTCTAATGGTATGTTATCTAATATGGTATTTGAAATATCGTTGATATTTGCTCCTTTTTCAATCAATTCAGTGACATCTTTGAAAACTAAAACGTCAGCATTTTGATATTTAAAGAAGCCGGTATCGGTTGCTATTCCCAACAAATTCATTGTGGCTAGTTCTTTGTCGTATTCAACATTTAAAGAACTTAATATTCTATAGACCATTTGAGCGGTTGAAGCCATCTTGGGGTCTACCCAGTTCAAATTTCCAAAATATGTATTTGTTACGTGGTGATCGATTAAAAGGACATGAAAAGCATTTAAAAATTTTTCAATTCTTCCTATTCTATCCGGTGAAGAACAGTCTAAAATTACCATAATATCGTAATTTTTATAAATTGTTTCTTCAATATCTTCGAACTTTTTGATCTTCGATTTAACCAAAGGGAATTGTAAAAGATATTCGGGAATTTCATCGTCGATGACGGCCGTCACATTTTTTCCCAATTTTTCTAATCCTAATGTCATCGATACTAAACTACTAACGTCATCTCCATCCGGGAGTATATGGCCTACTATCAAAATATTATCATTCTTACTTATTTCTTCTACGATATCTTTTAGGTTTTCGGACAACTTTTTTCCTCCATTCTTTTTAATGGTTTTCATTAAAATAATTTAATAGCGTTGTATACAACCTTTTCAAACTTTTCCTTTATTTTTTCAGTTATTCTAAGGACTTCTTCATGTCTTAAAGGTTGTGGGAGAATACCAGCAGCCATATTCGTAACAGCGGAAAATGAGATAACTTTTAAACCGACATGATTCGCCGCCATCACTTCTGGTAAGGTTGACATACCCACCAGGTCTGCTTCATACTTATCAAACATTCTAATTTCAGAAGGGGTTTCATAAGATGGACCCAAAGTCCATAAATAAGTCCCCTCTTTGAGTTCTATATTATCTTTCTTACATTTTTCAATAACGGTTTTCACCCATTTTTTGTCAACAGGATCAACTAAAGAAGGAAATCTTGGACCAAAATTCTCTAAATTAGGGCCTCTTAAAGGATTTTTGAATGTAAAATTGATGAAATCGACATCTACCACTATATCACCAGGAGAAAAAGTTCTGTTTATTCCTCCAGCTGCATTGGTTATTATCAAGCCTTTAACGCCTAAATTCTTCATCACATAAATAGGGAAAACAATATCTCTTAGTTCAATCCCTTCATAGGCGTGAAATCGTCCTTTTAATATGATGACAGGGATACCCTCTATGGTACCTATCACTAAAGATCCTTCATGCCCTACTACAGTTGATTGTGGGAAGAAAGGAATGTCTTTGTACTCAATCACCTTTGGATTTTCTACTTGATCCGCGATGTATCCAAGGCCAGAGCCTAATATTAATCCTAAAATTGGTTTTATTTCTGTACTTTCCTTAATGAATTGAGAAGCTTTTTCGATTTTGGTGGTCATATGTACCTCCTTAGGGCAAAAAATAAATTTAAAGATTTAAACCTTAATTTAGATTTCCTATTATTATATGCTTTGATTCATGTGACGTAAGGTTGATTACTTTTTCATTAACCAAAATTTCGATCATGTCATCGGTTTTCTTAATTACTTTTAGAGTTAAACCAGGATATATGCCTTTGTCCATTATGTTTTTTCTTAATGTAGAATCTCCTGAAATATCGTGTATTCTTGCAACTTCGGAAACATTCAAATCCCAGAGAGAAGTTTTGAAGTCATGAGGCATTTTCTTCTTATAATTTGAAATAAATTTCTTCGCTTCAGTTAACTCTATTGGGTTTCTTTTAAGGAATAACATCAATCCATCTAAAGAAATATAAAAATTATCATTCATGTGGTGCTCGATACCACAAGATAAGCTGTATGCTTCTTCTTTTGAAAGTCCTAAGACGTTGACAAAAAAATCTATAAGAATTATGTATCTTCTATAAACCTTTTCGGCGTTAAGCAAGCCTTTTTCCGTTAGTTTTACATAACCGTACCGTTCATGTTTAACATAACCATATTTTTCTAGTTTTCTAATGGCTTCAACTGAGGAAGCATCTTTTACCGACAATATTCGTGAAATATCTCTTACTCTTGGTATTTTTCCGTCGATATGTAAAATATAAATCGCTCTCAAATAATTTTCGAGGCTTTCTGAGATATTTTCAGCCAATATTTACTCTCCTTTTTTCAGTACTTCTCTGATGAACAAACCAGTTTCCATTCCCGTTTCAATTGTTTCCCCATCACATTCCACTATTGGAAAAGATGAAGTTTTCCCCTTCTTGACAACGGTAGCCTTCTTGCCGTTGTTTAAAATAACTTGGCTTCCTGTTGGGTACAACCCAACTATTGAAAAGAAAACACTTACATAATACGGATCAAAAATTAATCCCGAGTATCTTAAGAGAAAACTCATTGCATCGTATGGGGAGTTCCCTATTTCTATGTAGGAATCGTAGGCGTCTCCTATTTGTAATATTCTTACCAAGGGACTTATAGCGTTCTCTTTTAATCTCATAAAAATACCAGTTCCGTCGTAGCGTTCGTGGTGGGTAGAAATAGCATCTACAATTTCTTTTCCTATATTTTTTTGAATATTTTTTAATGTTTCATAAGCGGATACAATATGAGATCTGACCGTTACATCTTCTAGGTCTATATAATCAAATATCACTCTTTTTCCTATCAAGCTGTATCCAATGTCATGGAGCAAACACGTTTTTACAAGAGAGTCGAAGAATACATCTGGCATATTCAATTTTGAAGCAATTATAGAGGCAATAATCGATGTATTTATAGAATGAGAATTTAAAGCTTCGTTTCCTAGGGCATGGAATAAATTTAGTACGACGTCTTCAGTTTTTAAAAATTTCTTATAAATATCTTCGGCGAGAGAATCCAATTCTGAAGGATCATCCTTTAAATACGTTATATCTTTTACGAATTCAAAATGTTGATGCCATTCATTATATGTTTCCTCTTCTACAATAGGGGGAATATTTTCAAACTCTATGGAAATTTTTTCTTCAATCTTTTTTTCAATAAAATCATTTTCATCGTAAACATTTATGGTCTTTATGCCGTGACTTCTTAACCTGTTAATGTCAGTTGATTTTAAGACCGTTCCTTTTGGAATTAACAAAAGAGATTCTTTAAAAACATCTTCTGCAACTATTTGACCGGGTTTTAATTCATAAAAAGGGATTTTTTTCATAAAGAACACCCACCTTCAGGATTTTATTGATTGTTCGGTGAAAGTATCGAAACATATTTATTGTTAGAAAAAATATTGTTTGCCGTTTCAATAACGTTATGAATTTCAACCTTCTCTATATTTTTTATAAATTCTTCTATCGTCATGATTTTACCATAATTTACATACAAATCTAAAATATGTAGGGCCATAGATAAATTATTTTCTACTTCTAGAGTCAATTTACCGATTAATCTCTTTTTCCCGTAATTGAACCATTTTTCAATTTCTTTATTATTCTTGAGATCATCTACAACTTCCTGTATTTTTCCGAGTAGATTTTCTAGGTTTTTATCGGTTGTTGCCGCATAAAATAATAGCAAACCAGCTTTCGGATAAGTTTCATAATCAGATGTGACTTCGTAAGCTAAACCTTCTTCTTCTCTAATTTTTGAAAATAGCAGGGAACTCATTCCACTTCCCAGGAAGGTATTGAGTACTAGTGTAGAGTAATAAGATTTATCTAATTTAGAAGGTGCTTTAAATCCTTGAACTAAATAATTGCTAGCTAAATCATTTTTGTATTTTTTGATGAAGATTTCTTTGTCAACTACCGAAGGACTGGTGATGTTATTTTTAAAAGAGTTCAAATTTGCAATGCTCTTTATTCGGTTGAGTTGTTTCAATACTGATTCCTCATCGAACTTTCCTGATATTATGACTACTGTATTTTCCGGTTGATAGTATTTGTTGTGGAACTCTTCTATTGTTGTTTTCTTTATATTCATCACGGAATCTTTGTATCCCATTATAGGTCTTGAAAAGTTGTCATCGTATATATTTTTGTATAAGTTTTCAAATACAATGTTTATTGGTTCATCTTCATATGAAGAGATTTCTTCTAATATTATACCTTTTTCTTTTTCTATGTCTTCTTCTTTGAATAAAGGTTCATAAAGGATCTCTGACATGATTTCTAGTGTTTCATTCACTTTTAGAGAAGGTATCTTTGCAAAAAATACTGTGAAATTCTTTGAAGTGAAGGCATTTAAGACACCACCTACTTCTTCAATTGGTTGTTTAATTTCGAAGGTGTTTTTTCTTTTAGTTGCTCGAAAAGAAACATGTTCAATGAGATGAGATAATCCTGCATTTTCTTTTGTCTCTTTTGAGGAACCTACTTTCACACAAAAAAGTACGGACGCACTCATCATAGAATCCCTGTTAATAAGAATTACATCTAAACCATTGTCTAATATTTTATGAGTATACAAAGTTGGTTTTACCTCCATGTGCTAAAGAGTTTAAAATCATTTTTCTTAAATATTTTGTTTAAAAAAACACCAAATTTACGATATTTAATTATACCATAACATTATCAATTATATCTAACATATAATACAAACAATTGGATGGATGATTGTCCTAAGTAAGAATTTCGAAATTGGCTGTAAAGTTTTTCTCTGATTTTGGATTATAAAATAAGTATTAAAATTATTAGACATTTTAGGAATAAATGAGAGGAGAAACGAGGCAAAAACGCAAGAACTTTTTTATCCTTATGGGTATGGGGCGGGGAAAGGGTTGCTTTATATAAATTTTAGAATTTCTAAAGATAATATTTATGTATAATATTAATAAAAACATGCGGTTAAAAAGCCGCACGTTTGATTTTTTAATTTCCTTCTTTTAATTGCTTTAATTGGAATTTTCCTTGATCTTCAACCTTCATTACTTCAACTTTAACCTTATCACCAATTTTAAAGGTTTCAAGTTTGTCTTTCAAATTGGATACATGTAACATCCCAACCTTGCCTGGTAACACTTCTACAAATACACCGTACTTTTCGATCCTTTTCACTGTACCTTCAAAAATTCCACCTTTTTCTACTTCTGCGATTAAATTTTGAATATGCTTAATAGCTTTATCAACTTTGTTTGAATCTTGTCCGGTTATTTTGACTTTTCCATCATCTTCTATGTAAACTTCGACATTGTATAGTTCACTGATTTCTTTAATATTTTTCCCTCCGGGTCCAATTACTTCTCCTATTTTTGAAACGGGTATTTTGAACACTTTCATTATAGGAACGTATGGTGACAGCTCTTTGCGGGGTTGAGGGATAGTTTCATACATCTTATCCAAAATCTTTAACCTCGCTATTTTTGCTTTTTCTAAGGCCTTTTGAAGAACTTCTTTATTAACCTGGCTGGTTTTAACATCCATTTGAAAGGCTGTTATACCATCTCTAGTTCCTGCTACTTTAAAATCCATATCTCCGAGGTGATCCTCCATCCCTAAAATATCTGTTAAAACTACAAACTCATCGTTTTCAAAGATCAAACCCATGGCAATACCTGCCACATGTTTGTGGATAGGTACACCTGCATCCATTAAAGCCAAGGAAGCAGAACATACGCTAGCCATCGATGAAGAACCGTTAGATTCTAAAATATCTGAAACGACTCTAATAGTATAAGGAAACTCCTCATCGTTTGGGATAAGGTTTTTATGTGCCCTTTCTGCCAAATGTCCGTGGCCAATTTCTCTTCTGCTAACTCCTCTAAGCCTTTTTACTTCACCGGTTGAGAAAGGCGGAAAATTATAATGGAGCATAAATCTCTTTTCTTCGTCGCTGAATATAGTGTCAATAATTTGAACATCCAAAGGGGCACCTAATGTAACAGTTCCAAGAGATTGAGTTTCCCCTCTGGTAAAAAGTGCAGAACCGTGCACTCTCGGTATTAGTCCTACTTCACAGGTGATATCTCTAATTTCATCACAAGTTCTTCCATCGACTCTTTTATTCTCGTTAATTATCATCTTTCTCATCGATTCTTGAAGTTTTTCTTCAAAAGCATTTTCTAAGAAACGTTTTTTATCTTCAAAAAAGGCAACACTCCATTTTTCCAAAAATTTTTCTTCAAATTTTTTCATTACGTTCTTTTTATACTCTGATATGGCTTTATCCCTATTTTTTTTACCTTTTGTGAGCAGTACATTTTTTAATGCTTCTTCGTCTATGAGTGAGAGGTAATCTTCAACAAATTCCCCTGGAACTACTTCTTTTTGAACTTCCCATTTTTCAATGTTAAATTCTGAAAGAAACTCTTCTTCAATTGATATAATTTCTTTTATCTTTTCCTGTGCAAACATCAGGGCGTCGACCATCTCTTCCTCGGAAACTTCAAGTGATTCACCTTCTACCATTGTAACTGCATCTTTGGTTCCAGCAACGACCATATCGATTTTAGAATTTTTTAGTTGTTCTTGGTTTGGGAAGGCAACAAACTGTCCATCAACGTATCCTATCCTTACTCCGGCAACAATACCATTAAATGGGATAGGTGAAAGATTCAAGGCTAATGAAGCACCTGTTATACCCCATGTTTCAATACTGTCGTCATTCAGCATGGAAAATACCGTAGTTATTACTTGAACCTCATTGAAGAAATTCTCGGGGAACAAAGGTCTAATCGGTCTATCGATAAGTCTTGCAGCTAATATAGCTTCATCACTTGGCTTTCCTTCCCTTTTTATAAAACCTCCTGGAATTTTACCAACTGCGTAGAATTTTTCCTGAAATTCCACGGTTAACGGGAAAAAGTCCTGACCTCTTACTGCTTCTTCCGAAGCGTCTGCTGTAACTAATATAGTTGATTCGTTAAAAGTCAGCATCACAGAACCAAGAGATTGTTTGGCAACTTTACCATGTTCAATACGTAATTTTCTTCCAAACAGTTCTTTTTCCAATACTTTCATTCTCACACCTCCATTATAAAAACAAAACGGAGCTTATGCCCCGCTTTTTGAAAATTTGTTATCAACCTCTTATACCTAATTTATTGATAATCTCTTGATAAACTAAGGGTTTGCTTTTTCTCAAATATTTGAGCATCTTTCTTCTTTTCCCTACCATCATCATCAATCCACGTCTACTATGGTAATCTTTTGGGTGTTGTTTCAAATGTTCCGTTAAATGCTTGATTCTAGCAGAAAGTAGAGCTATTTGCACTTCTACAGAACCAGTATCTTTGTCGTTGATTTTAAATTCCTCAATAAGCTCTTCTTTTTTTTCGGGGTCCAATCCTCTAGACATCTTTTCTATAACCTCCTGCAATCTATTCCTTTAACCAAGTAAAGGGGTTACGCCCTAAACTGAGTTAAAGGTACTGAATATATTATACAATTATATCTTCATTTTGTCAAATCTATCGATTGAGTTGATGGTGCCTGATCTTCGTTGATGTATTCCCGAATTGCGTGCGAAGCAGCTATAGCTCCATCGGATACCGCAGTTACAATTTGTCTGAGTTCCTTTTTTCTTACATCTCCTACTGCATAAATACCTTTAACTTTTGTTTCCATATTCTCATCTGTAATTAAGAAGCCATATTCGTCAAAATCGAAAAGATCTGTGTTTAAAAAGCTTGTTTCTGGAACTAATCCAACGAAAACAAAAACTCCATCGAAAGGCTCTTCGTACACTTCACCACTTTTTAGATTTTTAATGACCAAACTTTCGACTTTATCTTTTCCTTTAATTTCTTCAACGACTGAATTCCATTTAAATTTTATGTTATTACGAGAAAAGGCTCTATCTTGATAAAGTTTATCTGCTCTAAGTTTTTCTCTTCTGTGAATTATATAAACTTCTTTAGCTATGTTTGATAAATAAACCGCTTCCTCTACAGCTGTATTTCCTCCTCCCACGACGGCAACTTTTTTATTCTTAAAAAAATGGCCATCGCACGAGGCACAATAAGAAACGCCTCTGGAAGAAAATTCCTCTTCACCTTTAACTCCCAATTTTCGAGGGTTAGATCCGCTTGCTATTATTATTGCTTTTGATTTGATTGTTTTTCCGTTTTCCATAACAACTGTTTTATTGGAGCCTTCATCCTTATCTGACGTGAGGCCATCTATCAATTCTATTACCTTTCCATCATAGAATTCGGCTCCGAAGTGCTCTGCATGATCTTTCATTAAAGAGGAGAGTTCTTCACCTTTTATCGTTTTAAATCCTGGATAATTTTCTATAATATCTGTTAAATTCATTTGGCCACCTTCAATTGCTTTTTCAATTACAAGGGCAGAAGCTCCACCCTGTAAGGCATATATAGCAGCTGAAATTCCGGCCGGACCGCCACCGATTATTACAATGTCGTATTCTTGTTTTATTTCCGATTTTTTGTTGACCCCTTCAACGTTAAAAAACATCTGAGAACCTCCTTCAACTGTGTTATTCAACAGCTTTTAAAACTTCTTCCACAAAACTATTTTCAGGGTAGGCTCCCACAAACTCACCTTTTTTTACCCAATCTTCGTTTTCTTTTACTTCTATCACTGTGTGTGGGACGGAACTGACACCATATTCAAAAGATATTCGATCGAATTCGTTAGCTTCTATCATTTCCCCTGTTATATTAGGGTTTAACATAGCTGCTTGGTGAGCCGCAAAAACAGCCCTAGGACAGTATGGGCAAGTTGGAGTCACAAAAACTCTGATTCTCATCTTTTTATCTATCTGCGATAGTTTTTCTTTATTTTCGTCGCTGAAAGAGTTCACACTATTATTAGAAACAGCTATGATATTTTGAAGAAGGGTAGTGAACTCATAGCCCGAAGGGATCCCGTAATATCGAATTCCGTAATCGTTCCCTTCACTATCTAATATTAGTATAGCCGGTATTAAATCTTTTTCAATATCGTACTTGTTAACTTCTTCAGAATCAGAATGGTAGATGTCAACCTTTATTCTTTCATCTAATTCCTTGAGCTCTCCAAGTAACTGTTCAACTATTTCTGAGTATTCTCCGTCATTTTTGATCAAGAGTATTTGAACGGGTTCTGTCAATTCCTCTAAAATCTCTTTTACCTTATTTTGTGTTTCTTTGTCCATCAATTTTTCCATATTTTAAAAACCTCCATCTAATTTAGTATTGTATATACCCTATATAGGTATATTAACATATTTTGATTTAATCTAATTTAAAATTCTATATGTTTTGTTAATTTTTGATGATTTAACAATCGTTGTAAAAAATAAAAGGATCGCTGGTATTATTATTATCATCGGATTTAATATTATGGGGACTGACAAAAATAGTTTATCCATGAAATAATAAAAAGATACGGCAAAAAGAAACGCCTCAACTCCTCTCGTTAAGATTTTCTTTGAGAGAAAATTACTGAAATATGTTTTTTTTGAATAACCGAAAGAGAGAATCGTTATTTTAAACCTTTCATGATATTTTTTAGTAGCTGCGTCAAACGATCTAAGATAAAATAAGAACAAGATAAAAAATACAATTATTTCCATTAATATCGTTAAATCATTTAAATACTTCAAATAAAAACATACGAGCAAAAATGATGTCAAGCCGTATATGTTAAAATAATCTACGAAATGATAGGGTTCTTTATTTTTCATGATCAGAAATTTAATAACAGCAAAGGCTATTAAAAAGCTAATTGCATTGATAAACAATGACTTTAATAATACCATAAAAATTACCTCAGAGATTTATTCTTTATTTTCTGGATTGCTATCAGAGATTGTATCGTTTTTCGAAATGTCTGCCATAGCAGCTACAGAACTCAATATTCCTGAAATTTCATAAGGCATGAAGACCTTTGTTGATTTTCCGTCTGATATTGCTTTTAATGCCTCAAAATATCTTATTGTTATTAAATCTTTTGTAGGATTACCCTTATGGATTGAGTTGAAAACTTTAAGGATTGCTTCGGCTTCTCCATCTGCTTCGATACTCAATTTATACTTTTGGGCGTCTGCTTTTTTCTTAACGGCTTCTGCTTCACCTTCTGCTTTTAGTATCGCGGCATTTCTATCACCTTCCGCTTTGGTAATTTCTGATTGTTTGTACCCTTCAGCCTCTAAGATCACAGCTCTTTTCATTCTTTCTGCTTTCATTTGTTTGCTCATTGCATCCATAATGTCTTGAGGTGGATCGATCTTTTTAATCTCTACTCTGGTGATTCTTACTCCCCATTTATCGGTGGCTTCATCTAATACTTCTCTGAGTTTTGTGTTGATTCTTTCCCTAGAGGTTAATGTTTGGTCTAATTCTAATTCACCGATGACGTTCCTTAAATTTGTTTGAGCTAATTTAACAGCAGCAGATGTAAAATCTCCAACGTTGTAAACTACTCTATAAGCATCAGTTACCTCATAATATATAACAGCATCAACAGTAACTATAACGTTATCCCTAGTGATAACCTCTTGAGGTGGAACGTCGATTACCATTTCTCTTAAATCTACTTTGGTTATTCTTTCTATGAAAGGCATGATGAAATTTAATCCAGAATCAACCTGTCTATGAAACTTCCCTAATCTTTCTACCAAACCTTTTTCGTAAGGACGTATAATTTTCAAACTCATTGCTGCGATAAAAATCAAAAACAAAACTACTATTATCAATATTACCAACATTGTTCTCCCCACCTTTCTTTTTCAAATTGTGTCCATCAAAAAACATTCTATTCCTCGATGTCTTTTTTTTGATTATTTTCAAAGGCTTTGATTTTTTTTATATATACAAAATTAGCGCTTTTTTTTGTTATTATAACATCATCGCCCACATTAAAATAGTTTTCTTCATCTTCCGGATACGCTCTCCATTCGTCGCCTTTTATTTTAACGATGATTCTTCCTTTATCATCAATCTTATCAACCTTAGCTTTCATACCAACAAATTGATCTTGATAAGGTTTTATAGTAGAAGAACCTTTGTACATATTTTGTACAATTTTTCTTGTTGAGATCCACAACAAAAAAGAAACGATTAAGAATATTAGCAAATTTAAAACAACCGATGAAATAAATAAAGATGTAATAGCTGCTATTCCAGCTCCTATGGCGAACCATAGAAAGAAAAAAGATGGAAGTATAGCTTCAGCCACCGCAAAAATTATTGCAAAAATAACCCACACACCCCATTGACCCATAATTATCACCTCATATTTACTTTAGATTTTGAAAACTCTTTCTGGGTGGACGATATTTATTTGTATATTCGGAAATTCTTCATTCAATTCTTCTTTGGCCAACTTAATTTTACTGTTGTACCTACTTGAGACATGGTATATAATAACTCTTTTAGGCTTGGAGATGTTTATTAATTTTTTTAATTCTGATAGAGAGGTATGGTTTCTAATTTTTCTGTCACTTTCATCAAAAAAGGTACATTCATGAATTAACGTTCCACAATCTTTTGCGAAATCAGGTGGAATAGGTAGGGAATCCCCGCTTATGGTTAATATGTTGGCAGTATAGTTTTCTAAGATGTCTTCTTTTTTATTGATTATTAAATCTTTTATTTCTGACTCTTTTAGGTCCCTATACTCTTGTTTTAGTCTTTTTCTTTGTTCCAAAATTTGGTAACCAAAAGAGATTTCTCCAGGGGTGTGTCTTGTTTTAAAGGGTTTTATAAATCTTTTGTTGTTTAGAGGGATCGTATCCGATAACGTTATTTCCGTAAAATTTATTTCGTATCTTAATCTTCTATTCATTTTACCTATAAAGTTTAAATACTCAGTAATATTTTCCGATCCCTTTGGATAGTAAATTGCTAGTTTTTTATTTCTGTTCCCCATAGCGTTATTACGAGTATTAACGATTCCCCACAATCCAGCTATATGGTCTACGTGGGAGTGTGTTAAAATAATCTTTTCGATTCCATATATTTTGTTTCCTAACTCTGCACTAACACCTTCACCTGCATCGAAAAGTATTCTATCTGGCTTATAAAAAACCCAAGTCGTATACAATGCCTTTGATCTTATTAAAAACTCCAACTATCACAACTCCCATTGTAATTTTGTTAGTTTTCTGATTTTATTTCTACCTTTATTTCTCCTCTCACACCTTGAGGAAGTTTCACTTTTAAAGTGTGAGTTCCTAATTCTTTTATGTTTACCTTTTCATCAAACCAAGTTTTTTCAAACTTTTCACCGAGTAATTCTTCTATTTTCTCGGATATGTCTTGAGCTGTTACAGCACCAAAAAGCTTGCCTTTTTCTCCAGATTTTGCTTTTATTTCTATTTTTGTATCTTTTAATTTTTCTAAAATTTCTTCGCTTCTTTTCTTTAGATTTTCCTTCTTCTTGTCTTCTATTTTTTTGCTTTCCTTGATGTGCTTTATATAACCGTCGGTTGCTTCAACAGCCAAATTCTTTGGAATCAGATAATTCCTTGCGTATCCATCAGAAACTTCTTTTATTTCACCTTTTTTCCCTAATTTTGCCACATCTTCTAATAACAATACTTTCATCTGTAAAAACACCCCTTTATACAATTTTATCATAATTAGGTAAAAAACACATCTTCAAAAAAAATAGATAGAGGAATCCCTCTATCTATTGTATTTGCGATGTAAATTGTCGCCTCACTCGTTCACATAAGGAACCAACATCATTTTTCTAGCACGATGAATCGCTCTTCGAACCATTCTTTGATGTTTGGCACAATTTCCATTGATCCTTTTTGGAAGGATTTTTCCCTTATCGTTCATAAACTCTTTCAATTTTCTCACATCTTTGTAATCAATATATTCAACGTTATCTCTGCATAATTTGCATTTTTTTACTTTCTTTCTTTCCCTTTTAACGTAAGCCATCCTATTTAAAACCTCCGTTTTCCCAATTGTTATTTTCTTTCCCGTTACTATTTTTATTAAAAACTTACTTTTAAATTTTCTTCAGATCAAATAGGTTTATCATCTGAAGAAAGATGGTTTTCAAGATCACTAAAGCTTTCTTCTAAAAGCTCATCGTTCTCGAGTATAGCGCCATCATCTATTTCTTCAATCGGATCGGTATCTGAAACTCTATCTTTATCGAAAAATCCCTCTTCTACTGTAATGTCCATGTCAGAAAATTCGTTAGCCTGTTCAGCCTTTTTTGTTTCCATAAAATTCATTCTATTCGCCCAAATTTCTGCAGTTTCTCTTTTAATATTATCTCTATCTGTCCATTGATTGATATGAAGTGATCCTTCCACCAGGATCAACTTCCCTTTTTTTAAATAGTTTGATGCAAAATCTGCTTGTTTACCAAAAGCCACAATTCTTATGAAATCTGTACCATCTTGATTATTTGAAGTACGTCTATCAACAGCTAAATGAAAGTTTGCCACGTTATTTCCATTCATAGTAGAACGTATCTCTGGATCTCTGGTTAATCTCCCAACCAAAATAACTTTGTTATAAGAAATAGACATAAAAAACACTTCCTAATTTTCGTTAAATTTCTTCAGAAGTTTCTGGCTCTTCTACTTTTATTTTTGCTTCTTTTTGAGTTTTTCTTACTTTTTTCTCAAGATCTTCTCTTCTAATCGTTTGGAACCTAAAAATCTCTTGGTTAACTTTAAAAAGATCATCCAGTTGGTTAACCTTTTCTGGATCAGCTTTGTATATGATGTAAGTGTAATCTCCTTCTGTAAATTTACCTTTTTGAGTCCTATAGGCTAATTTTCTTACACCCCATCTCGTGAACTCTTCGACTTCACCTTCCAGTTGGCCTTCTATCCAACCTCTCACCTTTTCTGCCAAAGCATTTCTTTCCTCTTCAGGAATGTCTGTTCTAACGACAAACATGGTTTCGTAGTATCTTTTTCCCATTTTATACCTCCTCCTATGGTCTTAGGCCTCTGAACTTATCAGAAGCAGGATTTTTTCATGTGCAATTATAACAGAAAATCTAAGTAAGGTTATTGTTTTTATTTAAAAATTATATTAAAATTCTATACCAAATCCAAAGTTTAGTCTTAAAATATTTTCATCTTGAGTTGAAGGTTCGAAAGTATCTGTAACTTCATTGAATTCTAATTTATTTTGTATTACTCCCATATCAGCTGATAGGTTAAACTCTAGGTTGTTAAAATAGAAGTTTGTTGCTATGGTATACACATATCGTTTTTCCAAAAGTGGCTCATCCAAAAGGTAGGTACCTTCGAGTGGGGCAGTATCCTTAGTTGGCGATTTACTTCCAGAAAACACCGTTTCAAAAGAAGAATAAAGGTTGAACCAGTTATTGTACGTATAATCATAGTCAACCATGAGAGAAACCGTGTTTTCACCGTATTTATATCCGATGTAGTTATCTGTGTAATCTATAATCTTCTCATCATCATAAATACTTTCTGGATAGATAGTGTAACCTAGCCCGCCTCCTGGCTGAAAAGTGTATCGAGTAGCAAAGGCACCGTAAACACCAAAAGTTCCTAAGTTGCTTATTAGGTTTAATCCTGAAGAAAAGGCTACTTTGTCGGGATTTTGGAAGCCCTCTGGATCGAAAAACCTGTTGGTGTTGAAATCGTCTACTAATAGTTGAGAGTAAATATAGTAATTAGATTCCTTGTAATCAAAGAAGAACCCCATTATTGAGTTATCGTTTATAGCTTCAGACCAAGGCATCCCATTTTTTTTGGCTCTAATCTCTTGAGCAAAATATGCGGGCATTGGATTTAAAAAATAAAAAAAGTCAAAGGCCCTGTTGTAAACGAGCACATCTTGATAACCTACTCTGAAATTGCCAAATTTCAATCCATACGTTTTGTAATTCATTGCTTTAGGAGCAAAATTGGTGTTATTTTCACTTACCAATTGAACCCACATGGTTTCAAAAAAGAAATGTTCATCTTCATAACCTACATCTAAATTGACAAGAGGAATCTTATTGGAAGAAAAGAACAATGAATAAGGAGAATTTACCTCATCTTTTAGTTGCTTTATACCACCACTCAACTCAAGGGTTTGATCGTCGTTTCTAAGGGTGATATAACTATTTTCAATCAAAAAATAATGATCCCAATAATAATCTGACTCATAAAAATAATATTTATCATCGTTGTAGAAGGCTAACTCGCTTGTGATATCAAAGTTTGGAGTGTAATTGTATAATTTTATACCTATCCTGTCAGTGAAGGTTTCTTCATCGTAATTATCGTATGTTCCTTGAAAGTCAAGTTCTAAATTTATTGAAAATCCAAGTGAAAAAAGTAAAAGAATCGTTAAAGTGGGAAACAAAGTTTTTTTGTACATTTTATACCCCCTCAGCCTAACTGATAACTTTCTTGCTCAACTATCTCCCGTAATCTTTTGATTTTAGAATCTTCCCCCAGTACTATTATCACGTCTCCTTCTTCTATTATTGTATTTGCCTTAGGATTAAATATGCTGTTATTATCCTTTTTTCTTACGGCTATCACTATCATTTCCACCTTGTCGGGTAAGGCTATTTCTTTAAGGGATTTACCGTTTATCCAAGAGTTTTTTGGTATATCGACCTCTTCTAGCTGTAAATCCTTTTCAGGTGTATGAATGATCGTTTCAAGAAATGATACAATGTTAGGCCGGGTTGCCATATAGGCTAATCTATTACCGGAGATTTCTGATTCAAGAACGATCTTGTTGATCCCGGCATAAGATAGTTTCTTCACCGATTCTGGGTCGTTGACTTTTGAAATAATGTTGATTTTAGGTACTATACTTTTCACCGTTAAAGCAACAAACAAGTTATCCACATCGGAAGGTAGGGTTAATATGATACTATCGGCTCTTTTGACCCCAACTTCTTCCAGCACCGTTTCATTTTTTGCATCACCGATAAAATATGGAATTTCCGCATTTATTTCTTTCAGGAATTGTTGGACTCTCTCTTCTGATTTGTCCAATAGGACAAAATCTTTTTTCTCTTTCAGCATATTTTGGCAGACAAAAAATCCAGTTTTACCGGCTCCTACAACAATATAATGATTATTCATACCGTTTATTTTTTTCATCCTTTTTCTTACCTCCAAAACATTTCTCATCTCACCCTCAACAATGAAGGAGGTTAGGGTTGAAAGAGAGTATAAAACTACCGTTATTCCGGAGAAAATCAATGTTGCTGTAAATATTTGTGAAACTCTTGACAAATCGGCAGGTAAACTATATCCAACGGTACTTAATGTGATTATAGTAAAAAATAAAGAGTCTAGAAAATTCCAATCTTCCAGTACCATATACCCTACCGTTCCAGTAAAGACTATAAGAACAAAAATTATAATGGATATTACAAATCGTCTTATTTTCAAAGCGAGAGTTTCACTCATTTGATCGAGACACGTGCCCCCTTTCACGATGAAGAATTAATAGTTTTTACCTTATGATCATTAATGTTTGGTCACCTTCAACGCTGTCTCCTCTTTTTACCAAAATTTTTTCAACTACACCATCATTTTCAGCGGGTATTTCATTTTCCATCTTCATTGCTTCTATTACAATAAGCTTATCTCCAGCTTTAACGCTCTGTCCTTCTTTCACATTTATTTCGTTAATTACTCCTGGAAGAGGAGCTTTGACCTCATAACCCGAGTCTGTTTCTCTTTTAGTTGACTCCTCGGGGATCTTTTCTTCGTCAACTTTTTGTTTTTTCGTAAGTTTCTTCTTGGTCCTTTTTTCGATTTTTTTGTCAGAAACAGGTTTGAGAGTCTCACTAGTTTGTTCTCTTTCAGAGGTACTTTCTTCTGTTTCTTTTATTTTTGCTTCGTTAATATTTTCAGAGCCTATTTCCTCAACTTCAACCTCATAGGTTTTGTTGTTTATAGTAACTTTGAATTTTCTTTTCAATTTACTTTACCTCCACCTTTTTTTGTAATAAGGTTTCCAAGAAATAGAAGGTTCATGTTTCATCCACCTTGTTTTAATTTCCCTTTTTGATTCTAACTCTTTGTTTGGAACTTCTTTAATACTTTCAATTTTGAATTCTTTATGAGTAAGATAAGTAGTTATAGCTGAAACGATAGCAAAAAGTTCTTCTTCATCTCTTTTATCTTTTTTTTCATGGTTTTCAATTCTTTTAACTTGTGGTGGCTTTATGTACTCTTTTTGAGGTTTTTCTAAACTTGATTTACCTGATGAGTTATTACTATTACTTTTAAAGAAAAAGCGAAAAAGCCAAATAATCGTCATTAAAATTATTAGCAATAAAAAAACTATAGATATTCCCATTAACGCAATAAACCATACCTTTTTCATAATTACCCCTCCATCATAAAGGAATATTTCCATGTTTTTTAGATGGAGTTGGTTTTACCTTTGAGTAAGCTATAGAAAGAGAAGCGGATAATTTTTTTCTTGTTTCGATGGGTTCTATAACATCTTCTATATAGCCCCTTGAGGCTGCTTCATAGGGATTTGCAAACCGCTCCTTGTATTCTTCGACACGTTTTTTTCTCGTTTCTTCAGGATTTTCTGAACTTTCAATTTCTTTAGCAAAAATAATGTTTGCTGCTCCTTCGGATCCCATAACGGCTATTTCCGCAGTTGGGTATGCGAACACAAAATCAGAGCCCAAATGTTGTGAAGCCATTGCAATATATGCTCCACCATAGGCTTTTCTTAAAATTACTGTGATCATTGGAACGGTGGATTCAGAATAAGCATACAAAAGCTTTGCTCCATGTCGGATTATTCCTCCATGTTCTTGAGATACACCCGGTAAATATCCAGGTGTGTCAACAAAGGTTATAATAGGTATATTAAAAGAATCACAGAATCTTATAAATCTGGCTGCTTTATCGGAAGCATCGATATCGAGTGAACCTGCCAAAATTTTTGGTTGGTTGGCTATGATCCCCACAGATTTTCCTTCCAATCTCGCAAAGCCTACGACAATATTTTTGGCAAAATGAGGATGAATTTCGAAGAAGGTACCTGGATCAAATACTAATTTGATTAAATCTTTTACATCGTAACTTTTTTTCGGGTTTGGTGAAACTATTTCGTTTATTTCTTCAGGTAATTCGTAGCTTTTATCGTAATCAGTGGGTTCTACAGGATCCATATTGTTTGAAGGTATATAAGAAAGTAGCTTTCTGACAAGTTCCATGGCTTCCTCATCGTCTTTTGCCAAAAGGTGGGCAACACCACTTTTTGAGTTATGAATCTTTGCTCCTCCCAGATTCTCTTTATCAATGTTTTCTCCAGTCACAGTTTTTATAACCTGAGGGCCTGTGATAAACATTTGTGAAGTTTGATCCACCATAATTACAAAATCAGTTATCGCTGGAGAGTAAACCGCCCCTCCTGCACACGGGCCAGCTATAACGGTTATTTGAGGAATTACACCAGAAGCCTGGGTATTTCTATAAAAGATTCCGCCGTAACCATATAGGGCATCAACGGCTTCCTGTATTCTAGCTCCGCCAGAGTCATTTATTCCGATTAAAGGAATGCCGTATTTCATTGCCAAATCTTGTAATTTCATTATTTTCTTTGCATGCATTTCTCCAAGGGAACCACCTTGAATGGTGAAATCTTGGGAAAAAATAGCAACTTTTTTGCCTTTGATCTCTCCAAATCCTGTAACAACTCCATCGTATGGAAACTCTTTTTTATCTAAACCGAAGTATGTGCATCTATGTTTAACCAACATATCGATTTCTTCAAAAGTACCTTCATCTACAAGAGCTTCTATTCTTTCACGGGCTGTTAACTTACCCGTTTTATGTTGTTTTTCTATTCTCTCTTCTCCTCCTCCAACAAGAAGGGATTCTTTCTTTTTTCTCAACTCTTCTATTTTTTGAATTAGTTCTTCATCTGGCATATATAAAGCCTCCTTATTGCGATATTTATACTATACTTGAAAACTCTAAAACGTAGTGTCAGCACCACTTCGACCCGCTCCCCATCCATTTAAAGGAAGGGACCTAAAATCCCTTAGACCCTGCAACCCGTAATTTATTATTTACGATACTCAACAAACTCGGTTAAAATACCGTTAGCAAATTTTGGATGTAAAAAGAAGACTAAACTTCCACCTGCTCCTCGATTAGGTTCATCAGATAAGGTTTTGTAACCCATTTTTTTTGCGTTTTCCATGACCATTTTAATGTTGTCTACTTGGTATGCGATGTGGTGAAATCCCTCGCCTCGTTTTTTTAAGAAATTTGATATTTCAGAGTCTTCTCTCATAGGTTCCATAAGTTCTATTCTAACATCTTTTATGTACAAAAAGGTAACTTTTATACCCCTATCTTCAAGGATTTCTTCAGCACTTTTTTCAACATGAAGCAAGTCCCTATACAACTTGATTGCTTCTTCTATGGAATTGACAGCAATTCCGATGTGGTCAATTTTGGGCTCCATTGTTTCCCTCCTCTTCACAGATGAATGCTATAACGTCTTTTTTAAGGGAATCGGCATCTTGATTTTCTAAAGAATAACCTTCCAAGAAATTTTCTATCAGATGGAAAAGATAGTTTTTAACGCGACTTTTTTTTCTTAAATTTTCTTTTGAATTATGGATTTGAAAGTGTTTTCTGCTAGTTTCTAACCATTGGTAAACTTTTTCAAATCCTTTGTTTTCAGTAGAACTAACGCCAAAAACCTTTTTATCACCTTCGTTTCTTGAATCCAAATAATTTTCTAAGTACATTAAAAACCTTTTGGAATTAGGTAGATCTATCTTATTAACAATATAGCAATCAGCTATTTCCATTATTCCTGCCTTATAAATTTGAATTTCGTCACCAGAATCAGGAGATAATATTAAAAGAGTAGTGTCACAAGCATAGAATATATCGATCTCTGATTGACCGGTTCCTACGGTTTCTATGATTATTGTATCGAAGCCAAATGCCTTCATTACATCAATAATATCATAAATTGAATTGCAAACTCCCCCCATTGCTCCTCTACTTGCTATACTTCTGATATAAACGTTAGAAGAGTTGGTTAAATCAAACATTCTTACCCTATCTCCCAAAAAAGCCCCACCACTGAAAGGACTGCTGGGATCAATCAGGATTATTCCAATATTCTGACCTTTATTGGAGTAAAATGAGACCAATCTTGAGATAAAAGAGCTTTTTCCGACGCCAGGACTACCTGTAACACCTATTACATATGAGTTTTTTGGTTGAATATCCGAATGTAATCGAGAAATAATTTCCCAGGTTTGTAAATAATTGTCTTCTAATAAAGATATCATCTTTGCGAGAGCGGTTTTATTTTGGGCTTTAAATTTTGGAAGTAATTGTTCATACTTTTCTTCCCATTGCAATATCTTTCACCTTCTCGATGATTTCTTTTAAGGAAGTACCTGGGGTGAAAATTTCGATTATGCCCATTTTCTTTAGTTCTGGGATATCTTCTTCTGGAATGATTCCCCCGAGGGTCACGGGAATATCAGCTTCCTTTTCTTTTAGTAAATTTAGTATTTTTTGACATAACTTTTTGTGTGCACCTGAAAGTATAGATAAACCAATTAAATCAACATCTTCTTGTATTGCCGCTTCAACAATTTCTTCTGGGGTTCTTCTTATGCCTGTGTAGATTACTTCCATTCCAGCGTCTCTTAGTGTTCTTGCTAAAACTTTGGCTCCGCGGTCATGACCATCGAGGCCTGGTTTAGCTATTAATACACGGATCTTCGTACTCATTTCAATGCTGCCTCCTTTCGATATGGCAAAGAATCAGTTAAATTAAAAATAGAAATTAGATTGTAGTACTTTCACGATACTCACCATAAACTTCTTTTAGAATTTTTGTTATTTCACCTACTGTGGAGTAGTTTTCTACACATTCTATTACATATGGAAATAAGTTTTCCTCATTTACTGCAGCCTTTTTCAATCTGTTCAAAGATTGTTCTACTTTTGTGTTATCTCTTTTCTTTTTTAAATTCTTTAATTTTTCTATTTGCTTTTCTTCTTGTTCTTCATCAACTTTTAGGATATCTATCTTTTCTTTCTTTTCAGAATTGTATTCATTAACCCCCACTATGATCTGTTCTTTGTTTTCTATTCTTTTTTGTGTTTTATAAGCACTGTTTAATATTTCTTTTTGGGGATATCCTGCTTCTATGGCTTTTACCATTCCACCTATCTCATCTATTTTTTCTAAATATTTTTGAGCTTCTTTTTCTATGTCTAAGGTTAATTTTTCTATAGCGAACGATCCCCCTAGGGGATCTACAGTTTCGCTTACTCCCATTTCGTGGGCTATGATTTGTTGTGTTCTTAAAGCGACGGTAACGGATTGTTCTGTAGGCAGTCCTAAAGCCTCATCGTAAGAGTTAGTGTGAAGTGATTGAGTGCCCCCCAAAATTGCAGCCAAAGCCTGAATGGTTACCCTTATTATGTTGTTTAAAGGTTGTTGTGCGGTTAACGTGGAACCAGCAGTCTGGGTATGAAATTTCAACTTCATCGCCTTTTCATCCGTCACACCGAACCGCTCTTTCATAATCCTGGCCCATAACTTTCTAGCGGCCCTGAATTTTGCCACTTCTTCTAAAAAGTTGTTATGGGCGTTAAAAAAGAATGAAAGGTTTGTTCCAAATTCATTTGGATCTAAACCGGCTTTAATTGCCGCCTCGACATAGGATATTCCATCTGCCAATGTGAAAGCTACTTCTTGAACCGCATTAGCACCCGCTTCTCTAATATGATAACCACTGATACTTATTAAGTTAAATTTTGGAAGGTTTTTGCTTCCATAATCAAAGATATCTACTATCAACTTCATAGATTCTTTAGGTGGAAATATGTAAGTGCCCCTTGCTATGTATTCTTTTAAAATATCATTCTGAATAGTGCCTCTGAGCTTTTCATAAGGAACACCTTGTTTTTTTGCAATAGCCATTAACATTGCTAATAAAATCATCGCAGTTGAGTTGATAGTCATTGAAACACTTACCTTATCTAGAGGGATGCCGTCGAAAAGAATCTCCATATCTCTTAATGAATCTATTGCTACTCCAACCTTTCCTACTTCCCCCTCGGACATGGGATCGTCTGAGTCAAATCCTATTTGTGTTGGTAGATCAAAGGCTATGGATAAACCTGTTTGGCCTTGTTCTAATAAGTATTTATATCTTTTGTTTGATTCTTCTGCAGACCCAAATCCTGCATATTGACGCATAGTCCACAACTTACCACGGTACATGGTTGGTTGTACACCTCTGGTGAAAGGATATTCACCAGGGAAGCCTAAATCTTTAATGTAATCTAAGTTTTTTATATCTAAAGGCGTGTAAAGCCGTTCAATCTTATCTTCATATGAGGTAACGAATTCTTTTTTTCTCTCTGGGAAACGTTTTAAGGTAGGTTCTAATTTTTTCTCTTCCCATTCTTTTTTTGAGTTTTCTATTTCATGAATTTTTTCTCTTTCAAACATAGGAATTTCCTCCCACAATAAATTTTTTATGTACTATGAAAAAAATTTCAATACTCTGGGTCATTATTATTTTACCCTATTATTTTAAAATTTACAAATTTTTATTTTCAAAAAATAATTTCGCTGATTAACGTAGGCAATATTGTGTTATAATTTAAAAAGCTAGTTTAAGGAGGTAAAAAACGATAAAAGCACATTTTGACAAAGACCTTAGGTCATTAATTGAGAAATCCAATTATGCTCCAAAACAAATAGCAGATAATTTAAAAATACCTTTATCCACCTTAGAAAATCTTATGAACGGAGACTTTGAGTACTTCTCCAAAGTCTCTTTGACAGATGTAGCAAAGAGATTGAGTACTATATTAGATGAAGAGATAAATGTAATCTTTGAAGATGAAGAGTTAAAAGAAGAAGGCCAGCTAAAAAAGAAAGATACGACGTATAACAAACTTAGAATATTTCAATTTTTGATGGTAGCATTCTTGATCGTTAACTTAATTTTTCTTTATTTTCTAATCCAAGATTTAAGGTTTTACAATAATATACTGCAAAGAAATATATACACACTAAATATTATCAATAGAGGAACTTCTGAAATATATGTAAACAAAACTGTGGTTCCACCAAGCCAGAATATTCAAATCCAACTGGCTTTTGGAGAAAATTTGGAGATACACGGTAACCAAGGTGAAACGGTTATAGAAACACCACTTGTCAAATATACTGTAAAACTGGAAGATTTTGAGGTGAGTTTGTCGTATGGGAATGACTAAAGCACCAGATCTTGTAAATTATTTGGCACATGTATTTACTGCTGGAGATTCTGATTTATGGTTTTATAAGATGGGTTTGAAAGAGTTGCTCGAAAAACATTTTGGACCAATTGACTATATTTCTTCTTCATTAGATTTTCAGCGCTTTACCAATTATTATAACGAAGAAATGGGTAAAAATATACGAATTGATTCAAGGTTGGTGAGTTTTAAATATCTAAGTTCTCCCAGTTTTTTGCCTGATGCGAAATTGATAACGAATGAAATTGAGAATAACTTCTCGGTTGATGGTAAAAGAAAAGTAAATATAGACATCGGCTATCTTCACCACACTCAATTTGTTTTAGCGAGCACAAAACATTGGGGAAATAGGATTTATATTGGCAAAGGTATATATGCGGAAATTACCTTAATGTACAATTTTGGGCAATGGGAACCTCTCAAATACACTTACGCTAATTTTAAAGATCCTGAATATTTAAATGAGTTAGATGCTATCAGAGATATTTATCTGAAGAAAAGAAAAAATTATATATCGTAATGTGATTATTAATTTTTAATAATATGGATGGTGAAAATATTGTTGTCACAAGGTGGTTGGTTGTCACTAATATATTTAGTTGTATTTCTGTTTTTGGCTCATTTTTCTCCTTTTATTATTGCAGCGTTGATTTTGGGTGTTTTTTTGTCTATGCTCATAGAAGCACCACAAAATTTGTTTTCTAAGGTTATGAATTCTAAATTATCTGCTGTTTTATCGCATATACTTGTCTTAGGGTTAGTCTTATATGCCGCGATTACGTTTTTCCCCGTTATTATTAATGAAGGTAGGACCCTGTTTTCTATGCTTTCTTCTTTAACAATTCCTCAAGAAGAAGCACTGACTCAACTGCCTGAATGGTTGGTAACATTTATCAATGATTTGAACAAAAATCTTTCTGATTTTGCTTTAGGCTTGATGAACCAGCTTTTATCATCCATTCCAAATTTGATAACTTCAGCTATAGTCTTGGTGGTAACAACTGCGGCTATAGGTTCCTTAAAAACGATCACCAAGAATAATTTATGGAAACTTTACCCTGTAAATGACAGAGAAAAAGGTTTGAAATTTATAAAGGATACCTACTCACAATTTGAAAGATTTGTACATGGCCAATTTTTGACAGCTATAATGGTAGGAACTTTCATTGGGTTAACGTCTTTCATCTTTCGTATACCTAGTGCACTTTTTTTAGGTATTTTAGCTTGGATCACCGATTTTATTCCCTATTTAGGAGTAGTTATTTCGGCAGTTCCTTTATTGATGTTAGCTTTTACAGAAAACGGGCTAATCGGTCTAATAATAGGTTTAGCAATTTTAACTATTGCTAATCAGTTGGAAATGTGGTTCTTCAGTCCGAGAATCCAAAGTAATGCTCTCGATTTACATTGGTTTGTAATAATAATATCTATACTTTTATTTGGTGAGTTATTTAGTTTTTTAGGCATTCTTATCGCCCTTCCGATAGTTGTTTATCTTAGGAACTTTTGGGAATATTTTGTGTTAAAAATCAAGTGATTTAAATGAAAAGATTTTATCTTTTTTTAATAAACATTTTGTTGACAATATTCAGTTTCTCAGCTGCCAATCTGCTAACAGAAAATGATCCCGAATACTATTTTAAAAAGTTAGGGGAAGTCTATTTAAAATACCCAATTTATGGAGATTTAAAAAATATTCCAGAAAGTTTTGAAAATTATATACACTTTTCAATGGATTTAAAATACGAGGACAGAATCATAGATAATTTTGATCTATCTCAAGGCTGGTATAGAAGTACAGAGATAAATGAACTCTTATTCAGAGATTTTGTTGTAGAAAACGGGAATTTATTCACGTTCGGAATCAAAAATTATTATAGCGATTATTTTTATGCACAGTTCATCGCTGATTTCAGGTTAAGTGATACCTCTTATTTTACTTATGAAAATTACAGTCTTTTCGACCTTCCGTCTTTGGTTTATATCTCTTTAGATTTTCCCACTTATTCTTATTTATCTTACAATAAAGAAGATCTTAGTTTTTTGGTGGGAAGAGTCCCTCTTTCATACGGTCCTATGAAATACAACTTAGTCTTATCTGATAACTCTCCTTATTATGATACCTTGGCTATTTCTTATTCTTTTAATGATAAATTAGATTACGATTTCTCTGTTTTATCCATGGTGCCTTTGCTTTCAAAAGAAGAGTATGCTGCGATGGATGACGAGTTTATCGCCTTTAGAAATGCTTTTTATAATGGTTTAAATTATAATCCAAACGAAAAACTTTATTTGGGAATAAGCTCATTGAATCAGGTGGCAGGAGAGCTACCTAATCCTGTAAATATGTTTATAATATCCGACGTGGGTGTATATGGTGGGTACATGAAGATTATCCCTTTTTGGGATATAAATATAGATAATGAATATGCATTTAATTATGACACAAATAGCAGTGGTTATGGTTTAGGCCTTTCAAAGACCTTTGATTTTGAAGGTGCCAAATTTAGAATTGGTGTTGAAAGATACAAAATACAAGATAACTTTTTTTCAAGCGTTTATCCATACGATAACTTATACTACAGAACCATCGCTTTATCTTCCGAACCTGGTGCCAGAATTTTTTTTGACTATCCTTTTGGTTTCAAGTATGGGGAAGATTCCAAAATTAATAGTGTTGATTTAACCTTAGCCTTTGAAAAAGGTTATTTCAATTACATCTGGGATTATGGAACGAACTCAAAAGGTATAATCGATAGCAATGTTTTCAGTTTCTTATTCAATACAAAGATGGGAGATTTTGAGATGAAATGGAAATCTTTGAAAAATGGTGAGGAAAAATTTGAGACATTTTTGATATCTTATTTATTCGAGGTGAACTTTTTATTGCCATGAAAAAAGTCGAGTTGTTATCCCCCGCAGGGAACTTTGAAAAATTGGAAACTGTGTATCACTATGGTGCCGATGCCGCATACATTGGTGGAAAAATTCTAAATTTAAGGGCATTTTCCAAAAATTTTGAAGATGAAGAATTGGAAAAGGCGGTAAAATTGGCTAGAAAATTACAAAAGAAACTCTTTGTAACTCTCAATGCAATACCCCACAATTCTGAATTGGAACTCTTACCTGATTATGTAAATTATTTGGAAAGATTAAAAGTGGATGGGGTAATAGTCGCGGATTTGGGTGTATTTAATATTGTGAAAAGAAACTCAAACTTACCTTTGATCGTAAGTACTCAGGCAAGTAACACCAATTGGGCCAGTGTTGCCATGTGGAGAGATTTAGGAGCGAAGAGGGTCATATTGGCAAGAGAACTTTCATTAAAAGAAATATCAGAAATCAGAGAAAAAGTCCCAGATATAGACATTGAAGTATTTATTCATGGAGCGATGTGTGTATCTATTTCAGGCAGATGTCTATTAAGTAATTACTTAACGGGACGAGATGCCAACAGAGGCCAATGTACACAGCCTTGCAGATGGAAGTACTATCTAATGGAAGAAAAAAGACCTGGGGAATATTTTCCTGTGTTTGAAGATGAAAGAGGAACTTACATTATGAATTCTAAAGACCTTTGTACTGTTGATTTTCTCGACAAAATAATCGAAACCGGGGTTGATAGTTTAAAGATAGAAGGAAGGATGAAAAGTAGTTATTATGCAGGAATGACGACTAAAGTATACAGGCAAGCAATAGATAGTTATTACAACAAAGAATACACTAAAGAACTTATCGATAGTTTAAAAAAAGAACTCGAAAGTGTTAGTCACAGAGAGTACACATCAGGTTTTTATTTTCATAAACCGGGTGAAAACTCCCAAAATTATAAGACTTCGTCCTACATTAGAAATTACAAATTTGTGGGGAAAATTATAGAAAAGATATCTGAAGATCAATATGTTGTTGATGTCAGGAATAAGATAGAAAAGGGTGAAGAATTAGAGATTGTAACCAAAAAAGGTGAAAATACTAAAGTATTATTGGATCAAATAGTAAATCTTGAAGATGGTAGTTTAATAGATAGTGCTAATCCAAATCAAAAAATTATTTTGAAGGAGTATAATTCCCTGGACGTCGGTGATTTAATCCGAGTTCCTGACAAAGGAGGCAATAAACACATTGATTGAATTGATTGATCTTACAAAACGTTTTTCGGAAAATGTGGTGGCGGTGGATCATGTAAACTTGGAAATAGAAGATGGAAAAATTTTCGGGTTTTTAGGACCTAACGGTGCAGGAAAAACAACCACTATAAACATGATCACAGGTTTGTACAAACCAACTTCTGGAAGAATTATTTATGATGGTATGGATTTTCAAAAAGAATCAATAAAGATAAAAAAGTTGATAGGTTTTGTTCCGGATGAACCATTTCTATTTGAAAAAATAACTGGAATATCTTATCTAAATTTTATAAGCGACGTGTTTGAGGTATCACTTGAAGAACGCAAAAAAAGAGGGGAGTGGTTGATAAAAACCTTTAAGCTCGAAAGCTCTATTAGCAACCCTATTTCTACTTATTCCCATGGGATGAAACAGAAATTAGCTCTGATTGCTGCGTTGATTCACAATCCAAAGTTCTGGATTCTCGACGAACCAATTGTTGGGCTTGATCCTGAATCAGCTTTTATTTTGAAAAATCTTATGAAAAAATATGTGGAAGCAGGAAATATAGTATTTTTTTCCACACATATTATGGAAATTGCAGAAAAAGTTTGTGATGAAATAGCCATCATTGATAAGGGAAGGATCATATTTGAAGGTTCTATAAAAGATCTAAGAAAGCTCAAAGGGGATAAAAGTTTGGAACAAATATTCTTAGAGGTGACAAATAGTGAAAGCGAAAAGATTGATTTCTCTTATCTTGATTAAATTAGATCAGCACTATGGAATTTCCAAAACTAAATACTCCATAAAAAGGAATAAAAGTGATTTAATTACTTTTATAGTCCTTTTTTGCGTCTTTGTACTAATCGTTGTTGCATATTCACCTCTATACCTTAACATGCTTAAAACTACTTTGGAGACTTACACAATCTTGAATATACAGCCATTATTTCTGGCAAACTTTTTTGTCTTAGCTGGTTTTTTTGGCTTCTTCTTAGGTGCTTTTCTGCTGATTGGAGAATTATTTATCAATAAAGATATGAATCTTTTATTAACCTTACCTTTGAAACCTTATGAAGTTATTTTAGGGAAATTATCTGTGATTTTATTTGATCAAATGTTTATTTCATTGATATTATTGCTGCCTTCTTTGATTTATTTTGGGGTTTATACTAAACAAGGTTTTTTATATTATTTAATATTCATAATTATTTTTCTTTTTTCGCAAGTATTTCCAATGACCTTGATTTTATTGTATGCGTTGTTGACTTCAAAACTATTTAAAAAATCTAATAGGCGAGAGCTCTTCTTGTATTTATCAACAATTTTTCTTATGGTTATCTTTGGTTTATATTTGTTTTTATCAGGGTCAAATTTCTCAATAAATACGCAAAATAGCAACGAAATACCCAATATTTCTATCAATCCCGATAGCGTCATTACTAAGTTAGCAAGGATTTATCCCCCTGCTTTTTTAGCCGTAAAATCTTTAACTAGTGGCATTTTTTTAAATTTAGCATGGCTTTTATTGTTCCTGGGCTTTCATTTATCCCTATTAATTTTAACGTTGTATGTTGGTGAAAAATTATATTATTCTAATTATTCTTCTCTGATAGAATCAAAACCTTTACTTAGAAAATCTAAAACTCAAGGAACTTATAACTTCTTCACTAAAGAATCTACAGTAGACAAAGCTCTATTGAAAAGAGAGTGGCTGTATTTTTTGAAAACACCTTCATTTTCAGTCAATGGATTTAGTAATGTTTTGGCCTTTCCAATAATATTGATAGTCTTTGGTATTATATTCAATAATGTGGAATTAGGGTTAAGTAATGAAATAATAAGTACGATATTACAATACAAATTATTTATTGTTGGTTTTGTTGCAACTTTAGCTTCGTCTATAAATGGTCTTTCTTACTCATGTTTTTCAAGGGAAGGAGGGTTAATAAAAGAACTGAAAATACTACCTGTTAATGTGGATCAAATTTTAAGGGCCAAAATTAAACATATTGTACAAATAAGCTCATTAGGTTTTGTTTCTGGTTTAATTATTGGGACATTGCTTTTTAAACTAAATCTTTATGAATTTTGCGGAGCCATGATCTTAGCGATTATTTTTAATTTGTTTCTAAATATAATTCAAATGATTATTGATGCTTCAAAACCATACTTAAACTGGGATAATCCACAGAAGGCGATGAAACAAAATATAAATGGTTTGCTTGCTATATTGTTGGTTTTTGGAGTTGTAGGAATCGTAGGGTTCTTGATATATAAATTGGTTCCATTATTCGATCAGTATCTTATTTTCATCATTCTAAACTTCATATTCTTGATTTTTAGCTTAATACTATGGAGATATTTAAAAAGAAAAACCGTTCAGCTTCTAAGTAGAGAATTATAATAGTAATTGTTTTTAAAAAAACTGCAAGAGGTGATGTATGTGAAGAAGTTTTTTGTTTTAATTTTACCGGTTATGTTTAGCTTTATGCTGGCTTTTTCAGAAAGTTATCAGTATTATATTTATCAAAACGATGCAGAGATTGGAAATATTATCGTGGAGTTTGATGCAGCCAATTATTTGGGAAAAACTACCTCTATTTTAAATATAGGGGAAAACACCCTAAGATTTGTTTCAGAAACAAAATATGATGATTCATGGACATTTCAAGAATATTCACTAGATATTTTTGTTTACAATCAAAAGCAAGGAACTTTGGTAAGTACTTACAACGGGAAAAAGGTCACAAATCAATTCAACGGTATAAATTTAAAAAATTATAACGTAGAAAACGTAATTATTTTAGATAATAACTTCATTTTAGACCATATATTCGCCCTTTATTATAAAAATTTGCCCGAAGGTAAATATTCAGCATTTGTTCCTCAATTGTCTCTAAACCAGACAACTTGGAACAATGCAATTTTAGACGTGGAAATTGAGTATAAAGATCCTCAAAATTTTGTAATTTTGTCTTCGGGTTTAGCACAGAATGTAGTCTTTCAAGACGGTAAAATCACCAAGGTTGAGATACCTTCTCAATCGATTGAAGTGACAATGCAAAAGAAAGAAGCAAAAGCGAAAAATTACGTTGAAAAAGAGATTGTTTTTGACAGCTTCGATGGCTTTAAATTGGAAGGTTCTCTGATGCTTCCAAAAGAAGTTGATAAAAATAAGAAGGCATTCGGTATTGTCTTGGTACATGGTTCAGGTTCACTTGACAGAAATGAAACTGGAGGAATACTTACACCTTTTTTGCACCTTTCAGAAGGCCTAGTTGAAGAAGGATATATTGTTCTAAAATACGACAAAAGAAATTTCACCATGGCAAAAAACGGCCAAAATTTTTCCAAGGTTATGCCAGACGTGTTTATCAAAGATGCAAAAGCAGCTATAAGATACTTAAAAACCCTACCAGAAGTTGATAAAGAAAAAATAATCGTTATTGGTCACAGTCAAGGAGCTTCTTTCTTACCTTATATAATTGAAGGAGAAGAAGTACTTGTTGCTGTTGCTCTTTCTCCAGCTTTGCTAGAGATTACAGAACAAATAGTTTACCAAGTAGAATATCAAATAGATTATTATAAAAAGCTTAATACTGACAATTCATTAGATAGTGTTATAGTAATGTTGGAAGACGTTTTGACAGAGGCAAAAAAAGTAAATGAAAGTATGAAAAAAGAAGAAATAGACCCAAACGAGCTATATTTAGATTATTATAGTGGAGAATTTTTAACTCGATGGAGTGAACTAAGTCGAAGTATGGTAGAAAAGTTTGTGAATATGAATGTTCCGTTATTAATAATCAATGGCACACAAGATTTGAAGACGCCCTACGAGCTCTTAAAAGAATATGAAAAAGAATTGAAAAAGAAAAATGATTTAGAAATAGTTTACATAGAGAATATGGCTCACGAGCTTGTCAACTTCCAAACATTAAAATTTGAAGATAAAGTAGTCGATCAAATCGCACTTTGGTTGGAAAGCCAGGGACTTTGATCAAAACCCCATTATCGCTGTTACAACAAATACAATTATGAAAGAAATAAGAGTTGTCAGACTCACGAAACTGCTAGCGAGTTCGGAGTCATAGTTGTTTTTTACCGAATAAACGATCGCCATCATTGCACTTGGTAGCAATGGGGAAAGAAAAAGAGAAATTCTTTGCAGTTCTGTACTTACAGGGATTAGTAAAGTGAATAACGAAACTATAAGTCCCAATAAATACTTTGTGGTTACAGAAATCGTTAAAATCCTTCTGTGAGCTTTTAGAGATACTATATTGAAATAAAATCCTACTAAAAACATTATCAAAAAATTATTGGCATCTTTTATAACCATCATAGGTGAAAGTACAAATTCAGGTAAATTAACGCCGTTTAGAAGAAATGCTAAAATTAAAGCTATAAAAGGAGGAAATTCAAACAGATCTACAATGTGGAACTTGCCTCCTTTTCCTTCAGCAACAGACTTGCCAACTCCAAATACGATAAAACTGTTTCCTAAGTCGTAAAGTGCAAAGTAAGTTATGGATTCAATGCCCCATAACATTTCTGCCAAAGGGTACATGAAAAGGCCAATATTCAATCCACAAAAAGCTAATAGTATTACTGTACTTATTTTTACATCTTCGATTTTTAAAGTTCTTAATAAAAACTTTCCACCCCAAAAGATCAGCAAACCACCTAAAAAACCTATCAGAACAAAAAATAATTTGGATAAATCTATTTGAGATGAAGTTATACCTATGAATACAGTCATGGGAAGTGTAAAATTGATTATCAAAGTTGTTAGAATATCACCCGTATTTTCAGGTAAAAATCTTTTAGATATGTTTCCTATGGTTGCTATTATTACGAAGTTTATAAGTGCCGTCACAAACTTACTCTCCTTTTATTGCTGAAAATATCTATTTTAGGAATTCTAACGGTAGTTCCATTCTTACAGTTTTTAAAGGATCAACCACTTGGCAAATCTGAAGATTTCCAATAGCGCTAAGCAAGAACATAGCTTTTTCTTTACTCAATTTATATTCTTGGCACAAAAAATGCACCATATTTTTTGTAGCTGTAATGGAAGCTTCATCTAAAGATGGCTTGGAAGCTAACGTATAAATATTTTTTTCAGTTTTCACCATAGGCAATTTCCAATCCTTGTCTTTTATTATATTGAATGAAACGGATACTTCAGCCGGAATTTCGACACCTGTTACGCAAACTTCTCCATCGCCCATAGCGGCATGTAAATCGCCTAAAGCAAATAAAGCTCCTTCAACATGTACAGGTAGGTACACGGTAGTTCCTTCTCCAATGATATTACAATCCATGTTTCCACCATGCTCTCCAGGTGTACCACAAGGAATACTTCCTTCTTTAGGAGCGGTACCAATAACCCCTATCATAGATTTTAAAGGGATTTCGTAGTCGTATAGAAAAGCTTTGTTTTCCTTTATTGGCACTATTTTTATAAAACTTCGTTCAAAAGCATCCTCTAAAACTCCCATATCTTTGCCCGTCAACATTACACCGTAATCTCGAGTTATTTTTATATTTTCTATATTAACTTCTAAAATGTCTCCCTCTTTTGCCCCTTCAATGAAAAGAGGACCTGTAGCTGGATTAACTTTTTCCCAGTTTATTGACTCGAAAGGCTGGTTCTCAGATCTTATTTCATCACTTAAAGCATCTTTTGTCTCTATGCAGATTTTTTCTTTGGGTTTAACTTTAGCTATAGGAGTATTTGTTTTAGAAAAATTAAATATAGAGTTTTCTTTTTTAATTTTCATCAACATTGATCACCTCTTTTGGTATTTTCTGTAAATTAAAGAAATACTTTTTAAATTTTTATTTTTATTTATATTTAAATTAAAAAGAATATAATATAATCAGAGTATATTTTATCATACAAATTTTAATTATCTATTACTATAAAAGATTCACAAAAAATAATTTTCAAAAAAAGAGGTTAGTATGGATATTGATGAAAAGGCAGTTAAAGAATTATTAGACATGTATGAGTCCGCCTCAGAGATGTATACAGGAGCAATAATGCGAATAGATCTGTCAGATAGGAAGATCTTGTATTCAGAAAATTTGAAACAAATAACTGGTGTTGGGAAAAACGAACTTCCCAATAATCTAGATGAATTATTAGCTCTTATAAAAGAAGAAGATGTTCAAAAGTTAACCGATAAAGTTTATAACAGTGAATACGAGACTGAGTGGACGTTGAGAGTTTCCCTGAAAAGGAATAAAAAAGGTTTTAATACCTTTGATTTAATCGGAAAGAGAAAAAGAAAGTATGATAAAGATGTTTTATACATTTTGGTTCGCAATCCTGATCAAAATTTTGGATTAATGAGCCCAGATACATTTTTTCCAAAAGAGATGTTTGACAATTCACCTCAGGCTATAGTTATAACTGATAAAAATAACAAAGTAGTAAGGGTAAACAATGCTTTTTTAAAAATGACTGGCTATACTCTTGATGAGGTTATAGGGAAAAATCCTCACTTTTGGGCTTCAAATATGCATGATAAGAATTTTTATGAGCAGATGTGGTACGAACTTAAATCAAAGGGATTTTGGAGCGGAAGAATAATAGACAGAAAAAAGAATGGTGAAATGATATTTTTGCATTCAAATTTCTTTGAAATTAAAGGATACAACAACAAAATAATAGGATATATGGCTATAAATACTGATATTACTAATAACCTTAAAAAAGAAGAAGAAATATTGAGAGTGCTGAAATATGATTCTTTGACAGGTTTACCTAACTTGAAAAGTCTATTGGAAAGAATAGAAAATGTTCTTCAGAAAAATTCAGAAGAAAATAAATTTGCTCTTTTAATAATGAAAATTGATGAATTACATGAATTAATTGATTTTCATGGGTTGGAAACGATGAATCGCGTTATAAAAGAGGTAGCCGAGAAAATTACTGAAATTGTTGGCAAACGATACTTTGTTTCAGTAATTTCGAAAGATGAGTTTGCTTTTTTTGGAGCTTTTGAAGGTATAGATGAGTTAGAAAGTCTAGCGACAAACCTTTTAAAGAAGTTATCAACACCTGTTCAAATATTGGGTGAAAGAATTTTTTTGAAAATAAAGATAGGTATAAGTAACTATCAAGCAAATTCAACAAGTCCTGAAGATTTAATAAATCAGGCAGAAATGGCTTTAAAAAATTCAATGAGACAATCTATCAATTTTTATTCACCCGAATTATCGAAAATTTTTGGATTTGAAAAGAAAATCGAAGATGAGATAAATTTAGCGTTAGATAATAATGGACTATTGATGTACTTTCAGCCGCAAATAGACACAAAAGGGATGAATATAATAGGTGCCGAGGCTTTAATTAGACTGCAAAAAGCGGATGGTTCCATTTTGTCTCCAAACGTATTTTTAGGTATTGCTAAAAAGAAAGCACTCATGGAGAGGATCGATCAATTTGTTTTAGAGGAAACAATAAAGAATGCAAGAGTTATAAATGAATCATTGAATAAAAACATAAGGATTTTTTTCAATGTCTCAAAATCATTTTTTGAAAGAGAGGATTTTTTATATAGCATTGAAAGTATGTTGCATAGATATAATTTAAACCCCTCCTACTTAGGAATTGAGCTAACAGAAGATCTATTCATTGAAGATTTTTATTCAGCTCAGAAAAAAGTAGAAGCTTTGAAAGAAATAGGATTAAAGATAGCCCTTGATGATTTTGGAACAGGATTTTCTTCTCTTTCCTATTTAAATAAATTGGATATTGATAAGATAAAAATAGATAAAAGTTTTATTGATAATGTTTTACATGACGAGACGTCTCAAAGATTAGTATCAAGTATTATTTCAATGTCTAAAAGCTTAGGATTTGAAGTTATTGCAGAAGGTGTGGAAAATAAAGAACAGTTATTGTTTCTTCAAAAGGAAGGGTGCTACGAGGTACAAGGTTATTATTTTAGTAAGCCTTTACCCTTTGAGCAGTTCAAACTTTTTCTTAAAAGAGAAAGAATTAGGATATAAACGGGAGAGGGAAATGACAACAACGATTGAAGAAAAAATAGATTCTATAAAAAAGGAAATGAAAGAGATAATAGGTAACAAAAATTTGTATATAGCTTTTTCTGGAGGTATGGACAGTACTGTTGTGGCATTGCTTGCAAAAGATATTTTGCCCCAAAGTAAGATTACTTTGGTAAACGTTTGCTTTGGTGGTTATTCTTACTCAAAAGGATTAGAGGCCGTTTTAACCTTATCCAAACAGTTGGGTTTAAAATTGTTTTTTTCACGTGGTGAAGAAGAACAGGAAGAGATAATGTACCATGGTCCAAATTGTAATCAATGTACAAGGATTGTAAAAATCCGAAAGGTAAAGCAGTTTTCTTATAAGGGAATAGTCGCTTCAGGTGCAAACTTATCTGATTCATGGGGTAATACTGGGATTAAGTTTTTTGACGGAATATACTCTCCCCTTTTAAATTTGAACAAAGAAGAAATCCAGGAGATTTTAAAGTACTATAATATAACAATACCAAAAATTGGGGAGAATAAAATACGAGAGGGATGTAAGTACAAGCATTTATTAAAAATGTCTGTAAATAGAGATTATCATTCAAGAGCAGATATCATTGCCAACGAAGTGATTCACGATGTGCTTGATTTTTACGATGTTCAAAGAGAGATCGCAAACGTTAAAATCATCGGTCCTCTTTCGAAAAATATTGCTCTGATTAATGTTAAACCTTTACCCTCTAAAAAAATTTTAGAAGAGATAAAAAATCTCCTTCAGAATGAAGAAACAATAGATTTTGTTGATATAGTAGATGCTGCTTTAAAGCTCAAGATTTTGGTAAATCCAGGTATATATAACAACGAAGAGTCGAAATACTGGATATTAAATGGGAGATTGGCTCCGGAATTTGCTATGCCCATAACCGCAGAATGGATAAAAAGCTCAAACTACAAACTCTGGACTTTCGCTGTAGTGGATTATAATAAGCTCTAAAAAATGGCAATTCTACCCCTTTGGATAGAATCGTGATATAATGTTAAGGTAAAAAAATTTATACTATAATTAGTATTTGAGGGAGATTGTATGGTATATATAATTATCATTTCTACTGTACTTTTGTTTATATTGGTCTATGTTTTCTACACGGGGATAAAAACCGCTATCTATGTTCGAAGAATTGTTAATGAAAAAGATAAACCACCTGCTTTCGCTCCTCCCAGTCCAAAAAATGTTATAAGGGAACGCTTTAAAAGTTCTCTTTTTGAAACGGCTATTACCTGTTTAGAAAACGAGGTTGAAAAGGATTGTGCACTTGAATCTATCATTGAAAAGTTACCACTCTTTTTAAAAGCCGATTCTTGGAGTTTTTTATTGACTCCAAATAATGATGAATGGAGATTTTTATTCTGGTCAAAGGATTTAGACTTTCTTCCTTTAGAGGAAGTAGCCTCAGAAATACAAATCAGTGGAGAGCATATTAAAAAAGTAATTGATACAAAAAAAGTACTTTTCATAAAGGACACTAAAAAGAATAGCCTGTGGTATCAAAAACATAGCTTGTCTAAATCTTGGTTGGGCATACCGATTATGGTAAAAAATGAAATAATAGGTGTTTTGAATGTTGATTGGTTTAAGCAAGCAAAAGTATCGAAATTTGAAAGAGAATTAATAAATTACTTTTTAGAAGACATAGATAGAGTCTTAAAAACTGTTTTTTCTGTGAGCGAACAGTTTCTCAGTTCAGAGTTAGATATATTAACCCAAGTGTATAATAGAAAAGCCCTTGAAAAATATATCTCTCAATATAAATCCGATACTTCAAAAAAGGCGGTTATTTTTCTGGACTTTGACAATTTTAAAAAGATTAACGATAATTTTGGTCACACCGTAGGGGATCAAGCTTTAAAAATTCTTACAAAGAGAATTCAAAATTCTATTAAATCTGATGATTTAATCTTTAGGTACGGAGGAGACGAATTTATTATAATAATAGATGAAATAACGGAGAACATTAGTATTGATATAATAATACAAAGGATCAAATCAACTGTTAAAACCCCAATAACGTTCAACGATATGTTGATAATATCTTCTATAAGTACAGGTTACTGTCTTGTCCCTGAAGAAGCTCCTGATATTGAGAAAGCCATTGAAATAGCCGATAAAAGAATGTATTTGGAAAAAGAAATACATTAATTAATATTAAGGGGGTATTACTAATGGGTATATGGTTGATCATTTTGTTGATTTTATCTGTTATTTTTATAATTTTTGCAACTGCAAGGTTAACACTGCACCCTTTCTTAGTTTTGTTGTTCACTGCTGTTTTGTTCGGTATTTTTTCTGGAATGAGTTTGACGGAAATAGTTGATTCAATTACCGGTGGTTTTGGAGGAACGCTTGGAAGTATAGGCATAGTGATCGCCGCTGGTACGATAATCGGTACTTTCCTTGAAAAATCTGGTGGTGCTTTTAAGATGGCTGAAGCTACTTTAAAATTAACTGGGGAAAAGAGAGTTCCGTTGGCTATGGCTATAATAGGTTATATAGTTTCCATACCTGTTTTTTGTGACTCTGGATTTGTAATCCTTTCTCCTTTAAATAGGGCTGTTACGAAGAGGGCGAAGTTCTCCCTTGCAGCAACTGGTCTTGCTCTGAGTCTTGGATTATATGCTACACATACGATGGTTCCTCCTACCCCAGGACCCATAGCAGCCGCTGGGATCTTAGGCGCGGATTTGGGAATGGTTATATTGATTGGGTTGATAGTTTCTATTCCTGCCATGCTTATAGGCGTATTATATGCCAATATAATGGGCAAAAGAATATATATTGAACCAGAACCAGAATTGAGCGATGTCGAGATAGAGGAAAGAACTAAGAAAGCTCCTTCGACTTTTAATTCTTTCATGCCCATAGTTGTGCCTATCATATTGATTCTTTTAAAATCAATTTCTGATTTCCCAACCAGACCTTTTGGGGATAGCGCTGTTAGAAGTTTTTTTGGGTTCGTTGGTAATCCGGTAATCGCTCTTTTAATTGGAGTTTTAATAGCTTTCACTTTACCCAAAAAATTAGATAAAAAGATGCTTTCTTCAAGTGGTTGGGTAGGTGAAGGGTTGTTGAATGCTGCATCTATTATTTTGATAACGGGAGCTGGTGGTGCATTTGGAAAAGTTTTACAAAATTCAGGAATTGCAGATGTATTAGGAGAAGGGTTGGCTACAGCTAATTTGGGTATTTGGCTACCATTTATCGTAGCTGCAGCGATTAAATCTGCCCAAGGTTCTTCAACTGTTGCTATAATAACTACTGCGTCATTAATGGCTCCATTAATGAGCTCTCTAGGTTTGACCACACCTGCTGCAATAGCATTGTCTGTTGTTGCGATTGGAGCTGGATCCATGGTGGTATCTCATGCTAACGATAGTTATTTCTGGGTTGTTTCACAATTTTCAAGAATGAGTGTCAATCAAGCTTATAAACTTCAAACGCTGGGAACTTTGGTAGAAGGAGTCACAGCGGCAATTATTATATGGATTATAAGTTTAATAATTTTGTAAGGAGTTGATTGTTTGAAAAATTTACGTGAAGATGCCTTTAGGATAATAAAAAATTCAATAGATTCTGTTTTACCAGAAAAAGCTGTTCAACAAGAACTTGAGAAAATGAGTTTAGAAGATAATATTCACATAGTTGCTATAGGAAAAGCTGCTTGGAGGATGGCTAAATCAGCAAAAGATTTTTTAAAGGATAAGGTAAAAAATGGAATAGTTATAACAAAATATGGTCATTCTCAAGGTACAATAGAAAGCCTACAAATATATGAAGCGGGTCACCCTATTCCAGATGAGAATACTATAAAATCTACAAAGAAAGCTATAGAATTGGTACAAAATTTACGCGAAAATGATGTTGTACTATTTCTTGTTTCTGGAGGAGGATCAGCCCTTTTTGAAATTCCAGTTGAGGGTGTTAATTTAGAAGACATAAAAAATGTAACAGATATGTTGTTAAAATCTGGAGCAAATATAGTGGAAATAAATACGGTGAGAAAACATCTCTCTCGAGTTAAAGGAGGGAATTTTGCGAAGTTAGTTGAACCTGCAAAAATATATTCTCTTGTTCTATCTGATGTGTTAGGTGATAGATTGGATAGTATTGCTTCTGGTCCTGCATACCCTGATTCTACCACCCTCGAAGATGTGGAAAAAATAATAAAAAAATATGACTTAACACTTTCAGAAAAAATCTTACATGCCCTAAAAAATGAGACTCCAAAACATCTAGATAACGTTGAAACAAGGATTATTGGTAGTGTAACTAAGGTTTGTGAAAGTGCTGTCAAAATTGCTCAAAATTTGGGATATAATACTATGATTTTAACAACTACGCTTGACTGTGAAGCGAAAGAAGCTGGTTCATTTTTAGCAGCCATCGTTAGAGAGGAAAAAGAAAGAGAAAGACCTTTAAACACTCCTTGTGCAATAATTTTAGGAGGAGAAACGGTAGTTCATGTTAGAGGAAAGGGTAAAGGAGGAAGAAATCAAGAACTGGTTTTATCAGCAGCTCGAGGTATTAAAGGATATCAAGAAGTTTTGATAGCTTCAGTAGGAACAGATGGAACTGATGGCCCAACGGATGCGGCCGGTGGAATAGTTGATGGAGAAACGGTTAACAGATTACAAGAGAAAGGAATAGATGTTGAAAAGGTATTAAATAACAACGACTCATATCATGCCCTACAAAGTGTTGACGGTCTAGTTATAACAGGTCCTACCGGCACAAATGTAAATGATTTAACTTTTATACTCTGTAATTGAATAGTCAATGTCTCAATTTCTTAATAAACTCGTACGTTAATCTGGCGGTGATGCCCCAAATAATTCTATCTTCGTAAACATAGAAATAAACAGGGTATTTACCAACTCTCCAGTTATAATCTTTTCCATTAGGGATAAGATCATAAGGGAAACCTTCATCTATTTCGTTTGTAAGATAAGTGTTATGAACTAAAGGTTCATGAGATAAGAAATATTCTAAAGGTACAGTAAATACTTCTTCCACTTCTTCATTAGGTTTTATTGTGTTGACGTTTATATTCAAAAAACCAACATATGAATATATTAAATAATTAAAGGGAGTAAGGAGATAATCCGCAGCTCCCAATATTTCTACGTTATTTGGTTGTAAATTCAATTCTTCACAACTTTCTCTAATGGCTGCATTTTTTGGTGTTTCATTTGCCTCAATTTCTCCTCCGGGAAAAGAAACTTCTCCAGGTTGTCTCACTAAAGTCTTTGATCTCAATTCGTATAAAAGGTGTAAAGAGTTGTCTTTTTGTATCAAAGAAATCAACACAGAAAAACATTTTTCTACTCCTATAGGTTTTGGAGAATAATCTTTAAAAATTTCTTTAATTTTATCTAGATTCACATAATCACCTTATTTACCAAAATCTTTCAGAAAGTAGTTCCGCAATAGCCTCCAAAAATGATCGATCATCTTGATTAAAAGGGGCTTTTTCGTGACTATCAATATCTATTTCACCAACAATATTTCCCTTTTTATCAAATATGGGAACAACAATTTCCGCCTGTGTTTTTGGGCTGCATGAAAGATAGTTCTCTTCTTTGCTAACATCATCAACAACGAAGGTTGCTTTTGTGCTCGCCGCTTGTCCACAGATTCCTTGTCCAAACTTTATTTTTGTGTGTTCTGTTGGCTCTCCAACAAAAGGTCCTAATACAAGCGAATTACCATCTCTCTCATCGACCAGATAAAAACCTACCCAATTATAATAAGGTATCCTTTCAGCTAACAATTGAGAAATTAATTTTAAAATACTCTGCTTATCGTTATAATTTTTATCACTGATAATAGTTTTTATCTTATCGTATAAAATCCAAAAGTCGGCTTTTTTCTTATTGGGTGTTGTAGAATTAATGAATTCCATTATTGCTTCTTCTATTAAGCTTTTTGGATCGATCTTATCCCTGTTGAAATAAAAATAAAGTATATCTACACCAATTATTGTTCCTTTGAATGATTCTAAAAATTCGTAAGGGCTCTCACCCATGAATACAGTTAAATAAACCGCATAATCTCCCCTGTCAAGTTGAAACTTTTCAGAGGATTTTGTCAGATCCTTGATGATATCAGCTTTTAAATCTTTTATAATTTCTTGCTTGTACCAAAAAGCCTTGTCAAGTTCCCTTCTTCCAATTTTTTTAAATTTTTCAACAATCTCATCTTCTTTGATACCTTTTTTTTCTTGATAAAGATTTATAAAATCTAAAGTTCTCTTGTAATCCTGCCAAAATAAATTCCACTTTTCTTTTGGATAAGTTAATATTTCAAAAAAATAATCAGTAAAATCTCTAAAAACGCTTCTCATTAATACAATGGACCTCCTTTTGATTTTCCGACAATTATTTAAATTATATCAAAATTGAATCATAAAATAAAAAAAACCACCTTTTCTGAAGAAACGGGCTTCCGCCTCTTAAGGAAAGGTGGATGGTGCCGAGGGCGGGACTTGAACCCGCACGGACTAAAAGCCCATAAGATCCTGAATCTTACGCGTCTACCAATTCCGCCACCTCGGCTTATTAACTGCTATTCGTTTAAATTATACCACTACAAAGGAATTTTGTGAATACCTTTCGGGATATTTAATAATGTAACTTAGCATAATTATATATTAACTAAATAAATGTTTGTGCGTTACTTTTTGTGTATTAAATATTCAATTGTAAATTTATAATTTTTGAAATTGGGATTCTCCAAAAACCAAATACTTTAGAAATAAAATTGTTTTCAAAAATTAGATTTAGATTTTAAAGGGTAAACCCTTTCGCAGTTTTGTGCAAAAAGCTTTTTTAAAATAAACTTTGATTTTGAACTTGGGGATCTTAAGGGGTTTACCCCTTAACGATTGGGTGAAAGGGCGCTATATACGAAGTTTTAGAGTTTCTAAAGGCAGTATAATCCAAAAAAAACTTAGGGAGGTTGGATAAATTGGAATTAACGCAACTCATAAGAGAAGCGGCAAAAACTCTTGAAACACCTTTTTTAGTGTTAGATACTAATTATGTAAAGGAAAATTATTACAAGCTCAAAAATTCAATCAACGATGTCGAAATTTTTTATGCGGTAAAAGCCAATTCACATCCTAGCATACTTGAAACATTAAGAGATTTAGGAGCTTCTTTTGATGTTGCATCAAGAGGGGAAATAGAAAAATTAATGAAGTTGGGAATTTCTACAGATAAAATGAGTTTTGGAAATACCATAAAGAAAGAAAAAGATATAAAATTTGCCTGGGATAATGGAGTCGAATATTTTGCAGTAGATGCAGAAATGGAAGTCGAAAAAATTGCAAGAAACGCTCCAGGTGCGAAAGTATATGGAAGATTGTCAATGAGTTCCAATGATTCAGATTGGCCACTGTCAGGTAAATTTGGAACAGATGTCGATCATTTAATAGAAATCCTCAAATATGCAAAAAGAAAAGGTCTAATACCTTATGGGGTATCTTTCCACGTTGGCTCACAATCATATAACAAATACAAGTGGAAGGAAGCAATTTTGAATGCCAGCGAGGTTTTTGAAAAACTTCACAAGCAAAAGATTGATTTAAAAATGTTGAATCTAGGTGGTGGCATTCCAGTAAAACATACAAAACCAGTTCCGGAAGTAGAAGAAATTGGAGAAGTAATAAATGAATCGATCAAAGAGTATCTTGGTTGGGTGGAAGGATTAAGAGTTTTATCTGAACCCGGAAGGTCTATGGTTGGGAATGCTGGAATAATTGCATCAAGAGTACTTTTAAGAGGTAGAAAGGGTACACAAAACTGGGTGTTTTTAGATACTGGGGTTTTTCACGGTTTAATGGAAACCATTGAAAATTTCAGGTATGAAGTGTTGGTGGAAGGTAAAGAGTATTCCGAGACAACAACTATGACCTTAGCTGGCCCTACCTGTGACAGTGTAGATACTATCTACGATGAAATTGAGTTACCAATCGATATTGATTATAATGATATAGTATATTTCATAAATACAGGTGCTTACACCAATGAATATGCGACATCCTTTAACGGTATAGAACCACTTAAAGTATACACAGTCGAAGATTTAGAAGCTTTGTTAAAAAACAATATACTATTAATGGAAGAAGTACAAAGCTAATTGCGTAAAATTTATATGAGGCCTGGTTTTAAAGGCCTCATTTTGTGCGCCCAGCATGGGCAATAGCTAAGCGGTGAAAGTCCGCTGTGGGCCTGGTAGCGGGAACCACTAGTCGAAGGCAAGGGTGTCCATCGTGAGGTGGAATCTGAAGGAAGCCCAAGGCAAAGTCCCGGTCCGATGAACAAGAACCAGATACAAGGCTAAGTGAAGTGGACGAGTTTGCAAGGCAAAACGAAGTCCAATAGCTATCCAGAACTTCACGGAGTATATCTGGCTGATAGACGGGATGAAAGTAGAAGAACTCTTTGGATATCTCAAACAACATGGAGAAGAATTAAGACAAGAGCTCCTTGAGGGAAGGTACACCCCGAAGCCGGTAAGGAGGAAAGAAATACCGAAACCGGATGGAGGGAAAAGACTACTAGGCATACCAACAGCAATTGACAGAGTAATCCAGCAATCCATAGCCCAGGTGTTGACACCGATTTACGAAAAGAAATTTGTAGATAACAGTTATGGATTCAGGCCATTACGAGACGCAAAACAAGCCATACGAAAAAGCAAAGAATACCTAAATGAAGGGCACACATGGATAGTGGACATAGACTTAGAACGCTACTTTGACACAGTAAACCATGACAAACTGATGAGGATAATATCAAAAGACGTAAAAGATGGCAGAGTGATATCCCTGATAAGGAAATACCTCAAGAGTGGGGTAATGGTAAATGGGGTAGTAATAGAAACAGAAGAAGGGACTCCACAAGGAGGACCGCTATCCCCATTACTAAGCAACATAATGCTCCACGAACTTGACGTAGAACTAACGAAAAGGGGACACAAGTTTTGCAGGTATGCAGACGATTCCTGAGTTTGACAGTTAC